>JBDSEE010000101.1:0-42747 GCA_039920245.1 Ferruginibacter sp.
GATAAAGCGCCAGAGTTCAGAAAATGGGTAGACAGATAGCAACTGATTAAACCAGCATCATATTCAGGAAGTATGAAGCCTTAAAAAATTATTTTTCGATTTAATATTGTAACCCTCACACCGTGGCCCAATCTTCTTAAAATAAATATCAGGTAATAATTATTTCAAACTTCCCTGGTAAAAGTCCAGCACTTTTGTTCTGAGTAAATATTCGTACCGGGCAATGGTAAGATTCTGTGTAGCCCTGTCAAGATTGTTTTTTACAATTAAATATTCCACGCTGTTGATTGCCCCCAGGTTGAATTTAATTTCTGCAGCATGGAAGGATTCTTCAAATGCTTTCACCTGCTCTGCCGTGATGTTATATTTTTCATAAGCTGTGGTCATGTTCAGGTGAGCCTGCTCAATGGCCTGCCGTAATTGGATCTTCGTATTTTCTGCGATATAACTAACTCTTTTTTCTTCTACTCTTGCGAGCCTAACATTCGTTCTTGTTTGGAAGGAAGAAAAAATAGGCACCTGCAAATTCAAGCCAAAAAAAGTGTTGAGGTTATTATTATATTGGGTAAAATAATTGATCTTATGGCTATTCAACTTCACATCTTTTGTTATCACCTGGTAGGTCGTGTTATTTACAAACACGTAGTCACCAGATGCAACATCATTCACACTCGCTATCGTCTTGGTACTTGCTGCGCTGGAATAATTTGATCCCAACTGCCCTATCAATGAAAGTGTAGGATAAAAACCTGCGGATGCTACCCTGATGGCTTTTGTTGCTGCCCTTGTGCGAAGATCAGCAGCTTTTACAAGCGCTAGTTTTTCTATAGCCGTTGCATATATTTTATCTGCAGTTCCTTCATATAAAGCAATAGTCATATCAAAGCCGGCACGGTCTACACCTATCTCTTTTTTGTAGGGTATATTCATATACTGTGCAAGGCTTAGCTTAGAATTTTCCAATGATTTAGCAGCAGTTATAACTGCCAATTGATCAGTAGCATATTGCCCCCGCATATCATATAAAAGTGAAGGCGATATAGCACCCTCGTTATTTAATTTCTCAAGACGCTCTGCCTGTTTTTGTGTAACCAATATCTGGTTCCTGGTGAGCGCAAGCACATCTTCATCATTCATCAATTGCAGGAAAGCAAGGATAACATTCAAAGTGAGATTATCTTTTTCCTGTTGCAATTCCATTGCCGAAGCCTGTTGTGTGAGAAAAGCCTGCTGTATAGAATTTTTTAATTCCAATCCTTTAAAAACCGGAACCGATGCAGTAAGGTTTGCATTGGAAGTGGATAGTTGCTGGTTATTGTAACTGTTCGTAAATGGATCAATACTGCGGCCATTATTGATACCATAGTTTACATTGGCTGCTACATTCGGAAGCCTGTTATATTTTGCCTGGTTTAAGGTTAATTTATCTGCTTCCTCCTGCAATGCTGCCTGCTTCACGGGAATGTTGTTCGCCAATGCGATATTAATGCTGGTTTGCAGGTTGTATGTTGTAGGTGCATTCTGAGCATACAATTTGCTAAGAGTAAGTATAGAGAAAATACAAAGGATCACTAAAGCTTTTGTTTTCATCATGGTTAATTTTTATTTTTTTATTGTTCAATTCGCCCGTCTAAAAGATTAATTATCCTGGAGCCGTAAGCTGCATTTTTTTCTGAATGTGTAACCTGGATAATGGCAACACCATCTTTATTAAGTTCCTTAAAGATGTTCATGATCTCTTCACCTTGCTTTGAGTTAAGATTACCTGTTGGCTCATCAGCCAATAATAATTTTGGTTTTGCTATCAATGCTCTTGCTATACCCACCAGTTGTTGTTGCCCGCCTGAAAGCTGCTGTGGGAACAGGTCTTTCTTACCCACAATATTGAAACGATCCAACATATCAGCAACCATTGCTTTACGCTCAGAAGATTTCATATCCTGGTATATCAATGGCGTTTCAATATTTTCATATACTGTTAGTTCATCAATAAGATGATAAGCCTGGAACACAAAACCAATGTATTGCTTGTACAAATTTGCCCGCTGCTTTTCTTTCATTTTATGAACGGATTCATGAAAGAAAGTATATTCTCCTTCATTGAATTCATCCAGCATACCTAATACATTCAGCAAAGTTGATTTGCCTGAACCCGATGGCCCCATGATAGAAATGAACTCACCTTCTTTTACCGAAAGATTAATATCCTTTAAAATGAATGTGCGATTATTTCCTGTGTTCACCCATTTGTAAATTCCTTTTAGATCTATCATAATTTATTGTTTGATTTTTATTCTGTTCTTAATGATTTTACCGGATTTGCGGTTGCAGTTTTTGATATTTGTATAATGATCAATACTACTGTTATTAATCCTAATGCAATTATTGAAATGGCGAATGGTGCTGGTGTTATTGCTATCCTGTAATTATAATCGTTCAGCCAATGCTGCATAATATACCAGGATACAGGAATTGAAATAATACCAGCTACTAATAATACAGGTAGAAAATCTTTCATAAATAAGGAAGCGATATTGGAAACAGAAGCTCCCAGCACTTTCCTGATCCCGATCTCTTTTGTTCTTTTTTGAATACTTAATGAAATGAAGCCAATGATGCCCAGCACAACAATGATGAGTGCCAGTGCAGTTGCGACCTGTGATGCTTTTTTCAATTGTATTTCCGACCGGTAAAGTTGCTGAAGAGATTCATCCATAAATTTATATTCAAAAGAAGTTCCCTGTAACAATGCCGACCACTTCTTTTGGATTTTATCCATTGAAGTAGCAATATTTCCTGGCTTAAGCTTGAAACAAAGCAGCCGGTAAACTTTATTCATGTCAACATGTGTTATAACCATCGGCCTTATCTTGTCCTTCATCGATCCGAAATGGAAATCACTGATAACTCCTATTACAGTAACCCGAAAATCTGAGGAGAAAGACAGACGCTTTCCAATTGCTTCACTTGCGTTTTGAAGGCCTAATGATCTTACTGCAGATTCATTGATCAGGATATTTAATGAATCTGCCGTTTGCAGAAAATTTCTGCCTGCATCTAAAGGGATTTTAAATGCGCCAAGATATTTTTCATCGGCAATTAAAGACTCATACTGAATAGCTTCACTGGAATCTTTTCCTTCTGCATATAAAGGCGTGGTTCCGCTGCCCACTCCATCAGGTACCGACCAGGTAAGGGAAGCTGCGCTTACCTCCGGCATCCTTGCAAATTCATCCCTGACAGTTTGCATATGTTGCACTCCTGCTGCGGTCCAGTCCCTCGGTAGTTGTACTGATACCATATAATCTTTATCATATCCCAAATCTTTACTAAAAAACAACGAGACCTGTTTTGCCAGGATGATAGCACCTACCAAAACAACTGACGCCGTAAAAAACTGAAACCCCACTAACGCCTTTCTTAAATGAACACTCCCCTTTACAGATTGCAGTTTTCCTTTTACGGAATCAACTGCATTTATTGCAGATAATATGAATGCCGGATAGATGCCAGCAAGAAAACCTGTAACAAAGATTAATATAACAGGAACCAATATATAATGAAAAGGGAAAGCTGAAAGTTTTGGAATTGACTTGCCTAATACAACCGATAAAAATGGGTTTGCCAAAGTATAAATCAAAAGTGCCAGCAACATCGAAAAGAAAACAAGCAAAACAGATTCTGTGAGAAACTGGTCAATGATCTGTTTACGCATTCCACCCATTACTTTTCGCAATCCGATCTCCTTTATCCGTGTTGAAGACTTGCCAACAGAAATATTGATGAAGTTAATAATGGCCATTAACAAAATGAACAGCGCAATAAATGAAACAGTGTGCAGCATTTTTTTAACGAGACCATTATTCTGCTGAAGATAATAATGAGAAAGTGGTGCAAGATAAGGGTGCATATTACCGGCGATCTGTACATTTGAAAACCGTCTCAGGATTTGCTGCATTGGAGCCTGCAGATCTTTAGGCTTTACGCCTTTTTGTAACTCCACAAAGCCAACGATATAAGGATTATCCCACGAATCAAGTGACCGGCTGAAATAAGAAGCAGAACTTGCTGGAACATAAACCTGGTTATCATTATCAAAAGTGATCCTGTTTACAGAATTATAAGGTGGATTCTGCATTACCCCTGTAATTTTGAAATCATGTTTTGTGCCTGAAAAACTTTCGATGGTTAATAATTGTCCAACCACATCTTTTTTGCCAAAATATTTTATTGCCCGATCCGCTGTGATCACTACAGAGAATGGTTCATTCAATACGTTTTTGGCATCACCATAAATCAGATCGAAACCATACATGGTTAGAAAGCTGCTATCACCAATCTGTAACCCTTCCCTGAATATTTTTTCTCCATTCGAAACATTGGATGTAACACCATCCCAACGATAATAGTCTGCTACCAACCCAGGATATTCTTCCTTCAGAGTTTTTGCCAGCGGACCTACAGTTGTTATGCGTAGGCCCATATCAGGATTTTTCCAATTGCTTTGAATAATATACTGGTTGTCAATATTTTTAATACTGCTGTTAACGTTTAACTCACCCCACACATAAGCCGCTACCAATAATGTAAAAGCAATCCCTATGGAAAGGCCAAGCATATTTAAAGCAGCATGAAATTTATGCTTTACAATATTGCGCCAGGCTGTTGTTAGATAACTTTTTATCATGATGACTCTTTTTTTTATTCTGTTCTTAATGATTTTACAGGAATAATCAAAGCCGCTTTTATTGTTTGAGAACAAATCGTTATTAATCCTAACAAGGCAATAATTAAAACTGCTGCGATGATCAATAATGGAAGTGTTGTTATTTTATAAGCAAAATTCTGCAGGATAATATTTCCTAATAAATAACTCAGCGGAATACCAATCAGCAACCCAATCACAACAAGTTTCATAAATGAACGGCTTAGAAGAATTGTGATGGACTTTATATCTGCGCCCATTACTTTGCGTACACTTATTTCTTTAAGCCGAAGCCTCGTGCTGTACATAACCATTCCCAGCATGCCAAGGCAGGCAATTATAACAGAAAGTATGGTAACGTATTCAATAACGTGAAGTATATCAACTAAACCGGATTCAATATATGCGTCATCAATTTCCTGGCTCATTAATTTGATTTCGAGCGCATGTACAGGATCTGTTTTTTTCCAGATAGGAGAAATTGCTGCTATCACCTTGTCTGTTGACCCGGGTTCGATGGCAATATTCATAATGCTGAAATCCGCAGGCTTATAACGCAAAGCTAATGGACCGATGGCATCCATCATGGGCCTAAAATGAAAATCTTTCACTACACCACTAACAGACAAGGCTACAGAATCTTCTGAAAAGATCTGCTGACCTATCGCTGAACCAGCATCTTTAAATCCAAATAACATTAAAGCAGATTCATTTAAGATCACTTCTGTTTCTCTTTCTGCTGAAATATTTTCATGAAAATTATGTCCAGCTACAAATTGCATTTTAAGGTTGCTGATATAATTTGCATCTACCCGAAAGTCACGCATTACAAAAGGGGCATCGGTTGCATCCTTTTTATAATCATCTGACCTGTCCTGTGATGTACCAAGGCTATGAGAAACAGCTCCAATGTTTTTTACCCCTGGAATAGATTGAATCTCTTGCGAAAGTTTTTTAAAATCATTTCCCTGCAACCTAATGTTCAATAAATCTTTATCATTCACGCCAAGGTCGGATCTCATTAAAAATTTTACCTGAGAACTCAATACTAGAACAATGGAAATAAAAACAACGGAGAGTGTAAATTGAAGCACCATCAGTGCCTTACGTAAAGAGAAACGTTTGTTTACTTTATTGCCAACAGTATTTTTTAAAACAGTGATAGGCTTGAATGAAGATAAATACCCGGCAGGTAATAAGCCTGCAATAAAGCCAATAGCAACTGCAAAGAAAATAAAATAACCATATATCCAATAATCTTCTTTAAGGTCAATTGAAAACTCATTGGTTATGCGCAATTTTAAAAATGCAGGTTTTAAAAACAATAAAATCAGGTATGCAAATACAAGCGATATCAAAGCAAATACTACAGACTCTGTAATGAACTGCCAGAACACTTCCCTGCGTTGTGCACCCATAACTTTACGCACACCTATTTCCCGTGAGCGTTTTAATGATTTAGCAATTACAAGATTTGTATAATTAAGTCCAGCCATCAGCATGATTATAAAAGCAAGTATGCTGAGGAATTTTAGGATAATGGCCGGCAACGCTCTTCCCCTATTGTTAGATAACATAGGGCCGGGTGTAATTTCTGTTAAAGGTTGCAGGTAATATTCGTATCCTTTATCCCTTGTTTCAAGTTTCAGCCCTGAGACATTTTTCCGGTAAATCTCAGCCAATGCAGTCTTCACTTCTTTTTGCGAAATGCCATCTTTTAATTTTATATACACATTGCCGGTGTAATAATTGGTCCAGTCCTGCAATGAAGGCATAACAGCTTTTTGTTTTTCCAGGCTTTCAAGCGCAAGTACCGAAGCCATTAATTCAAATTCAAGATGCGTTTTTGAAGGCGGTGTTTTAAATATCCCTTTTACAGTAAAATTTCCGTAACCCTTTATTGTAAGTGTTTTGCCAATGGGCTCAGCATTACCAAATATTTTTTTTGCAGTAGCAGGCGTAAGTAAAATATCGTCAGGGGAAGTGAGTGCTGTAGCAGGATTCCCCTCCTGCAATTGAAAATTGAAAACATCAAGAAAAGAATGGTCAGCAAAAAAACCACGTACAGGTACATTCACATTTCCATATATAGCATCACCATTAAGCTGGCTGTTTATTCTTACTACATCTTCAGTAAAAGAATAACCTTGTTTCAATGCAGTACCCACTGCAATTGGCGTAGAAGCATAAGATTCCATTCCTCCTTCTGTCCTGATTGCCTTTGTATTTACCCTGTATATCCTCCCTGCATCTTTATGAAAATTATCAAAAGAATATTGCTCTTTTAAGATAAGTATCACCAGCAAACCCAATGACATGCTCACAGAAAGACCAATGATATTGATCAATGAAAATGTACGGTTGCCAAAAATATTCCGCCAGGCTGTTTTTAAATAATTTTTTATCATGACTTAATAATTATTCTGTTCGTAATGATTTTACCGGATTTGCCACAGCAGCTTTTAAGGCTTGTGTACTCACAGTAAAAAGTGCAATCAATATCACCAACAATGCTGCACCGGCAAATAGCCACCAGGTAAGACTTATACGGTATGGAAAACTCTGCAGCCAATTGTTTGCTGCCCAATAAGCTATCGGCGATGAAATAATAAGCGCAATGGCAACCAGTTTAATAAAGTTGGTTGAAAGAATGGTAACGATATTACTAACAGATGCGCCAAGTACTTTCCTGATACCTATTTCCTTTGTTCTTTTTTCTGCAGATAAAACAGAAAGCCCGAACAATCCAATGCAGGAAATAAAAATGGTAAGAACTGCGCCGAAAAGAATGATCTGTTTCCATTTTGCCACAGCATCATATTGTTTTATGTTATCATCATTCTTAAACACGTACGAGTAAGGGCTAATTGGATAAAGTTGTTTAAAGATCTTTTGCACTTGCTTTAAAGCTGCTGCCTGGCTGTTGGGTTTTATTTTGATGTAATAAGTTCCATATAAATTAGAATTCTTCATAGTAAATAACTGCGGCGTGATCTTTTCATTAAAGGATGCAAAATGATAGTCCTTCACCACTCCGATAACATGGTATATCTCGTTGTTATTGTAAAAAAAATTAACGGTCTCTCCAATCGGATTTTTCCATCCGGCCTGCTTTACAAATGCTTCATTTACGACAACAGAACTATTGGAATCTGAAGGAAACGCTTGCGAAAAATTCCTGCCCTGCAGCAATGGGATCTTTAGCAGCGGAAGATAATTTTCATCAATAGTTTCATAAGAAAACTGTATACTGGAATCATTTCCAGTTTTGGCACCTGTTCTCCAGTTGCCAATGTTCTTTGCACTCACGCCAATTATATTCTGATCTTTAGCAATTTCATTTTCAAACAAACTTGCTTCTGCATGTTGCACCCTGTCTTTATTTACAACGATAAGATCATTATCATCGTAACCTAATTTTTCATTTGTAAGAAAATTAAATTGCGCATAAATTGTAAGTGTGGCAATGATCAAAAAAGAAGCTAGCGTAAACTGCAAAACCACAAGCGATTTTTGGAGGTAATTTTTTCCTCCGATATTAAAACGGCTATATAAAGTATCTACAGGTTTATAACCGGAAAGAACCAGGGCAGGATAAAAGCCGGCAAGCATTCCTGTTATAAAAAAAAGCACAATATAACCTGCTACCAGATTTGCATCAAACAAATAAAAAAGTGCCAGTGCTTTATTTGACAGTTCATTAAATAATGGCAGAATGAGTTGCACCAACAAGATGGCCAGCAGGAATGCAAAACTGCATAACAGGAAAGACTCACCCAGGAACTGCGTGATTAATTGCCGCCTTTCGCCGCCTATTACTTTGCGTATGCCTATTTCTTTCGCCCTTTTTACAGATCTGGCAACGGTAAGGTTCACAAAATTTATGCACGCAATAAGCAATATAAACAAAGCGATACCGGAAAGTATGTATGCATACACAGGCTTACTTGCATCTGTAAGTCCATTCTGCGCCGGGAGCTCGGTGTTCATATGCATATCCGTAAAGGGTTGTAAAAAATAAGTACCCATCGAAGCATCCGGACCACCGCCATATTTCTCTACCATTTCCTTAAATGTCTGCCCGGCATCCTTCTGGTAAAATTGCTGCATCTGTGCTTCTACATTTTTCAGGTTTGCATTTTCATTCAGCATTACGATGCTGTTCAAAAAATAATTGTACCAGTTTTCATTGTTAGCCGCATCTTTCGCCGATTCCCTGAAAGGCAAAAGCATTTTAAACTTAACTGATGAATTTTGAGGAGTATTTTTTGCAACAGCTGTAACTGTATAAGGAACAAAAATGCTATCTTCTTTTATCATCATCACTTTACCAACAGCATTGGTAGAACCAAAGGTTTTTTTTGCTTCATCGGCACTTAGGACAACAGAATGTTGATCGGTTAGGCAACTACCAGCGTTCCCATATAGTAGTGGAAAAGAAAATACTTTAAAGAAAGCTGAATCCACATAAAGCAATTCTTGTGGATAAACCTCTGAGCCTTTTTTTATATCTTCCGTACCACTTTGAATGCGGACAAATGAACGGATGCCCGGAACATGTTGTGCAAACCTTGGCCCCTGCAGGTATCCAGTGTTACCATCTTGATATTCTTTTCCATCATGCTTATTCCGGGAAACGATCCGGTAAATATTACTTACATTTTTATGAAACCGGTCGAAGCTAACTTCGTCCTTCACATACAACATAATAAGCATGGCGCATGCAAGACCAATGCTAAGCCCGGCAATATTGATAACGGAATAAATTTTATTTCGTACCAGGTTTCTCCAGGTTGTATTTAAATAAGTTTTAAACATGATGGACGTTTATGATTTAGATAAATAATTTTATTTTATACCATTGGCTAACCGTAGTTTTATTCGGTTTTTAAACTGTTAACCGGGTTTGATATCGCAACCTTAATGGTATGAAAGCCTACCGTAAGCATTGTAATGACTAATACCCCAAGTGCGGAAAGCAAAAATGTAGTTAGCTTCAATCCTTCCTTATAAGGAAATACCTCCAGCCACTTATGCATGAAATAATATGCCACCGGGAATGCAATTAAACAGGATAGCAAAACCAATAACACAAAATTCCTCGTGATGAGTGATACAATATGGATGGTACTTGCTCCCATCACTTTTCGAATGCTGATCTCTTTTTTTCTTTGTTCTGTTGTAAATGCAATCAGTCCAAGCAAACCAAGGCAGGTAATAATTATTGTAAGGGTTGAAAAGCTGGTAAATATTTTCCCTCTTTTTTGATCGGCTGCATACTGCGAATTAAAATCCTGGTCAAGGAATTTATATTCAAAAGCAAGTTCTGGAAAAATATTTTTCCATGTTTTTTCTATACCGCTTATCGTTGAAGGAATATTAGTAGCTCCCAGTTTAATCTGTACCTCACGGCTGTTTGGCCGGTAACTTAACAGCAATGGAGCAATCGGGTTATACAATGATTTTACATGAAAGTCTTTTATCACACCTACTACTTCAAGATACCTGCCACTAGTATCTCCTGGAAATTTTATGCGCTTGCCAATGGGTTCTTCCCATCCCAAGTCTTTTACCATACTTTCATTTATAAGCATGCTGTGCAATGTATCAGAAAGTCCTATGAAATTTCTTCCCTTTGCAAGTTTGATATTTAAGTTACCCAAATAATTTTCGTCAATCCCATATGTATCTATTCCCTTTTCTACATAGCCGTTTTTTGATTGAACTGAAAACAAATTAAAATTAAGGTTGCCACCTGGCGAAGCTTGTGCGGTACTTACTGAACTGATGCCGGGATTCTTACGGATCTCATTCTGAAAAGACGAGATCTTTCCCCGCAAATCTCCATTGCCATTTGCTGCAACAGAAAGTACATGCTCTTTATTAAATCCCAGGTCTTTGTGCTGCATATATTGTAATTGATTGTAAACAACCAGGGTGGAGATAAGCATCACCATAGAAATAGAAAATTGTATTACAATCAATGTTTTTCTCAACAATACATTGCTGGAACTTTTTGCCAGTGTCCCTTTCAGCACGGTAAGTGGTTGAAATTTTGCCAGGTAAAATGCGGGATAACTTCCGCCCAGGAAACCCACAAATAAAACGATGGCAAAAAGGATCCCTAAAGTAGTTAGGTTAAACAACGAACCAAATGAAATAAATTTTCCTGAAAGAGAATTGAAAAACGGCAGCAGGAAATAAATGGCGACGATGCTTATTAAAAGAGAAAAGATGGTAAGTATTACCGACTCTGATAAAAACTGTACAACCAATTGTGATTTTGTGGAGCCGGCTACTTTCCTGATGCCAATCTCTTTTGCTCTTCGGGCCGAACGTGCAGTTGCCATGTTCATGTAATTGATACAGGCAATGATGAGCATAAACAAAGCCACGGCCGAAAATATCCAGATATAAGACATGCTACCCAGTTCCTCCGGTTCTCCCTGCATATCGCTGTGCAGATGTATGGATGTGATGGGTTGTAGTCCATAATGAATTTTGATATTTGATTGTGCAAAAATGGAGGCCATATATTTATCATACATGGGCAATAATTTTTTTTCAAAGGCTTCCTTGTTTGTATTTGGGCGAAGCAATACATAAGTATAATAATTGAACTGCCCCCAGAAATTGGCAAAATCGGGCGGCAAAGTATTTACTGAGATTAACCCATTAAAAATGATGTGCGAATGCTTAGGTACATCTTCAATAACGGCTGTTATCTTGTAAGTTTCTCCAGAATTATCCTGCAGAGATTGCCCAACTGCATTGTGCCCTTTCCCGTAATATTTTTCGGAAAGGCTTTTCGTTAGTACCATGGAATGTGGCTCCATCAATGCCGTTGCAGCATTACCTTCCAAAAATTTATGAGTGAATATTTGAAATAAATTACTATCGGCATAAAATATTTTTTCTTCGTAAAATTTCTTATCTCCATTTTTATACATGGCCCTGTCAGCTCTTACAAAACGGGCAGACTGCTCCACTTCAGGATAATCTTTTTTTAATGTTGGGCCTAATGGGAATTGAGTAGAAGCCCATTTCATTTTATTCTCGGGTTCATTTACATAAGATACAAGACGGAAGATCCGGTTAGCTTTTTTATGATACTTGTCATAACTCAATTCATCAATAATATAAAAGATGAGCAGTAAGCTGAAAGTGATACCAATAGACAGCCCCAGTAAATTCATTGCATTATATCCTTTGTCTTTTTTGAAGTTGCGTATCGCCACCAGGAAGAAATTCTTTATCATTTTTTAATATTTATTGGTAAGCTGAAAATTAATTCGGCCTCATGATCTTATATTTTTTATTCTGTACGCAAACTTTTTACAGGATTTGCAACAGCCGCTTTTATAGCCTGGAAACTTATGGTTAGCAGTGCGATTAATACTGCCAGTATACCAGTTATTGCAAAAACCCACCAGCCTATATTTATGCGATATGCAAAATCCTGTAACCAGTTATGCATAAAATACCAGGCAAGCGGAATGGCTATGATGATGGCTATGATAACCAGTTTTAAAAAATCTTTGGATAATAAGCCCATGATGCCCGACATGCTGGCCCCCAATACTTTTCGTATGCCTATTTCTTTGGTACGATTTACAGAAGCCAATGCCGCCAGGCCAAAGAGGCCCAGGCAAGCCAGGAAAATAGAGATGCCTCCTGCACAGCCAACAATACTGCTCCAGCGTGATTCTGATTTATAAAACCGATCCAGGCTTTCATCCAGGAATTCATATTTGAATGGTAGATCTGGTACTACACTTACCCATGACTTTTTCATGATATCCAAAGCAGCAGTAGGATTACCCGGTTTTATCCGAACAAAATATTTGTAAGCTGCATAATCATGAAATTGATGAAACATTTGAGGTTCTACTTTCTCATTAAAGGCTTGAAAATTAAAATTCTTCACCACACCAATCACAACAGGTGTTAGCGTTTCCTGGTAGCCCGTAAGTTTTTTTCCAATAGCTTCATTGCTAGTCCATCCAAAATCCTTCAGCATAGCTTCATTGATGATAACAGAAGTTTGCGTATCGGAAGCGATTTTTGGATCAAAATTTCTGCCGGCGATCAGTTCTATTCCCATCAGTTTGATATAATCATTGTCTACAAAATATTCATACGCATTCTTTTGTTTGCCATTATACTCCCAGCTCGATTGGCTCCAGCCGGTTCCTGCTCCCAATCCCAGCTCCGAACCTGCAATTCCCATTATCTGCTGGTGAGCAGACAATGATTGTTTGAACAAAGGATAAATTTTCCTGGTCTCTGTTCCCTCTGCATCCACTATCACAATATTTTCTTTGTTGAAACCCGGGTTCTTGCTTTGCATAAATCGCAACTGCTGTAATATAATAACCGTAGAAATTATTAACCCGATAGATAAAATAAACTGTACTGTTACTAGTGATTTGGTGAAAATATTGGCACCACCTACTCTAACCTTGCTTTTTAAAACCTCGATCGTTTTGAAACCGGAAAGCACTAATGCAGGATAAGATCCGGCAAGTAAACCAACCAGTAAAACCAATCCGGCCAGCATCCATATTATTTCCGGGAACTGTTCAAAAGAAAACTGGAGTTCTCGTCCTGAAAGTTGATTGAAATAAGGCAGCAAAAATTTACCCAGCAAAAAACCAAGTATGGCAGATAAGATACTTAATAATAATGCCTCTGCTAAAAACTGTATGACCAATTGCGCTTTTCCACTACCAATTACTTTACGAACCCCCACTTCTTTTGCCCTGCCGGCAGAGCGGCCAATGGCCAGCGTGGTAAAGTTGATACATGCAATGAGTAATACACCTGTTGCAATGGCGAATAATATCCATATATGCTTTGGATTAACAGCATCTATTGTTCCGCCACCAATAGTTATATCGGTATGCATTTGTTGTAAAGGTTGCAGTCCATATGTAGACGGAGATCCTTGTGCTAACCATGTACTATCCTTTTTCATAGATGCTTCGTCGTCGGCATAATAGCGGCTGCGGAAATTTCGCAATTGCGGTGATCCCCTTTCCAACTTGCTGCCAGGCCTCAACACAACATACGTTTGATAGCCGGACTGATGCCAGTTATCAACGCCCTGTTTACCGCTTTTTGTGGACAAATAGTATTCGAAACTGTAAAGGATATTAAAGGAGTTGGTAGAATTGGAAGGAATATTTTCCGCTACAGCGCTTACTGTAAAAGGAACAAAACCGTCGTCCATTTTAATGTCAATTGTCTTTCCCACTGCATTGGCTTCTCCGAATAATTGTATGGCTTTCTCTTTTGTTATTACCACATGATGCTGATCTTTTAAGGGATTAACCGGGTCACCATATAATATTTTAAACGAAAAAACTGAGAAAAATTGCGGGTCAGCGGCTGATGTTTTACTCCTGCTTACTTTGTTATCCGCTTTTACAAACTTTTGTTCCCACGAATCCTTTATCCTTACAAACTGTTCAATTTCCGGGAAACTCTCTTTCATTGCAGGACCAAGGGGTATGGGTAAAAAAGATGCGCTTCTTGCTTCTTCCCCGTGGACAGCATCCCGATGGTAGTAAACACGATAAATATTCTTTGCATTTTTATGAAAACGGTCGAAACTGAATTCATTAACTGCATATAAAAGGAACAGAGAAAAACATGCAAGACCTACTGATAAGCCAAACACATTGATAAAGGATAATCCTTTTTGTTTTCCTAAATTCCTGATGGCAATTTTTAAATAATGTTTTATCATGGATATAATTTTATTCTGTTCGCAATGATTTTACCGGGTTTGCAATCGCTGCTTTCAATGCCTTATATCCAACGGTCACCCACGCAATGAAAATGGATATTACCACTGCAATAATAAAGATGCCTGCACCAAGTTTGATCCGGTAAACAAAATCCTGTAACCAGCTATTCATCATAAAATAAGCGAGCGGCGCAGCTATTATGAATGCAACAGCAATAAGCACGGTAAATTCTTTAGAGAACAAATACACGATGTTGGCAACAGAAGCACCTAATACTTTCCTGATGCCCACTTCCTTTGTTTTTTGCACCGCCATAAAAGAAACCAGTCCATACAAACCAAGGCAGGAAATAAAGATTGCAATGCCAGCAAATATTTTATATAATAATGAAAGCTGCTGGTCCTGTTTATAGAAGTCAGCAATATTATCATCCATAAAAGAAGTTGTATAAGCGTATTCCGGGTATACCTGGTTCCATGCTCTTTCAACAGAAGCCTGAGTTTGAGCTGTGTTTGCTGTTTTCAGTTTTACACCTGTAAGCCAATAAAATTTCTTTCTTTCGGCTATGATGAGCGGTTTAATATCTTCTTTAAGGGAATTTGTTTTAAAATCCTTTACCACACCTACAATTGTTTTCCATGATTGTCGTCCCATCCTGATCTCTTTTCCTATTGCAAATGCGGCATCTTTAACTCCCAATTTTTTTAAAACTGTTTCATTAACAACAACCTCGTTCGTTGTATCACTTTTAGAAAAACTTCTTCCCCCGAGAAATTTTAATCCATACGTTTTGAAATAATTCTCATCAGCATATTTAATATTCAATCCGAAATTTTCATCAGGGCGATGGTCGTAAGCAAAATTTGTTGTCCAGTTATTATCAGATGAAGGTACATCGCTGCTAAAGCTTACGGATTCCACGCCAGGCAACTGCAATACTTTATCCCTGAATGAGCTTTGCTTTGCCTGGGCAGCACTGTCGCTATTGGAATTGATAATGAGTAAAGATTCTTTTGCAAAACCAAGATCAGCATTTCGCACAAACTTCATTTGCGATAGTGCAACGGCAGTACCAATAATAAGAACCTGTGAAATGGCAAACTGGGCCACCACCAACCCTCTACGGATGGAGATGCCACCAACATTGGCAGACGTGATCTTATTTTTTAGTGCCAGCACTGGTTTAAAACCAGATAAGATCATTGCAGGATAAATGCCCGCAAACAGCGTAACAATGATCACCAGGCTTAGAAGGAATACGAGTGTTTGCCAGTTTAAGAAGCTCAAAGATTCTTCAATTGATGCGACATGTTTTATAAATGGAAGGCATACAGCAGCAATGCCGATAGCAAAAATGATAGAAGCGATAACGATAAAAGCAGTTTCACCCATTACCTGTCCAAACAACTGGCTCCTTTTGCTGCCCAATACTTTCCGTATGCCAATTTCTTTGCTGCGGCCCACTGCTTGTGCTGTGGATAAATTGATAAAGTTTATGCAAGCCATAACGATTATGAACAGCCCAATCAAGGTCAGGGTCCATAGTGTTGATCTATCCGTGGTATGATCACCAAAGCTTTCAAATCTTTTATCAAAATGAAGCTGGCTTAAAGGTTGCAGGAAATGAGTACGTACGCTCCGGGTTCTGTCGGCGTAATATTTTTTGTTGAACCCTAATAAACGGCTGTTTATTTTATCTACAGAAACATTATTGGGTAATGAGAGATATACCTGGTAATTACTTGTAGTGCTTCCCCAATCGGTTGAATAAAAATAGACTGAAGGATTTGCTTTAGCTGTTTCAAAAGAAGTTATGACACCTAAGGGAAAATCAGTATTGCCAGGTACGTCTTCAATAATGCCTTCCACTTTCACTGTAACGGTGTTATCTAATTTTAAAAGTTGTCCAGTTGCAGTCTGCCAATCTCCAAAATATTTGGTGGCCATTTTTTTTGTAAGCACTGTCACGTTTGGATCTTTCAGAACTTCCGGCGAACCAACAAGCCATTTGTATTTGAATATGCTGAAGAACTCGGGATCAGCAAAAAAGAAACCGGTGCTTTCAATGAATTTTTTATTGGAAATAGCATTCTCATTTGTTCCAAGCACTGTTACCTGGCTGCCGTTATTTGAAAGAAGTGATCCTGAAGTTACTTCAGGGATATCAATTTTAATTGCCTGCAATGCAGGAAAAGGAATACCGGGTGTATGAGTAACTTCTTCTGCATTTTTATCCTCACTTACGATCCTGTAAATATTTTTATAGCCGGGCAGGAAATTATCATAACTCAGTTCATATTTCACTACCGTAAATAACAGCAGGCAGGCAGCAATTCCTATTGCCAGGCCGGTAATGTTTATGATCGAAAAAACTTTATGCCTCTTCAGATTCCTTAATGCTATTTTCCAATAATTCTTTATCATGATAAATTTATTCTGTGCGTAAATTTTTTATAGGATTTGCCAAAGAAGTTTTTATTGCCTGGTAACTGATCGTAATAAATGCTATGAGTATGGCTAATAAGCTGGTGAAAGCAAATACCTTCCATGTGATGATAGTACGATATGCAAAATGCTGTAACCACTTATTCATAAAGTACCATGCCAGTGGTGAAGCGATGAGAACTGCTACAGCAACCAGCTTTAGGAAATCAGCGGAAAGCAATGCTACAAGGCGACTTACGGTTGCACCCAATACTTTTCTTATCCCAATCTCTTTGGTTCTTTGCTCGGCTGTAAAGCTGGCCAGTCCGAATAATCCAAGGCAGGAAATGATAATGGCAATAAGTGTAAAATAATTAATGAGACTTGCCTGGCGGGTTTCTGATTCATAATTACTTTGAAAATCAAGATCCAGGAAACTATATTCAAAAGGTTCATTAGGATTTAGTTTCTTCCATGTTTGGCCGATTGAAGCAAGCGACTTTTTAGGGTCATGTGTAGAAAGATTTACAACCAGGTAATTAAAGTCGGCGTTGTTGTCCAACCTGAATGCAAATGGTTCAATAGATTCCCGCAGGTCCTTAAAATTAAAATCTTTTACCACTCCTATTACTGTAAATTTTTGCGGCTCTCCGTCTACATTGAAAGCCAGCCATTTTCCAACTGCTTCTTCGGCTGAATGGAAACCAAATTGTTTTACTGCTTCTTCATTTATCACAAACCTTGTAAGCGTATCAGCAGGAAAATCCTGAGAGAACAAACGCCCGGCAATTAATTTAAAGTCCAGCGTGTGCATGTACTGGTCGTCCACCAGGTTAATGTATATTTTTTTTGATTCAGCTTTTGTTTGTCCTTCTTTATACATGGACCAGTCTTGCGGATGGAATATGCCGGGGTAAGCCATAGCAGCGCCTGCAGACTTAACATCTGCATGTTTAACCAATTCTGACCGGAGTGCCGGCATCACTGATTTCGCTGTTCCCGTGCGTAATGGAATTACAAGTTGCTGATCTTTTTGAAAACCTAATTGTTTGGACCTCATAAATTTCATTTGGTCGGCAATAACAATAGATGCGATGATCAATGCTACAGAAATGATGAACTGAAATACAACCATTCCTTTTCTCAAAGAAACCGCAGCAAGTGAATTTGAGAATTTCCCTTTCAACACTTTTATTGGCTTAAAAGAAGAAAGATAAAATGCGGGATAACTGCCAGCGAGCAACCCGGTAACAAGGGCGAGTACAACAAATGCGATCCCAAGCATGTATACCTGGCTTGCTTGGAGTTGTATGGAATTACCAGCTACGCTTTCAAATAATGGGAGCAATAAATAAGTGAGCCCGAATGCAATAATAAGTGCAATGAATGTCATGAACATTGATTCGCCGAGGAATTGCCAGAGCAATGAATTCTTTTGCGCACCAAGAACTTTGCGAACACCCACTTCCGCAGCCCTCTTTGCAGAACCTGCAGTAGAGAGATTCATGAAGTTAATGCAGGCGATGAGTAACGTTAGTATGGCAATAGATGCAAGAATAAATAATGTTGTCTTACTTCCTCCAGTGGTGAAATTATCTGTTATCCCTGCAAGGTGAATATCCTTAACTGGGGTAATAAAATAATTTCTTTTACGTCCCATACCTTTTAACTGCTCACCGATGTGCGCCTGTACAAACGCTGGGAATTTAGCTTCCAGTTGTTTTGGATTCGCTGTTTTCTTCAGCAACAGGTAGCTATAGAACATATTATTATTCACCGGGCTGGGATCATCGTTTGCAAACTCATTCATTTCGCCACCGGCGAATGACATAATAAAAGATGCATTCAGGTGTGTAGCCGCAGTAAGTTTTTTGTAAACACCCGTGATCTTATAATCATGATCTCCCTGGGTACTGCTACTGATATGTATCGTTTTATCCAAAGCAGGTTCTTTACCAAAAAGCTTTGCCGCTATTTCATCCGAGATAGTTATTGAATTGGGCTGATCAAGCGCCTTTTCACGATTACCTTCAATAAAATCGAAAGTGAGAATTTGGAATATAGATGAATCTGCAAGGTAGCCGCCCTTTTCATAAAATGATTTTGTATTGCCCGTTTTATCAATCAACTGAAAAAGTGTTTTATCATCTCTCCACAAATTCATCATGCGGGCAGTTGCTTCTATCTCCGGAAAGTCTTGCTGCATCATACCTGCAATGGGTGCGGCTGTATTGGCTTTACGGGTTTCTTTACCATCATCCATAAAATCAGTGCCCAATTGATATACCCTATCTCCGTTCTTATGGTAACTATCATAACTATATTCATGCATGATGAAAAACGCAATCAGCATGCAACAAGTAAGGCCAATAGAGAGGCCCATAATATTTATAAAAGAAAAGAATTTATCTTTTTTAATGTTGCGCCAGGCGAGTTTAAAATAATTTCGGATCATATACTGCAGGTTTTAAAATGAGACAGAGATTTTTTGCATCTTCACTAAATGAAATATTTTTTGAGCTTTTAATGTTCTTTGGAATTAAAGCAGTTTTTGTAATGCTTGTATTTACTCCGCTGAAAATTTTTATCTTATCATGTATCCATAAATCCACAAGCATGCAAATAAACATGCTGAGGACAAGCCCTGCCAGGTTTACATACGGACTGGCCCTTTTCATCAAGGATTTATTTTTCTTCCTTTCATTCCTTGCTTGTGTACTATTTAAATTTTGAACTGTCATGGTTTACTATTCAGATCTGAGTGATTTTACAGGATTTGCAATCGCAGCCTTTATAGCCTGGAAACTCACAGTTATCAGTGCGATCAGCAATGCAGTAATTCCTGCTATAACAAATACCCAGATACTGATGTTGATCCTGTATGCAAAGTCATGAAGCCATTTATTCATCGCCCACCATGCAATGGGGAAAGCCAGCAATGACGCAATAAGTACCAGCATCAAAAAATCTTTTGAAAGCATGGTAACAACATTTGTAACGGAAGCTCCCAGCACTTTTCTTATCCCGATCTCCTTGTTGCGTTGCTCTGCCATATAAGTTACCAATCCAAATAATCCCAGGCATGCGATCAGTATAGCAAGTATGGCAAATACTATTGCAATAGAGCCTGCACGCTGTTCACTTCGATACATCTCATCAAAAGAATCACTCATGAATCGATAACTAAATGGCATGCCCGGTGCCAACGTCTTCCATTTATTTTCAATTTGTGCGATCAATGCCTTGGCATTTCCGGGAGATACTTTAAAGGAAACAAGCCCGGTACTTTTTCCAAGCCTCATACATAGCGGGCCGAGTTTTTGGCGTAATGATTCAAAATGAAAATCTTTTATCACACCGATAATCTGTTTAGGATAAAGCGAATTATCACCATCAACAGGCGAAGGAGCATAGATCATTTTTCCGATAGGTTCTTTATAATCCAACATCCTTGCAGTTGTTTCAGTGATAAGGATCGCATTAGAATCAGATCCAAATTCTTTAGAAAAATTCCTTCCCTGTACAAGCTCCATTCCCATGGTTTTTATATAGTCATAATCCACTCTCCATGTTTGCATATCTATCCCGCTTTTAGTGTCCATCACTGCTTCTTTTGAATATGTGTTGTCGTTACGGGAAGAATTAGTTACCGGTAGAAATGAACTAATAGTACCGCTGCTAACGCCCTGCAGGGCAAGTACGCCAGTTTTAAATGCTTCCATATTTTTGCCCAATGCATAAGCACCATCAATAACAAGTACCTGGTCTTTGTTGTATCCTAATTTTGTAGTTTGTATAAAACGAAGCTGGCTGTATACAATGATGGTTCCAATGATAAGCATGATGGATGTAGCAAACTGGAATACTACCAACCCGTTCCTAAGATTGCTTTTCTTAAACCCACTCTTGCTATTGGCCTTCAACACCACAATGGGTCGGAAACCAGAAAGAAATAATGCAGGATAACTGCCGGCCATAACGCCCACTATTACCGGCAAAATAACCAGGAACGGCAGAATACGAACGCTAAGAAGGTCATTTATAGAAAGTGATTTGGCTGCTATATTATTGAAAACAGGCAACACAAGGAATGCAATAACAACGGCAATGATGAGCGAAATAAAAGCTGTAATGATTGATTCAAAAAGAAACTGTGCGATCAATGATTTTCTCTCGGTGCCCAATACTTTCCTGATACCGATTTCTTTTGCCCTGTTTGCGCTGCGTGCTGTGCTCAGGTTCATAAAATTTATGCAGGCAAGTATTAAAATGAATAAGGCTACCGCAGAAAAAATATATACATACTGGATGTTTCCTGAGGGAGTGATCTCAAATGAATAGTCACTATGCAGATGAATGTCTGTTAGTGGCATGAGAGTATAATCCAGCTTGTTACCTGCTTTCCTCATTTCTTCCATGCTGCTTATCTTAATAAACTGCTGTACATAAGGAAGTACATATTTATCAGTATAGACTTCCAAGTTCTTTTGAAATACTTTGTAATCTGTGCCTGGCTTTAAACGCAAGTATGTATGAAAATTATGACTGGTAAGTTGCCCCCACTGGTAATTAACATTCTTCATGGAAAAAAGAAGATCAAAATTGAAATGGGAATTTGAAGGGACGTCTTTTATCACCGCCGTTATTTTATATGGGATTACCTTAGAATCATCTTTTACCTCCAGGATTTTGCCTACCACATTTACCGAACTAAAATATTTCTTTGCTGATGACTCTGTAACGACCACTGTATTGGGTTCATCTAATGAAGTCTTAGTATCGCCTTCAATTGCTGGCAGCGTAAACATGTCGAAGAAAGTAGAATCAACATTAGCAACCTTTTGTTCGGTTATAAATTCTGTTCCCTTTTTAATAAGCTTTTGACCGGAACCGGTATAGATACGTGTAAATTGTTCTACCTGGGGATAATCTTTTTTCAGCAGTTGGCCCATCATATCAGATGTCTGCGTGAAATGCAAATCGGCACCACCAAAACGGAGGTCGGAATTGATGCGATAAGTACGATAAGCATTAGTATTAAAGCGATCGTAACTCAATTCATTGGTTACATAAAGCAGTATGAGCAGGCAGGTAGCCAGGCCCGTAGCCAACCCAAAAATATTGATAGCGCTATACCCTTTGTTTTTCCAAAGATTTCTGAAAGCTATTTTTAAATAATTTTTAATCATGACAATATTTTTACGTGCACTTATTTGTGCTTAATAAAAATCCAGTATCATTATTCTGATCTTAATGACTTAACAGGGTTAGACAAAGCCGCTTTTATAGCCTGGAAACTTACTGTTGCAAATCCAATGAACAATGATAACATTCCGGTGCCTGCAAATACCCACCACTCAATCTTTACCCGGTAAGTATATTCCTGTAACCAGGTATTCATGGCATACCAGGCAATAGGTGAAGCAATAATAAAAGCTACCAGCACCAACAGCAAAAAATCTTTCGAAAGCAGCGTAGTTACAGAAGTTACGCTTGCGCCAAGTACTTTTCGCACACCGATTTCCTTCATACGGTTCTCGGCCATATAAGATGCAAGGCCAAATAAACCCAGGCAAGAAATAAAGATCGTCAGGCCTGCAAATAGGTTAGCAAGTGTACTGGTGCGTTCCTGTGATTTAAATTTATTTGCATAGGATTCATCTGCAAAAGCGTATTCAAAAGGATATTGAGGATTATATTTTTTAAATATTTTTTCTGCTTTTGCCAGGCTGGCTTTTGTACCATTAGCTGGATTTAATTTTATATGTATCACCTGGAAATTTTCGTGACCTGGTCCAAACACCATCATGGGATTTACTTTTTTCTCAAATGGCGATTCCAAAATAAAATCTTTAATAACGCCCACAACATGCCACTCAGTTCCTTCCTCACTCCTGACTACCTGCCCTACAGGGTTATTGAACCGCATCGCTGTAACAGCCGCTTCGTTCAATAAGATAGAACTGCTATCAGTTGGGTAAGTATAAATGTCAATATCTCTTCCTTCTTTTAAAGTAACCCCAACGGTTTTTACAAAATCAGCATCACTGCCCAGCCTGACAAAATCGGTTTTCTTATCAGCTTCCGTATTGCCTTCCCAGGTATATCCCCAGCTATCATTCCAGCGTTGTGTGATAGGGTTAATAGATTTACTTACCGATAAAGCCGTGTGGCTGCTTAGAAGTTCATCTTTTATAAGCAGGTAATTTTTATCAGCATCTCCTTGTGTAAAAGCATATACAAGGTTTTCCCTGTTATAACCAGCATTACGGTTTTGCACATAATTGATTTGGTGCTGTACGATGATGGTTGCAATAATCAGTATTATGGCAAACGTGAATTGCAAGACTACCAATATTTTTCTTGGCGTTACAGCCTGCTTATTTTTTTTAAAGGTTCCCTTCAGCACTTTTACCGGAGCGAATGAGGAAAGATAAAATGCCGGGTAACTACCTGCAATAAGTCCCGTAAATAAAATGAAAGTAATAGCGTAACCCCAAAATATAGGATTGGTATATTCAATGGTCAATTGTTTTCCTGTGAGCTGTGAAAATGATGACAGGCTTAGCTGAACAAGCAGGATAGCAATGATAAAAGAGATAAATGAAAGGATAATACTTTCACCGATAAATTGTGCGACCAGATTAATTTTGTAAGCACCTGCTACTTTCCTGATACCTACTTCCTTTGCTCTTTTTTCACTCCTTGCTGTGGAAAGGTTCATAAAATTTATACAGGCAATCAATAAAATAAAAGCGGCAATGATCATAAACAACTTTACTGTTTCTATCTGTCCGCCAACCAGTTTACCATTATCATCTTTTGAATAAAGATGTAACCTGTTAAAAGATTGACTAAAAACCTCGGTGGTTTCTTTGGAATGATTGATAGTTACTTTTTTTATTTTTTCATCAAAGCTGGCTTGAGCAATATTGGGTTTTAACAGCACAAAGGTCCGGACAGAATTGTTGCTCCAGCTATCATCACCCCAACCTAATCTTTTCATATAATCCCAGGGTATCAGGTACTCAAAATCGAAAGAAGTATTATTGGGAAGATCTTCCAGCACGCCTGAAACAATAAAGTTTGCATTACTGTCCAGCAATACTATTTTACCGATCACATTGTCAGTACCGAACAATTTGCGGGCTAATTTATCAGTAAGTACAATTTGATTAGCTTCACCTAAAGCCTGCCTGGCATTACCTTTCAGTAATGGCAATGAAAACATACTGATAAAACCAGGATCAGTAAATCCTCCCCGTACATTTAATTTTTTTTCATCTGCAGTAAGTAAAAAAGTGATCTGGGTAAGCCTTGCTGCATCTTCCACTTCAGCATAATCTTTTTTTAATGTTGGCGCTAATACTTTGGGAGTGGAATTCCAGGAATGCATTACCCCATCAAACTTATCCCTGTTATATATGGTATAAAGCCTGTCAGTGTTTGGGTATGATCGGTCAAAACTAAATTCATTTTGCACCCATAACATAATGAGCATAGCACTTGCCATACCAACTGCCAGGCCCAGAAGATTGATACCTGAAAATGCCTTATGGCGGAAAAGATTTCTGAAAGCAAGTTTAAAATAATTGCGGATCATATTGATTATTTAGTTTTCGTTAACCTCTCAATACCATTTTTTGCAGTTTCATCTGTAGGATTTATATCTAATACTTTTTTGTAATTTATAATCGCCAAATCTTTTTGCCCATTCATTTCATAACCATCAGCTAGGCTGCTATATACACCTGCTACATTTGGGAAAGCCGCAGCATTGAACAGGAAAATTTGTAACGCTTTTTTTATATCATTTTTATAAACCATTTCATAACCAATCCGGTTTAGCTTTCTTTGTCTGAGCCAGGTAGTAGAAGGATAAATTTGATGAAAGTTATTATATTGGGCTATAGCAGCGTCGGTGCCTTTATGCAGAATTATCTTAACAAATTCCTCTTCATTTAGTGCATGGACACCTTTTAAAAATTCTGCTGAAACATTATTCTCTTTAAAATTATTTTGAAGGGATTGAATGAAATTAATTGCAGTAGAATTTTGTTTTAATGTTGCATCTAAAAATTTTAAAACATAATTACATACTTTTTGATGCATGTCAAAAGCATAGGCAGTTGTCCTTCTGTGTAAAGCAAAAGTATCAAGGATATCATCAGGTGCAGAAGCTGTATACAGGGGGTAAGAAGTAAAATCAGTATGCGTTAATCCATCTACAGTAACTAAATATCTATCTGCATATATCATCGAATTCATTCTTGACATATCATGATGATCATTTCGAAATAATTGTAAAACGGGAATTTTAATATTACCTGAATCAACATATGGTGCCTGCCAATATTTATAACCAAATGATGCAAAGCCACCCATTATAGTTCCATCCAATCCTATTAGTGTATGAATATTTGGATTTTTTGCTGCCAGCATGTAAGTATAAACAGAACCCATGCTCATTCCCATTGCGCCAACTCTGTTGTGATCCACATTTGGGGCCTCAATCATTTTACCTAAAGTAAATTCCAGGTCACGGAGTTGTGTATCAAAAGCAAGTGGGTCATCCATTACCAAGTAATCAATTCTTGGGTTTACGCTAAGCTGCGGAACTGAAGCAACTATGTAACCATTGCTTGCTAAATATTCAAACAGAACGGTATTCTCTTGTGTGTAATCTCCCTGCCCTAGTGAATATATAATTAGGGGGAATTTCTTTTGTACAGGCTTGCTGTTTTTGTAAACAGGTACATTTTTATTTAATAGATTTTGAACTGCCTGGTCATTTCCTTTGAATAATCCTTTTATGCTTTTAGAAGCATCACCAATATCATTTGCCAGAACCATTTGTTGTCCTAATTCCGAAATTGGATCATTGGATTTGATAAATACATAATCCCTGAACTTCATATTTTTCTCATTCGATGAAATGGCAGCCGGATACCAAACGGAAATTCTAACAGGTCTTCCAAACGGTTTTACCGAAGAATAAGTTTCCTTTATATCATTTGATTGGCCCCATGTACGTGTGTAATCATTGTACCATGTTGATTTAAACCCTATTTTATAAGGGCCGCTTTTCAAACTGCCCCATAAGGGATTGGTTTGAGCATGTATAGAACAATGCAGAAAACAGGCTAATAGAATAACAACTATTCGCTGATGGATAATTTTCATAAAATGATTTTTGACGATTACAACATTATATTTTCTATTACGGCTTGTCCATCCAGCATGCGGATAATGCGGTGGCTATACCTTGCATCATGTTCTGAGTGTGTAACCATTACCACGGTTGTTCCTTTTTCATTCAGGTCAGTAAGCATTTGCATCACTTCATTACCATTGGATGAATCCAGGTTTCCTGTGGGCTCATCTGCTAATATCAGTTTTGGATTATTCACTACTGCTCTTGCTACGGCCACCCTTTGTTGTTGTCCACCTGAAAGCTGCTGTGGATAGTGGTTTCGGCGGTGCATGATCTGCATTTTATCCAGCACCTCTTCTACTCTTTTCTTCCTGTCGCCAGCTTTTATTCCTGTGTATATCAGTGGCAGTTCCACATTCTCAAACACGGTCAATTCATCTATCAGGTTAAAGCTTTGGAATACAAAACCAATATTGTGCTTGCGCAAATCTGCCCTTTTGCGTTCATTGAAATGGGCCACTTCAATACCATTGAATACAAAACTGCCAGCATCGGGATCGTCCAGCAGACCAAGAATATTCAGGAGTGTTGACTTGCCACAACCTGATGGCCCCATGATGGCCACAAACTCGCCTTCCTTTACATCAATGGAAAGTTTATTCAACGCAACCGTTTCTACTTCCTCTGTGCGATAAATTTTTTCTAACTGCGAAATCTTGATCATGACTATTGATTAAATTTTAATGAATGAGTATTATATTTTAATGAATGGATTTAAAAACATCAGGAATGATTCATCTTTTTCTTTTTTCTTCTGCTCTTTTACCACAGGCTTAGGTTGGCTTTTCTTCTCCTGTAAAACAGGGAAACTGCTTGTGGTCATAGCGTGTGTATCACAAGCTTTAAGGCCATTATTATTTGTTGAAAGAAGACAAACAGTAATCATCATTAAGACTGCTTCAATTACAAAATGCTTTTTCATAACCGATAGTATTTATTGTTATTAAATATGTTATTCTTTTTTTAAAACCAGTTCCTGCATGGTGCCGTAGTTCTCATAGCTTGATGTCACTACCTTATCTCCGGCTTTCAATCCCTGTATCACTTCATAATAATCAGGATTTTGCCTGCCAAGCTGTATGTCTATTTTATAAGCAGTGTTTCCGTTCTCACCTACTTTAAAAATCCAGTTACCGCCCGTCTGCTGGTAGAATCCTCCTTTGGGTAACAACAGTGCAGTAGTTTCGTCGCTCAACGCAAGTCTTATCTGCAATGTTTGTCCCCGGCGTATGCCCTGTGGGACAGAATCATTGAATTCCATATCCACCTGGAAACGTCCATTGGTAACTTGTGTAAATACTTTCTTGATAGTCAATTTATATTCTTTGCCTGCAACTGTTGCTTCACCCATCAGCCCATTGAATATCCTGGAAATGTAGTGTTCATCTATATCTACCCTTACTTTAAAACCACTGGTAACATCTATTTGGCCCAGGCGTTCACCTTTATTTTTTGACTGACCTATCTCTGCATCCAATGAAGTGAGTTGTCCATCTACTGGTGCTCTGACAATCAGGTCTCCAACTTTTTTCCGCATCACCTGCAAGGCATTTTGTGTGCGTGCAAATGATTGTTTTGCCTGGTTCAGTTCCTGGTTGGTTGATAAAGTATCTTTCTTCAACACCTGGTCAGAAAGGTTCTTCTTTTGTAACTGGTAATTATAATTATTTTCTGCCTGCTTGAATTCCTGTGAACCGATTACTTTTTCTGCATATAACTTTTGATTAAGTTTATAAACACGCTCTGCTTCTTTTAATGCATTATCTACATCGGTGCGCTGGTTCAGTTTTCCAATTGTATTTTGCTGTGCAGCATTCCTTGAGATTTGCATTTGGGTCAGCAGGTTGAAAACGGATGTTTCCTGGTTCACGAGGCTTAGCTCAAGATCTGTGTTACTAAGTCTTAAAATAGGTTGTCCTTTTTTCATAATCGCACCGTCATCTACAAATTTCTCTTCTACCCTTCCCCCTTCCAATGCATCTAAATAAATGGTAGTAACGGGAAGTACTACGCCATTTACGGGAATAAATTCCTGGAATGTACCCTGCTTAATTTCGCTGATAGTTATCCTGTCTGCATTCACATTTAGTTTGGTTTTACCGGTAGTAAAAAACCAACTGGCATAGATCAATGCGACCAGGCCTACAAGACCTGCAATGAGTAAGATCCTTTTTTTAGTCCACCTTTTTTTTGCAATTACCCTGTCCATGATGTTAGTTTCTTTTTAGTTGTCCTGGTTATAGGAGCAGTTTCGTATTATAGGATAATGAATGCTGTGCCAAAAGCCGGCGGGTTGATTTACAACCAGTTATGTAATGGCTGTAACGGATAGCTGTACGATTATGTTACATCATGTGTCCGGTTTTGATACAGTTTCAGAACAGGCAGAATTTTTATAAAAAATTCATTATCAAATGATTCCAAATATGGTATAATTGTAGTCTGAACGAATTTGCCTGGGAGCAAATATCAGAAACAAATAAAACAAGATGCTTTTAAAGAATGCCAACATACTCATCGTAGATGATGATACCGACGTACTAACCGCAGTGAAACTTTTATTGAAAAGAGAAGTAAAGGAAGTGCTTACAGAAAAAAATCCTGAACAGATACGTTCCCTGCTTTCAAATAAAAAATTTGACCTGATCTTGCTGGATATGAATTTTACAAGCAGTATCAATACCGGCAATGAAGGAATTTTCTGGTTAAAAAAAATAAGGGAGTTGGATGACCAGGTTGGAATCATCATGATAACTGCTTATGGCGATATAGACCTTGCAGTGCGATCACTCAAAGAAGGTGCCTCTGATTTTATTATTAAACCATGGCACAATGAAAAACTAGTGTCTACTATTTCGGAGATATTAAAAAAGAAAGATAGCGGCAAGGGTGGTGCATCAATGAAAGTAGCTGCTGATTCTATTATCGGCAAAGAACTCCTGGGAGAATCAGAAGTAATGCAGGACCTTTTTTATAAGATAGAAAAAATTGCTCCTACAGATGCCAATGTGCTCATACTCGGCGAGAATGGAACAGGAAAAGAAATGATAGCACAGGCCATTTACCAAAAATCATTGCGTGCCGATAATCCATTTGTAAAAGTAGATGTGGGTGCACTCACCGAATCTTTATTTGAAAGTGAATTATTCGGCCATAAAAAAGGCGCTTTTACAGATGCGAAAGATGAACGTGTGGGCAGGTTTGAAGCGGCAAACAGTGGTACCTTGTTCCTGGATGAGATCGGTAATATTTCTTTACAGCAACAAGCAAAATTATTATCTGCTTTGCAAAACCGGCAAATCACCCGGCTGGGAAGCAACCAACCCATCCCGGTGGATATAAGACTTATCTGTGCTACCAATCTTCCTTTATCTGAACTGGCAAATGAAAATCGATTTCGAAAGGATCTTGTATATCGCATCAATACTGTGGAGCTCACCATTCCGCCGCTGCGGAAAAGGTCAACGGATATTTTGTTACTAGCCAAACATTATGCAAAGATCTATGCGGATAAATACATTAAGCCTGTGCCTGAATTTGGTGGCAACTGCCTGGAAAAATTGCTGCGATATCATTACCCCGGCAATGTAAGGGAATTACAATACAGCATTGAACGGGCAGTGATCATGGCGGAGGGAAACTGCCTTGAACCTGATGATATAATCTTCTCTCCTATTGAATCATCGGTGCTGAAGGAAGAAGAAGATGGCGACCTGAAATTAAGCACGATAGAAAAAAACACTATACTTCGGGTAATAGAAAAATACAATGGCAATATTTCAAAAGCAGCAAAAGAATTGGGAATCACCCGAACTGCTTTATACCGTAGATTAAGCAAATATGACCTTTAAAAAATACGACTGGAATTTGATTGTACGCATTGCGTTGTTGTTTGTTGTGTTATGTGGAGCCGCATTGATGCTCACTATGGGGCTCTACGCCTTTCTTACGATTGCTGCGGTGCTGGTCGTTGTGCAGGTAATAGACCTCTACCGATTCAGCAATAAAAGCAAAGATGAACTGGAATCTTTTGTAGAGGCTGTGCATTACCGTGATTTCTCCCGCCACTTTGATGAAAAAAATGCACCGGTGGCAGTGCAGCCGATGCGTAAAGGATTCAACGAGATCAACAGCACATTTAAGATCATCAGCAAGGAAAGAGAAACCCAATACCAGTACCTGCAAAAAATACTGGAATTGGTGGATACCGGTATCATTTCTTACGACAATAAGGAAGGCGATGTAAAATGGATGAATGAATCTTTAAAAAAACTTTTGAATATCCCCTACCTGAAAACGATCCATTCTTTAGAAAAAAGAGACCCTGTTTTATATAACGAGATCCTGAATGTGAAGCCTGCAGAACCAAGGGTTGTAACTATCAACACTGATAAAAACAGCCTGAAGGTATTGCTCTCTGCCACTGCCTTTCAAACGGAAGGGAAATTGTATAAGCTCATTGCATTCCAGAATATTAATGAAGCGCTGGATGAAACAGAATCGAAAGCATGGCAAAAATTACTGAGTGTGATGACACATGAGATCATGAATTCTGTTGCACCCATATCTTCACTTGCTGCTACCCTTAAGGATCGTCTGCAATTATCATTAAAGGACCTGAACAATAATTCCGGGTCTGTAGATGACCTGGAACTGGGCATTGATACCATTAAAAGAAGAAGCGAAGGGCTGCTGAAGTTTGCAGAAACCTATCGCAACCTGAATAAGATCAACACACCCAATGTGAAGAAGGTCTATGTAAGAGATATGTTTGAGAACCTGCATCACCTAATGGAGCCAACGCTAAAGCAAAAACAAATTGAGCTGGATATTATTTTAAAAGATCCCGATCTTGAATTATTGGCTGATACCAACCTGATAGAACAGGTACTAATAAACCTGATCGTAAATGCAACAGAAGCGGTGAAGGAAGTTGACAATCCCCGCATACAGCTATCCGCTTATATTACACCTGCAAATAAAGTTGTGATCAAAGTAGCAGATAATGGTATAGGCATTTCACCGGAAGTAATGGAAAAAATATTCATACCGTTTTTTAGTACAAGAAAAACAGGAAGTGGTATCGGACTAAGTCTTTGTAAACAGATCATGATGCTGCACAAAGGCAATATTAAAATGCAAAGCGTGGAAGGAGAAGGCAGTGCTTTTTCTCTTTTCTTCTAAGACAAAATGTAAAAGATAAAAATTGGCGGAAGCATAAAACTTCCTATTTTTCCTTAAACATTCTTTGGCAACAGATTCATGAAATATTTAAAAGTACTATACATACAAGTACTCATCGCCATTAGCATTGGTATTGTGCTGGGTTATTTTTATCCAGGCTTTGCAGTACAATTGAAACCCTTGGGCGATGGCTTCATCAGGCTTATCAAAATGATGATCGCTCCTATAATTTTCTGCACAATTGTCACAGGCATTGCCGGAATGCAAAACACAAAAAAGGTGGGGCGTGTTGGGCTAAAAGCAATTTTATATTTCGAAATAGTAACTACCATTGCCCTGCTCATTGGCATCGTAGTGATCAATATACTCAAACCCGGCGTAGGTATGAATGTCGATGTGACTTCCCTGGATACTAAAACAGTTGAAACTTATATTACAGAAAGCAAGAGCCAGTCAGTTGGGGATTTTATTTTGCATATCATCCCGGATAATATCGTGAATGCCATGTCAACAGGTAATATCCTGCAGGTATTATTCTTTGCAGTATTGCTAGGATTTGCTTTATCCAAGATTGGACTCAAAGCAGCACCGCTTTTAAAAGGAATTCAATCACTGGAAGATGGTTTGTTTGCCATCATAAAAATAATTATGAAAGTTGCACCGCTGGGTGCATTGGGAGCAATGGCATTTACTATCGGTAAATATGGAGTGGGTTCGCTTTCACAACTGGGCCAATTGATGTTGTCTTTTTATCTCACCTGTATAATATTTATTGTACTGGTATTGGGCGGTATATTAAAAATTGCAGGCTTTAACCTTTTTCGTTTACTTGTTTACATAAAAGAAGAATTACTCATTGTATTAGGCACTTCCTCATCAGAAGCCGCCTTGCCCGGTATCATTGGCAAACTAGAAAAAGTCGGCTGCTCCGAGCCGGTAGTAGGTTTGGTAATTCCTACGGGTTATTCTTTTAACCTGGATGGCACTTCTATTTATCTCACCATGGCAGCTATATTCTTAGCACAGGCTACCAATACCCCGCTTGATATCACACACCAGGTAACATTGCTGCTTGTGCTATTACTAACTTCAAAAGGTGCGGCAGGTGTAACTGGTAGCGGCTTTATCGTACTCGCTGCCACCTTACCCACGGTAGGCCATATTCCCGTGGCTGCTATTGCATTGATCTTTGGTATAGACCGTTTCATGAGCGAAGGAAGAGCGCTCACCAACCTCATTGGAAATGCTATTGCCACCATTGTTGTTGCCAAATGGGAAAAGGAAATTGATCTTCCTACTGCAAAGAAATTGATTGGATAAAACTTAAACGTTTAATTACTGGCCATCGCCCTGCTCTCTTCTGCAGTTGGACCATAGATGCTTGGAGGTATATTGCCAGAGGCTCTTAGGTACACTACCATCTCGCCCCTATGATGATACAGGTGATTGAAGAGGAAACCCCGCACTACATTTATCCTTGGCATTACGGGAAAAATTGGATCGCTACCACCCATGACCATTTTCCATTCTTTGAACATGCTTTCATCTGTTGCCCGCTCCAGTGCTGACCTTGCAGCCAATACATTCTGTTCAAACTTTTCCAGGATGTTAGAAGTTTTGCTGATGTCACCTTTATCATATTTGTAAGTTGCCATATCCAATACATCCAGGTGAAAAGTAAGCTCGTACCAGTTATACACTTCCGCAATATGCGAGGCAAGCTGGCCCATGGTCCATGAAATATCAGACGGTTTGTATCCCAATGCATCATCCGGGATTGCTGAAAGAAGTTTACGGGTGTTTTGAACCTCTTGCTCAAATTCCCCAATTAAAGATTTAACGATCATATAGAAAAATTTAGATATTAAAGTTAGTAAATGTAAAATTCTGTTTAGCCAAGGCGACTACATTTTTGTTCGATACTTTTTAAAAGTTTTAATTGCTCTGCCTGGCTTTCAAACAAGGTCTTGATCTGTTCTTCCAAAAGTAAGTCTACTTTCTGGTGCAGGCTTCTTACTTCCAGTTCTGCTTTCAGGTTGATCATATAATCATTTTCATTTCTTTTCCTGTCCCTTTCTTCTTTCCTGTTTTGGCTCATCATAATTATCGGTGCCTGCAGGGCCGCAATAGCTGATAGAACTAAATTCATTAAGATAAATGGGTAAGGGTCAAATTTGTCTTTAGCGGGCAATGTAGTATTATAAAATATCCATACAGCGAGTAATATTGAAAAGAAAATAATGAACTTCCAACTGCCCCCGAAGGTTGCCACCTTATCAGAAATACTTTGTCCCTTGGTCAATATTTCCTTTGGCTCGTTTACAAGGTTATGAACAATAAGTTTTTCATCCTTAATAGCATTCTGTACAATTTCCTGTAGTTTGACTAATTGTTCTTCTCCTGATGTGATGATATTTTGCTTAGTTAGCATTATGTAAAATATTTAGCTGCACAAGTTCGTAATTAAGCATCAAAGTGTTCTTCAGGAATTAATTGTATCATCCATCTTGTGTTTATGCTATTCTTATGGATAAAAAAGTACTGCCTTTCATTATCCGCTAGGTTGGAAGACATTACATTATTCTCTTTTCAATAAAGCTATTTCACCAGATTGTCTTTAATTGCAGCAATGTTTTAACTTAGGAGGCAGCAATGAAACTTTAGCTATAATTTAAAATGAAAGACATTCCCATAAGAAAAATAAATACATCCCGGAAAGAGCCAAATTTTTCTGAAAGCTTTAGTATAAGGGATGTTAGCGATTTACTTGGCGGTAAAGATTTAGTTCATGAGTTACACAGGCATGATTTCTTTTTTATTCTTGCCTTGCAAAAAGGAATAGGTACACATGAAATAGATTTTATCAAGTATAAAGTTGATGACAATTCCATTTTTATTCTTCGTCCGGGCCAGGTACATCAACTTGAATTAAAAGCAGCTAGTACAGGATTCTTAATGGAATTTTCCCCAACCTTTTATCATCCAAATGACCACTTATCAAACCAACGATTGAGCAAGGCGGGTAGTAAAAATTTCTGTGAACTGGAAGCTGGCAAGTTTAAAAAACTACTTTCTATTTTGGCTTATATCTTTAATGAATTTATTTCAAAACAAGAAGGGTATATTGAAGTTATAAAAGCCAATCTGGATATTTTCTTTATAGAATTTATAAGACAAAGCAGGAATCCTGGTAATACTGAAAAAAATATTGGTTCCTATGCTCAGGAACGCCTGGAAGATTTTTTGGAACAGTTAGGAAAACATATAACTAACCTTAAACAAGTTTCTCAATACGCAGATTTATTGAATCTTTCAACGTACCAGCTTAACTCAATTACTAAAGCTACGATTGGCAAAACGGCTTCACAATTGATAAATGAACAAATTATTTTAGAGGCTAAAAGGTACTTACTTGCCACACCTAACCAGGTTAAAGACATAGCCGACCATTTAGGTTATGAAGATATTTCCTATTTTATCAGGTTCTTCAAGAAGCATACAGGATACACACCCGATGCTTTTAGAAAAAATTCCCGATAAGTCCTACTCAACTTCATCTTCGTCCTATCACACAGCTTGTTGCAGAAATTAGCTTTGTAAAAAATAAAATTATTGTCAAAAATCATTTCTAAAAGTATGAATAAGAAATTCAAATTCGTTGCAGCGTTAAAGATTTGGTTTATCATTTATCCATCTATTACATTGTTTCTTTTCCTGTTTGGACAACAACTATCTAATTTACCACTTTATCAACGAACATTTATCCTCACCATTACCCTTGTTCCCTGGATGCTGTTTGTGGGTATGCCTGTTGTAAATTTTATGATTAACCTTTTTTCTTTTAAAAAAGATAAAATATAAAAGCATGATAGATAAAAAACCTTTTGATGTAATAATCATTGGAGGAAGTTATTCAGGACTTGCGGCAGGTATGGCTTTAGGAAGAGCATTAAGAAACGTATTGATTATTGATAACGGCAAACCTTGTAACAGGCAAACACCTCATTCGCACAACTTCATTACTCAGGATGGAAAAACACCTACAGAAATTTCAACACTTGCAAGGGAGCAGGTTGAAAAATACAACACAGTAAAGTTCATTAATGGCTTGGCAACAAATGGCGTTAAAACTAAAAATGGTTTTGAAATAGAAACAGCTTCAGATGAAATTTATTATACAAAAAAAATAATTTTTGCAACCGGCATTAAAGATATTATGCCTGATACTCCCGGTTTTTCAGAATGTTGGGGCATTACCATTCTTCACTGCCCTTATTGTCATGGTTACGAAGTAAGAAACCAAAAAACCGGCATTTTAGGCAATGGAGAATATGGCTTTGAGTTCTCTTCACTAATTTCCAACTGGACAAATGACCTTACACTTTATACAAATGGACCTTCTACATTAACCGCCAAACAAACAGCCAAACTTCAGCAACATAACATTACAATTGTTGAAGATGAAATTGAACAATTGCAACATCATAATGGATACCTGCAACAGATACTTTTTAAAGGAGGCAAGTCAGCAACTGTAAAAGCTATTTACACCAGACCAGATTTTATACAGCATAGCTCAATTCCTGAATTATTGGGATGCCAGCTAAACGATGAAGGTTATATTAAAGTTGATCCTGCCCAAAAAACAAGTGTACAGGGTGTATTTGCCTGTGGCGATAATACCACCCGTGTGCGAACAGTAGCAAATGCAGTATGCATGGGCACTACTGCAGGAATGATGGTGAATAAAGAATTGATTGAAGAGAGCTTTTAATAGAAATTATAAAAACAATAATCAAAAAATAAAACCGTCATTAAAACCCAGCAAAATTTCAAGAGATGGGAATTTTATAAATAGTGTTCCAAAATAATAAACCTGTTAACTATAAAAATGAAATTATTTCTAAATAGTTCCGGACAAGTTCGCAACATTTGGTGGGCAGCTGTTTTTTTTGGAGTATTAGCTTTAATCACAGTGCCATTTATATTCCTGTCTCAGGCGTACAAATGGGAACTCACCATCACCCACCAGGCATTCATTGTGGTAGCTGCATCATGGATTTGTCAGCTCATAAGAAAAAAGCCTTTTAACGAATTGACGGGTGTTATTAATTACCGTTGGTTTAAACATTTCCTCACAGGTTCAGGCATAGGGGCAGCATTAATGTTGTTTCCTGCATTGTTTTTATACTTGGGTGGATGGGTAAGTTGGCAAATTTCATCAGTGGAGATCATGCCGCTTCTATCTGTAGCAGGTTTATTTATAGCTGTGGCAGTAGCTGAAGAGTTCCTGTTTCGTGGTTTTATATTTCAGCGGCTAATGGATGGTTTTGGTAAATGGCCAGCACAACTCATAATGGCTGGTTACTTCCTGTTGATTCATATGAACAATCCAGGTATGACAGGAAGCATTAAATTATTTGCATCTATCAATATTTTTTTAGCTTCCATTATGTTTGGATTGGCTTTCATTAAATCCAGGAGTCTGGCAATGCCAATTGGTTTGCATTTTATGGCTAACTGGGTGCAGGGTACTTTACTCGGATTTGGTGTAAGCGGTAATGAAGAAACAAGTTTACTTAAACCGCTTTTTCATAATGCGCCGCAATGGCTGACAGGGGGCAATTTTGGGTTGGAAGCGAGTGTTCCGGGATTGATTTTTGTAATCATAAGTATTTTATTATTGTATAAATGGAAACCTTAAGATTATTATCATTTATGCGGGGTAAACTTTATATTGATTCCTGCTTAACCTTTTTCGATAGATCACAATTTTTATAATTGCCCTTGCGACATTGCAGAAGTAAAGCACTCTTTTACAAACAATATCCCCGATTTGGCAGATTACTCTTCTGCCAACGCCCAAAGCAAATGATTTTTGCGACTAATAAAACACTACATTCAAAGTCATGAAAAAGTCAGTTGTTGTTTTATTGCATGTAGGCTTTTGGGCATGTTACTTAATATTGATAGCAATCATGTTGGCTGTTTACTCCAGAAGTATTGCGAATGTACCTAACCAGGGCTCACGAATTCTGAATGCATTTTACAGCATTTCCCTTTTCGCACTTGTCCCATCGTTCATCTCATTTTATTTATTTTATTTCCTGTTGTTTCCAAAATATCTGCAACAAAAAAAATTTTTTCTTTCAATAATTTACGGCTTGTTGATAGCTATAGCAGCAGCTGTAATTGGTTATGTGCTGATTCGATACTTTATAGAATCAGGCCGAATTAGTGATATGGATAAAGGAGGTAAGAACGGCAGATCTACTGCCGGCAGAACCATAATGGTTATGACTTTTATTGGTTCAATAAGCGGTATAATAGCATTGGTTTTAAAAGGATTTATCACCTGGTTCAACGAGATTAAACTGAAAGAGCTTTTAAAAGAAAAAAACTATGAAATGGAAATGGCGTTGATAAAATCAAAACTTGATCCGCACTTGTTGTTTAACACTATCAATAATATAGACGCATTAATTTTAAAAGATGCGTTGGCAGCATCTGACTATCTGAATAAGTTATCAGATATCATGCGGTTTATGTTGTATGAAACAAAGGCTGATAAAATATTGTTGTCCAAAGAAATTGAATACATAGATAAGTATATCGCTTTACAAAAGATAAGAACAGCAAACGAAAATTATGCACACTTTACTGTAACAGGCAGTATTGGCAATAAATTAATTGCCCCGATGGTTTTTATTCCGTTTATTGAAAATGCTTTTAAACATACTAACAATAAGAAACTCGAAAATGCCATTACCATCAACGTTTTTATAAACGATGAAACCATACAACTGGTATGCGAAAATAAATTTGAGGCAAAACCAAAGGTGCAGCAACTTGATAGCGGTTTGGGTAATGAGCTTATTCAAAAACGGCTTAACCTTCTTTACCCGGAAAAGCATATTTTAGAAGTGCATAAAACCAATGAACTGTATAGCGTAAACTTAACAATTCCTAATGGATAAATATACCTGCATCATTATTGAAGACGAGCCCCTTGCGCTGGAAAAAACGAAAGACTTTGTAAATAAAGTTCCTTTCCTTTATTTGAGTGCAACCTTTGACAATGCGCTAACCGGGCTTGCTTATCTAAACAATAATAAGGTAGATGTACTTTTTTTGGATATCAATATGGATGAACTAACTGGTATTGAATTGTTGCAAAGTTCAAAAATAAACAGTCAGGTTATTATTACAACGGCTTATCAGGAATATGCATTAAAAGGCTACGAACTGCAGATAACAGATTATCTTTTAAAACCATTTTCTTTTAATCGCTTTTTGCAAGCTGTAAATAAAGCACAGGAAAATATAGCCAATCGTAATTCAGATGCACAACCTGATTTTATTTTCATAAAAACTGAAAACAGGTTGGAGAAAATCATGCTCAATGAAATTGTCTACATTGAAGGAATGAGAGATTACCTAAAAATTCATACAGTGAATAAAAAGCTGATGACTTTGCAGAATTTTAGTGAGCTGGAGAAATTGATTCCTTCAAATATTGTTTTCAGGGTACACAAGTCATTCATGGTCGCACTAAATAAAATTGAATCTATCGAACGTAGCAGAATAAAAATTGCTGATCAGTTAATACCCATTTCTGAAACATACAAGGAGCGATTCTTTCAACTCATCAACTCCCGTTCATAATCTTCCAAAAATTTGGCGGCTTAAAATCCGCAATATGCAGACAACTTAGCCTGCTTTGCATAACTGAATTGTAGGGGCTATACCCTTCATATACTTTTGTCATGAAATAAAAATTTAAACAATTAAAATAAAAATTTAAATCAAAAAATCATGAATCAGTTATTAAAAGCATGGAAAATTTCACTGGCAACAGTATTTATTTTTTCTCTTCAAATCACAAAATTGTGTGCACAAAAAACTTACATGTCACCGATTATCAAAGTGGTGAACAGTAATTTCAATTATGGCGATGCAAACAGTGCAATGAAGTCGTATAAAAAAGATGCAAGGGGAATTATGGCGGGTGCAACCTTCCAGGCTGGCATTACACCTGCATTTTCTGTAGTTGCAGAAACTTATTTTGTAATGAAAGGCGCTACATTAAAAGCTGGTAATCCACTCACAGTTAATAAATCAACATTGCGTTTGTACAATGTTGAAATACCTATATTGGCACGAGTGCATATTAATCATTTGTACATTAATGCAGGTCCTTACGTTTCATACACGATAGGGGGCAGAATAAAAACAGAAAGCTCGCAATCAATTCCAGAAAAATCAACAGCCATTTCTTTTAGCAATGTAACCGATGGTTTTAAGCGTTGGGAATTGGGTGTACAGGCAGGGGCAGGTTACAATTTTCGCATTAAAAAAAGAGCAGTGGCACTCGATCTGCGCTATGGTTACGGTTTAACCAATGTATCACATGATGCGGAAAGATACAACCGCACATTCACTATGAGCATAATTGCTGTTAAACCATGGAAAACAAATCCATTTGCAAAAAAGAGAAACTCATAAAACAAAAGCATCGCCTGTCAGCATAATTGCAAGCGACCATAACAACAAATATTAAGTTCCACAAATTATATTTTATCAATTTTCAGGAGATGAAAAAAATAAATTCAGATAGAAGAACTGCAATGGCGGCAGGTGTGCTTTACTTACTAACTTTTGTATCGATACCAACACTTGCTCTCTACGGTGGGGTACACGGGCAAAACTATATACTTGGCCCCGGTCCCGATACTTCGGTAATCATTGGCGGCATCCTGGAAATAATTGTGGCTCTTGCAGGAATCGGTACGGCCGTTGCACTATACCCTGTGTTGAAGAAGCAGAACGAAGGGATGGCACTGGGGTTGGTCGGCTCCCGGATTCTTGAAGCCTGCACCATCTTCGCCGGCGTTATGTTCCTTCTTACTGTTGTAACCTTGCGACAGACTGGAGCCGGTTCAGGTGCACTGGTTACCAGCCAAACACTGGTTACCATGTATGACCGGATGTTCCTTATCGGGCAGAGCTTCATGCCCGCCGTGAACGACATCTTGCTGGGCTTCTTGTTGTACAAATCCCGTCTGGTTCCCCGTGGCCTTTCGTTAATCGGTCTTATTGGCGGACCAATCCTTATAACTGGTGATATTCTTGTACTCTTCGGCTTCATCGGTCAGCATGACCCCACGACTGCGCTATTCGCTGTTCCTGTTGCGTTGTTTGAATTTTCACTGGGCATCTACCTCATCATCAAAGGCTTCAAATCAACACCTGCAACCGAGGAGTATACCGATGAAATCATTCAATTCGGAAGGGATTAAAAAAATAACCAGCTTTAGTGTAAAAATGCAAAAACTGATTTCACAAAAACAAGCTATAAATATCATGATAGCTTTATTGACTGCTTTGCTGGTATTTCATACGTTGGTATTATCGGGAGCGATTCCTTATGGCATTGTTTGGGCAGGCAAAATCAGCACTACGAAAGAGATGAGGAAATTAGAAGTGATTTCAATTTTGGTAAATGCCTTTGCGATATTTATTTTCATACTTAAAGCTGATTATATACCACACAAAATATCAGCTAAAATACTCAATGCAATCATCTGACTTTTGGCAGTTTTATTTTGCTTGAACAGCATTGGAAATCTTTTTGCTAAATCCGGATTTGAATTGTATTTTTTTACGCCGCTAACATCATTTTGGCAGTATTGTGTTTGCAAATTATTATTGACAAAAAGCTGAAATAACGAATGCACAGCAATTAAAAAAATTCAAAGCAGATCCTGACAAGTCATATAGGCTTGTTTTTTACAAAAGACTGAATTCTAAAATTGGTGACAAGGTTTTACAATAAAACTAAATTTATTGCAAATCATAATGCCACATTATGTGGATTTCTGTGAAATCATTTCAAATAAATCCTATTAAATTGCATTTATTTCCTACCACTGAGCTGCTATCCAAACTAATTTTGTCTTATTAAATTTTACAATTTAAAACACAACAATCATGAAAAAAGGAGGACTAGTTGCAATCGTATTATTATTATTACTAGTACAGTTTGCAGTTGCACAATCCGCTATATCCGTTGTAAAAAGTGGAAAAGGAAATCCCATTATCTTTCTTCCCGGATTTACTACCCCCGGATCAGTTTGGAACGAAACCATTAGCCATTTATCGAAAAAAAAAGAAACTCATATTATTTCATATGCTGGCTTTAATGGTATTGCTTCAGTTGATACTCCCTGGTATGCTACTATTAAAGAGCAATTGTTGCAGTACATTGTTAAAGAAAAACTATCACATCTTACCATTATCGGGCATAGTATGGGTGGTGACCTTGCCATAGATATTGCTGCAGCCTTACCCGGAAAAGTAGATAAACTTATTTTGGTAGATGCACTTCCCTGTCTTAGTGAATTAATGATGCCCGGAGTTCCTGCAACTAAAATTCAATATAACAGTCCATACAATAAAAAACTTCTCCAAATGTCTGATACTTCCTTTCGTAAAACTTCAACTATGATGGCAAAAGGAATGACCTTAAATAAATCCAAGATTGATACATTGATAATGTGGATGATGGAGGCAGATCGAAAAACTTATGTTTTTGGATATGTGGATTTATTAAAACTGGATTTGAGGGAGACGCTTAAACTCGTGAAAGCAAAAACCTTAATTATCGGTGCTCCCAATACCAATGCTGAAGTGACAAAAGCGAACTTCGAAAAGCAATATGCGAACCTTGCTTTTAAAACAATTGAAATGGCGAACAACAGCAATCATTTCATTATGTTTGACCAACCGGATTGGTTTTATAATCAAGTGAATTCCTTTCTTAAATAAGATTGATTGTATCAAAGGATTACCTGGAACAATGCATGATTAAATGAATAATTCTCCATTTTTAAAGTCAAGCCGCCGATTGTGTAGCATTTAGTGGGTAGCGATTTTTTTTTCGGATTAAACGAGGTTAACATTAAAACAATAGTGAACCCATTTGCCTTATTAAATAAATACAAAAAACATGGACTTTATTTCACTAATTTAAAAATAAAATAATGACTCAAAAATATCTAAATCCAACACAAGCAGCAGGCAGAGATTTAATAATGCGTAATATTTCCGGGCCGGTAGTAATGCTCAATTTGCTTCGCTTCCGTGCATTGGCAGATTATGCTGAAACACCTGAACTTGCCCCGTTAGTTGCAATTAGTGGCAAGGAAGCTTACCAGCTTTATATCAAACATACCGTGCCGCATTTGCTAAAATCGGGCGGTGAAATATTATTTTTGGGTAAAGGCGGCGCTTTTTTAGTTGGACCGGAAGATGAACAATGGGACGAAGTAATGTTGATAAAACAAAATAGTGTTGACGACTTCATGGCTTTTGCATCAAACCAGGAATATTTGATGGGAGTTGGACATAGAACAGCCGCATTGGAAGATTCACGCCTGCTGCCATTAGTTGAAAATTCATACTTATTT
>JBDSEE010000102.1:0-32210 GCA_039920245.1 Ferruginibacter sp.
AGCGACAGACCACTGGAAATAAATCTTCTTGAAATTGCAGAGTGTATAAAATTATTTCCTGACCGGGCAATGATTGTTTCTCTGATGGCAGATAACACTAAAGAGAGCTGGCACGAATTGATAAAAAAAGTGGAAGACACAGGCGCACATGGTTTTGAATTAAACTTTGGTTGTCCACATGGTATGACGGAAAGAGGCATGGGCGCAGCTGTGGGCCAGGATCCGGAAATTGCAAAGATGGTGGTAGAGTGGGTGATGGAAGCAGCAACAATTCCCGTAATCACAAAACTTACACCTAATGTTCATAGCGTAGTACCAACAGGTAAGGCTGTTGTAGAAGCAGGCACTAATGCACTCTCACTCATCAACACCATTCAATCTGTAACAGGAGTAAACCTTGATACATTTGTTCCCAATCCTTATGTGGCGGGAAAGAGTGTGTTCGGCGGTTATTGCGGTCCTGCTGTAAAACCTATTGCACTCAAATTTCTTACTACCATTGCGCAAAATAATGTCACCAATAAAGTTCCAGTGTCTGGCATTGGCGGCATCAGCACCTGGAAAGATGCTGTAGAATTTATGCTGCTTGGCGCAAGTAACGTGCAGGTTTGCACAGCAGCAATGAAGCATGGTTTCCGCATTGTAGAAGATTTGTGCGAAGGCATGAGCAACTGGATGGATGAAAAAGGTTTTACAAAACTGGAAGATTTCATTGGGCTTTCTGTTCCTAACATTACACATTGGGAAGATCTTGATATCAACTATCATCACATCGCAAAAATAGACCAGGACAAATGCATTCATTGCGGCCTTTGCTATATCGCATGCGAAGATACATCACATCAAAGCATCAATCTTTTTCCCGGAAATCCTTACAACACTTATACTATTAAAGAAGAAGAATGTGTAGGCTGCAATCTTTGCCAGCTCATGTGCCCGGTAGAAAATTGCATTACTATGGAAGTACATCGTGTAGCGCCTGAATATGTGAACTGGATTGAATGGCAGAAACAAGGATTGCCATTGAATGATCATTAATAAGAAACGACAATTAATCAATTAGTCATTTGTCTTTGCAAAGAAATAAAAACAGATACTTTAATATAGTCCAGAATAATAAATTAGTTTATTATTCAAAGTCTTCTATAAATTTCCTTTCTATGTCCCACGTCAATAACTACAATAGTTATTATATCATCATGAATTTCATAAATAATTCTGTAGTTACCTGAGCGAATGCGGTAAGCATTATTGGATCTTAATTTTTTATAACCTGGTTGGCGGGGGTTTAATGCCAGGGTATCTATGGCTTTTTTAATAGCAGGAAAATGAGAAGGGTTAATTTTTGCAATTTTTTTTAAAGCATATTTTTCGATGACCAATTTATACATGTCAACTTATTTCTTTTTAGCTTCCAGTGTGGCAAAGGCTTGTTCAATAGGTATCCATTGGCTTTTATTTTTTTTTGCTTTTTTATAGGCTTTAATATCTTCCATATCTTCCATCATCTCTAGCATTTTCTTGTATTGATTTATCGGTATTTGTACTGCCACTGGTTTGCCTTTTTTATCAACTAATATTTGTTCATCAATACTCATAAAATAACTTTTGTCAAATTTACACCATATTACCGAAAATTAAGCACAATGCACAAGGGGGTGCATTTCAACAATGCATTTTAAAGCATATTTTCGATAAACAATTTTTACATCGCATGCCAATCAAAAAAGCTAATAAAGCACATAATTTCTTTGAGCGTATTCATGCTATTCATAAAATTATTTTTTGTCTTATCCTGGCGGTGACAACTTATTTCCTATTGAGTATTAAAAATATTAACCCTGTTACGCATTTACTCATCGCCTGGAATGTATTTAGTCTTTGTATGTTAATCCTGGAATGGATTACATTTAAAATTGCTACGGCTACAGAGATACGCAAACTTGCTGGCCTGGAAGATTCCAGCCGGGTGATCATCTTTGTAATCGTACTTATCTCTGCTTTTGCCAGCTTCCTCGGTGTATTGTTGTTATTAATTTCAAAAGATGAATCTTCTGAAGCACTGGATATTCCAGTGGCTCTTATCGGTATGTTATTCTCCTGGTTGCTTGTTCATACTATTTTCGCTCTACGTTACGCTCACATTTATTATAGCGATAATATATCAAAACCTTCCACCCATGCCGGTGGATTAGAATTTCCTGAAGAGGATAAACCTGACTATCTTGATTTTGCTTATTTCTCTTTTGTGCTCGGTATGACCTTCCAGGTCTCTGATGTGCAGGTAACATCTAAGCGGTTAAGAAAACTTGCCTTACTTCATGGTCTCATTTCTTTTGGATTTAATACTGTAATCGTTGCACTAACGATAAATGTTGTAGCAGGGTTGAAAAAATAATTTTATTTTAAAGGCCTGCCGCAGCAAGCCTTTAAAATATTTTATTAAAAAAAACTATGCAGGAATTTTTCCTTTGTTTTCTCTTACCCAAAAGCGATGCTGCTTCATGGCTTCAATAAATGATTTTGAGAAATTACTTTTCCCGTTTCCTAAAATAATACCATCGGCTGCTGCATCATAACCATCTTCATCCATTTTATTTCCAATATAAGTGTAACTAAGAAATTGGATAGCATCCGTATCAGCGGCAATAGGCTTACAATGTTTGTATGCTTCTTCAACAAAATGCAGTGCATCTGCTTCACCAATTAATGTCGCAATGCTTGATGAGCCACCGGGAATATACACTGCATCAAAAACAACAGAGGCAGCTATCAAAAATGATTGATCCACCTTGATCATTTTCCCAGAACTTCCTTTAATTTCTCCCAGCACGGGGGCGATAATTTTACACATAGCTCCTTGCACCTCCAGCGAATTTTTCATAGACTGCAGGCTTGCATCGTTCACACCATCTGCTGCAAGGACGGCCACCTGCCTGGTTTTTATGGAATTCTTTTTCAGGTTTTCCATACTCAGGGCTGGTGAACTGCTTATGGGCAGTTGTACTTTTATGGGTTGGAAATTTTTGGGATTACCATCTGCAGGTATTGAATGATTCATTGGCATTTGTGGTCCGGAAGGAACTTTTAATCCCAGTGCAGCTGCAACATTTGCTGCAAGTGTTTTATCCACTTGTGTTAGCAATCCTACCATACGTTCACGTATAGCAACTGTTTCTACTTTACTTAGTTCAAAACGTAAAGCATCTGTAAGATGATTTTTCTCAGCTTCGCTCTGGCTGTTGTAAAATAAAGTCGCCTGGCTAAAATGATCAAAAAAACTCTGGCTTCTTGCCCGTATTTTTTTGGCATCTATTCTTTCTGCAAATGAATTGAAACCACCTTCGGCCTGCATCGCCTGGAAGGGGCATCCTCCACCTAAGCTGTTAGGCTGGTATGCCACACGACCACTATTTATTTGCTGGCGCATATGTCCGTCACGCTGGTTATTGTGTACGGTATTAATAGACCTGTTGATAGGTATTTCATGAAAGTTGGCGCTTCCTAGTCTTGATAATTGTGTATCAGTATAAGAAAATAATCTTCCCTGCAATAAAGGGTCATTTGTAAAATCAATTCCTGGTACAAGGTGTCCAGGATGAAAGGCTACCTGTTCTGTTTCCGCAAAGAAATTATCCGGGTTTCGGTTCAATGTCATTTTTCCAATGATCTGCACAGGCACCATTTCTTCAGGAATAAGTTTAGTAGGATCTAGCAGATCAAAAGGAAATTTATGTTCATCTTTTTCGTCAATGATCTGTACACCAAATTCCCATTCAGGAAATGCACCGTTTTCGATTGCCTCCCAAAGATCCCTGCGGTGAAAATCAGAATCCTTTCCGGAGATCCTTGTTGCTTCATCCCAGGCCACTGAGTGCACGCCAAGTAATGGCTTCCAGTGAAATTTTACAAAACTACTTTTGCCTGCAGCATTAATAAACCTGAATGTATGCACACCAAAACCTTCCATCATTCTAAGGCTCCGGGGAATAGCTCTATCACTCATAGCCCACATGATCATGTGCATACTTTCGGGCATGAGCGATATAAAATCCCAGAAGGTATCATGTGCAGATGCTGCCTGCGGTATTTCATTATGTGGCTCTGGTTTTACTGCATGTATAAGGTCAGGAAATTTAATTGCATCCTGTATAAAAAATACCGGCATATTGTTTCCCACCAGGTCGTAATTACCCTCTTCAGTGTAAAATTTTACAGAAAATCCCCTAACATCTCTTGCCAGGTCAGTAGACCCACGTGAGCCGGCAACTGTAGAGAACCTAACAAACACTGGGGTTTTCGTTCCCGGTTTTTGTAAGAAACCTGCCTTTGTATATTTTGACATAGATTCATGTAATTCAAAAACACCATGGGCCCCTGATCCCCTTGCATGTACTATCCTTTCGGGAATACGTTCATGATCAAAGTGTGTAATTTTTTCCCTTAGAATAAAATCTTCCAACAAGCTTGCACCTCGTTCACCTGCTTTCAATGAATTTTGATCGTCATTTATTTTAAGACCCTGGTTAGTGGTTAAAAACTGGTCCTGGCCGTTTTCTATATCATAATTTAGGTCGTCCAGTTTTTTATCTCTTGATGCAGTTTTTGATTTTTTTGATGCCATGATTTTTTGTTTGGTGGATGGATATATTTCTTTTATCAAATCTTGTGCTGCTTTCAGGTTGTTAAATATTCCTTCATTAATTCGCATAAAATAAATTTCACTCACTTTATTTTACTTACACTTAATTTCAATTGCAGAAAATCAAGACACCAAAATTGAGACGAATAATAACATTGCCAACATGGATAAAGGTCACGGAATCACTCCTCGTAATATCTGCTATGGTCTTTTATTTTATTTTGCCACGCCCTTTATTTTCAGCTTCTACCAGTTATGTTTTAGAAGATGCCAATGGTACGCTGTTAAGTGCCAGTATAGCAAAGGACGGCCAATGGCGCTTTCCATATGATGAACATGTCCCAGGAAAATTTGTGAGTTGTATCACCAGCTTTGAAGACAAGCGTTTCTTTAATCACCCGGGAATTGACTTCCTGGCCATCAGCAGGGCGCTCAGAAAAAATATAAATGGTGATCACCAGGGAGCAAGTACATTGACAATGCAGGTGATAAGGCTCTCACTTAAAAATAATAATCGTAGCATATGGAATAAAATAAAAGAATCAGTTCTAGCCTTACGTCTTGAGTGTACTTATTCTAAAGAGAAAATTCTTTCGCTCTATGCAGCCAATGCACCATTTGGTAGTAATGTAGTAGGACTCGATGCTGCCGCATGGCGGTATTTTGGAAGGGATGCAGATAAATTAAGCTGGGCAGAAATGGCTACACTGGCTGTGTTGCCTAATGCGCCATCATTGGTTCATCCTGGAAAGAACAGGCAATTGCTTTTGGAGAAAAGAAACCGTTTATTAAAAGAATTGCTTGCCGCAGGGAAGATATCTGAATCAGATTATGAACTATCCCTGCAGGAAGCGTTACCATTAAAACCTATCGCTCTTCCCCGCTATGCCCCACACTTGTTACAGCGTTTTGCAAAAGAAAATAAAAATGGAAACAGTAAAACAAACAGCACGCTTCAAATTGAATTGCAGGAAAATGTAAATAAGATCGTTCAGCAACGCCAACAACAATTTAAAGGCAACGGAATTAATAATATTTGTGCCTTGGTGCTGGATGTTGAAAGCGGTAATACACTTGCTTATGTTGGTAATAGTTATGATGCAGGTAACGGGGATATACAGGCGGATGTAGACATCATCACTTCTCCCCGAAGCCCCGGCAGTGCTTTGAAACCTTTCCTGTATGCTGCTATGATGAGTGATGGATTGCTGCTTCCGCATAGCCTGGTACCAGATATACCTACACAAATTGCAGGCTATACACCACAAAATTTTGATAAGGAATTTGATGGCGGAGTGGAAGCCAGCCAGGCGTTGTCCCGAAGCCTAAATGTTCCTGCAGTAAGGTTGCTGCAACAATACAAATACCAGCGCTTTTATGAAACCTTAAAGCAACTTGGCATTACAACGCTAAACAATCCTGCAGATTTTTATGGACTAAGCATGATACTTGGTGGATGCGAAGTGAATATGTGGCAACTCGCCGGAGCATACGCAAGCATGGCAAGAATAATATTGCATGATGAAAAAAATAAAGGGAAAATTCTAAACAGTGATATTCATTCACCGCAATATGTTTTCAAAAAAGAACAAACTGGGAAAGAGATCAATTTCCCGCTGGATGCAGCTTCTATATATTTTACTTTCCAGGCAATGCAGGAAGTAATGCGACCCGGAGAAGAAGGTTTATGGCAGCAATTTTCATCGTCACAAAAAATAGCATGGAAGACTGGAACCAGTTTCGGTTTCCGGGATGGATGGGCAATTGGAATAACTGGAAAAAATGTAGTGGCAGTATGGGTGGGTAATGCAGACGGTGAGGGACGAGCGGGATTGATTGGTGTGCAAACTGCAGCGCCAGTCATGTTTGATATTTTCCGTTTATTACCGCAGGCAACTTGGTTCAAACGGCCGCTATACAATTATGCATATATTCCTGTTTGCAGGCAAAGCGGTTACAGGGCAAACCTTGATTGCAAAGATGTTGATACCCTGTACATGCCTCCTAATGCTCAAAAGTCTTTGCTATGTCCTTATCATAAAATTATTCAGCTTGACAAAACAGGAAACTACCAGGTTACCTCAGAGTGTGAGCAGGCAACAGACATTCAACATGTGAGCTGGTTCATATTACCTGCTACCATGGAATATTATTACAAGCAACATCAGCATGATTATAAATTACTGCCTCCATATAAAGTAGGTTGTTTGTCACAAACAACAACCCGGGAAATTGAAATAATCTATCCACAACCAGGTGCAAAAATTTATGTACCGCTTGAGTTTTCTGGTGAAAAAGGACGCACAATTTTTATGGCCACACATAGGAATAGCCATGCGAAAATATTCTGGAGCCTGGATGATAACTTTTTATTCACTACAGAACATTTTCACCAGGCAGGAATAAATCCAACTCCTGGTAAGCATGTACTAACGCTCACAGATGAATCTGGAAATACCGTGAGCAGGAGTTTTGAGATCATTACAAAAAAATAGGGTTTGTTTTGGTGATTATAATTTTTAGTTTTGTTTTTTTTAACCGAAACTATTTTTTATGAAAACAATTATCAGCATTCTCGCTTTATTTTTGATCTCTCTTAATGGAAGATCACAAGTTCACTTCAGTATAAATGCAGGCCCTAACTTTGGTAATATAAAAACAACTTCAGAGGACGTTGGGATTGACAGTAAATTAGCGATCGGCTACATCTTTACAGGGTATGCACATATTCCTGTTTCAAATAATCTAAAAATTTTAACCGGACTCGAGTATGAATCTATTCATGCCAAAATAGATTTCTCCGAATCGGAAGATTATGGAGGAGGCGCTTATTCAAAAATCATAATCAAAGCAAAACAACATCTTGATTACGTGAATATCCCTCTTAAACTAATGTATTCACCTGTTATCAAAGCAAAAGGAAAATTAGAAATAGGGGGCGGCCCTTTTATCGGTATTGGATTATCCGGGAAAGGGAAAGGAACATACTACGAAGAATATTCTGATGGCATTACCTTGACAAAAGATGAGGAAACTATTGATGAAAAAATAAAATTTGGTAGTGGGGATGATGATAATTATAAACGTATCAATTTTGGCCTGGGCCTGAATGTTGCATATAGCACAAGTTCTAATTTGCGCTTAGGAGTTTATACCAATATAGGGTTAAGCAATATTGATGCGGATCCTGATTCTAAAACAAAAACTTTCACTGTAGGCCTAACAGTGGGCTATGTTTTTGGGGCTAAATAATTTCTTTTACATAACTTTTAAAAGCTACTGCGTTCGGTAGCTTTTTTATTTACAATTTTATTTACAAATTCTCTTTATAGCTTGCAGTCTTAAAATATTAATCGTGATGAAGAAATTTTATTCAACCTTGATTGCAACTTTTTTATGCCTGCTGGTATTTGCACAGCAGGAATCTAAACTTTATGATCCTAATGCAAATGCGGAAAAAGATATTGAGGCTGCAATTAAAAAAGCAAGGGCCGAACATAAATATGTTTTGATACAAGGAGGCGGAAACTGGTGTAAATGGTGCATCGAATTTGCAAGGTTGGTCAAGGCAGATCCAAAATTAGATTCAGTAATGAAAAGCAGCTTTGTGTGGTATCATTTAAACTGGAGTAAAGAGAACGAGAATAAGAAAATGTTTTCAAAATTTGGTTACCCCCAGCGCTTTGGGTTTCCTGTGTTTATTATCCTTAATGAAAAAGGCGAGCGCCTCAATACACAAAACAGCGAATATCTTGAGGATGGTAAATCAAGTTATAACAGGGCAAAGGTGCAAGCATTCCTGGAAATGTGGAGTCCAAGGGCATTGAATCCAAAAATGTATGGAGATTAAAGAAAGCTACAATCTATTTTAATATTTATAAAGGTTGCGTTTCGCAGTCTTTTTTTATGAAGTAAACTCATACCCAAATCATCGTTATTTTTATAAAAAATAATTATGTCAGAAAGGTTTTTGGAACTGGTTACCCACCCATTTAAAATGCGGCTGTTCTTATTGAAGAATTTGCCTGCTGCATTTTTTAGTGGTGTTAGGGTGCAATATGCAGATGAGCAAAAATCTATTGTTACCATCCGGTATAAATGGTTTACCACAAATCCTTTTCACAGTACTTATTTTGCTTGCCTGAGTATGGCTGCTGAAATGAGCACCGGCGTGCTTGCCATGGCACATGTATATAAACACAATCCACCAATAAGTATGCTGGTCCAGAAAGTGAATGGAACATATACCAAAAAAGCAACTGGCAAAACCAGCTTTATGTGCGAAGATGGTGAGCAGATAAAACAAATGATAAGAGAAGCCGCATCATCAGGTAAAAGCACGAGTATCACAGCCCGATCAATAGGTACTGACAAAGAAGGTAATATTGTTGCAGAGTTTTCTATTACCTGGTCTTTCAAATTAAAATCTTCCTGAAATACAAAATTTGTATGAACACTTTATTTACAAGAATTTGTATTGAGAACAGAAACCCTATTTTAATAATTTGGTTATTGATGATATCACAATCATGCAATACCACTAACATCTTAGTTGGACAATATAAGAATGAATTTGGAGACAAGGTGAGAGTCAAAAAAAACATGACATATAAATTAAAAGAAAAACTTGATGGCTCTACAAGAATAACAACTGGTATATGGCAAGAATGGATAAAGGAAGGAGTGCAGAAAATACAATTTTTAAATATTCCTGGATATAAAATCGAAAATAATTCCACTCTAAAAATTGAAAATTCGAATGAACAATTTTCAAACGTGAAGATTTTCTATAAAGATACTGACAGCATCATTCTACTCCCTTATGCTTATGGCTTTTTCCAAAAAGACACTATCGGCTTAATGGGTCTTCATAGTAATGACTTTAAAAATTTTACTTTTAGTGAAAAGTTAGATAGTCTATTTCTTGGTATGGTGAAATATAAAAATGTTACTATTAAAATTCCTGATACTTTAAAACATAGCTATATTCTTCGCTTTTATCCTACCGAAACAATTTCTAATTTTGACCGTGTATATAATATAACTGGTGGTAATTTTAAACCATTAGACTCTACAAATAGAGACAAAAGACTTAGATTTAAAAAAAGCGGTGTATAATAAAAAGGCATGCTGCAACAAGGCGGATAGAGTATCAAATTCTAAGACAGCAACAAATCTCGATGAATAACTGTGCGTTACCTGTTGAATTTCAAATGTTGTAAATTGCGCTTTCATTTTGTATGCTCCGCATAGTTACTGCAGTATAAGTAAGTGACACAACCGGGGTTGATAGCAGTAGTATGCTGGTTTCCAAATTATCAGCATCCAATATTAATTATGGCAACAGAACTAAGTAAACAACAGGCATTAGAATATCACTCCAAAGGACGGCCTGGCAAAATAGAAGTAGTACCCACCAAAGAGGCAAAAACTCAGCGTGATCTTTCACTGGCTTACTCCCCCGGTGTAGCGGTACCCTGTCTTGAAATTGCAGCAAACCCGGATGACGTTTATAAATATACAGCCAAAGGAAATCTTGTGGCCGTGATAAGCAATGGAACTGCAGTACTGGGCCTGGGAAACATTGGCCCTGCTGCCGGTAAACCTGTAATGGAAGGAAAGGGTGTGCTGTTTAAGATCTTTGCAGACATTGATGTATTCGACATTGAAATAGATGAAACAGATCCTGAAAAATTTGTACAGATCGTAAAAGCACTGGAGCCTACTTTCGGGGGCATTAACCTGGAAGATATAAAAGCACCTGAATGTTTTTATATAGAACGGGACTTGAAAGCCCGTTGCAATATTCCGGTAATGCACGATGATCAGCATGGTACAGCCATTATCAGCTCCGCCGCATTGCTGAATGCACTCGAAATTCAAAAGAAGAAAATAGAAAAAGTACGTTTTGTTGTAAATGGAGCGGGAGCTGCAGCCATGGCTTGTATGAAACTATACGAGTCGCTGGGAGCAAAGCATAGCAACTTTATGGTGTTTGATAAAAAAGGCATTTTATATAAAGGAAGGCCGGATGTAGAAGAGCAGAAAGTAAAGTTTTGCGTAGATGCTAAATATAAAGATTTCGACCTGGCAAAAGCGTTTGATGGTGCTGATGTATTTATAGGATTAAGTGTGGGAAACGTAGTAACAGCAGAAATGGTAAAAAGCATGGCAAAGAATCCGATCGTGTTTGCTATGGCTAATCCCGACCCGGAAATAACATATGAAGTGGCAACGGCTGCAAGAAAAGATATCATTATGGCCACTGGGCGGAGTGATTATCCCAACCAGGTGAATAATGTTTTAGGCTTCCCATATATTTTCCGTGGTGCACTGGATGTAAGGGCAAGGCAGATAAATGAAGCCATGAAACTGGCGGCAGTGAAGGCACTTGCTGAACTGGCAAAGACACCGGTACCAGATATTGTGAATCTTGCCTACAATGAAAAAACAATTTCCTTCGGGCCTGATTATATTATTCCAAAACCTGTTGACCCGAGGTTATTGTCCACAGTAGCGCCCGCTGTAGCTAAAGCTGCAATCGAAAGTGGCGTTTCCCGTATTACTATTACTGATTGGGATGCATATATTATTGAGTTAAATAATCGCCTTGGTTTAGACAACCAGTTGAGTAGGGCGATTGGAAATAAAGCAAGGCAAAATCCTAAGCGAGTAGTATTTGCAGATGCGGAAAACATTAAAGTATTAAAAGCAGCACAACTAACGCTTGATGAAAAAGTTGGTTTCCCTATTTTGCTTGGCGATGAAAACAGGATAAAAAAACTTGCTGAAGCAAATAGCATTGACCTGGAGGGTATGCCGATTATTGATCCAAAGCATGAAGACACTGAAGAATTGCGCCGGCAATTTGGCGAATTATTTTTTGCCAAACGGCAGCGCAAGGGCATAAATAATTACGAAGCATACAAGGTCATGAAAGAGCGCAATCACTTTGGTTGCATGCTTGTAGAAACCGGCGTAGCAGATTGTATGATCAGCGGGTTGAGCCGCAATTACCCGGATACAATCCGGCCGGCTATAGAAATAATTGGCACAGATGAAGGCGTAAAAAAGATCGCAGGTATGTATCTCCTGTTTACCAAAAGAGGGCCCTTGTTCCTGGCAGATACTACCGTAAACTTTAATCCTACTGCAGAAGAACTTGCAGAGATAACATTGCTTGTGGCAAAAGAAGTGAGGCAATTTAATGTAGTGCCAAAAGTTGCCATGCTTTCTTATTCAAACTTTGGGAGCAGTAATTCGCCCGAAGCGAATCTAGTACGTAAAGCCAGGGAACTGGTAAAGCAAAAAGATCCTAAGCTTATTTGTGATGGAGAAATACAAGGTATCATGGCTTTCAACAAGGAAATACTTAAGGACAATTATCCTTTTACTGAACTTGTAAACGGGGAAGTTAATACGCTTATTTTTCCCAATCTTTCAGCCGGAAATATCGCATATAATCTTTTGCAGGAAGTAGGAGGAGCAGATAGTATCGGGCCCATTCTTCTTGGTTTAAAGAAGCCTGTGCATGTATTGCAGCTTGGAAGCAGCATAAGAAGTATCTTTAATATGGTGGTTATAGCAGTGGTAGATGCACAATCCAAAAGCAAAACAAATGCTGAGGAAGAAATGAGGAAGAGCAAGTGGTGGAAACGAACTAAAAAAACAATGGCATAATTACTGGGTAATTGGCATTGCTAAAAACCTGGTAAAACAAGAATTTCAATGAATTTTCTCAAACATTTTGGAAAGTATATAATCATGCTGAAGGGCATGTTTAGCAGGCCAGAAAATGCAAAGCTTTACTGGAAAGAGTTTATGCACCAATGCTCCGACATTGGAATTGGTTCTTTGGGAATAGTAAGTATCATTTCGGTTTTTATGGGTGCGGTTAGTACTGTTCAAACAGCGTATCAGCTTGTGAGCCCCCTGATCTCCAAGACAGCCATTGCACAGATCGTTAGAGATACGGTTATACTTGAATTTGCGCCCACGCTGGTATGTATTGTGCTTGCAGGAGTTGTAGGCAGCAAGATCGCAAGTGAACTTGGAAATATGCGTGTGAGTGAACAGATAGATGCACTGGAGATCATGGGTATCAATACCAAAACATATTTAATCATGCCCAAAATAGCTGCATCACTTGTTACCATTCCCATGATGGTGGTGCTGGCCATGGGGCTGGGTATATGGGGTGGAAGGCTTGCAGGTTCTTCATCAGGAATATTATCTACTGATACTTTTGACAGGGGGCTCATGGAAAATTTTATGCCCTATAATGTAACCTTTGCACTTATAAAAGCTTACACATTTGCCTTTATAATTAGTTCCATACCGGCATACTTCGGTTATTATGTACAGGGAGGATCTCTCGAAATAGGACGTAGCAGTACAAGATCGGTAGTGGTAAGTTGTATCATGATACTACTGGCAGATTATGCACTCGCTGCCTTGTTACTCTAAACATATCAAATGAAATTAAGCACGGCATTGTCTTTTTTCATACTGCTTTTTATTGCGAATGCTGTCGTGTTCTTTAAGAGAGATGAATTCCTTTTTACAAAGCAGGTTTCTTATGCAGATCTGTATCCAAAGATCGTGGCCGATCCAATAAAAGAAATCAAAAAAATTAATGACAGTACATTGCAATTTGAATTGATCAATCCTGTTGCCGGCAATGTTACCTGGTTTTTGAAAGAAGGAGATCAAACAGATTCATTCAAAGCAGTTCATCCGGAGATCAAGGCTGGCATTGGTCTTCGTAGCTACATGCTCAGCAGTCCTTTTTATAAAGATTCAATTCTTGCAAGGATAGAATATGTGCCTGCTGTTGCTTCAAAGAATCAATCACCCGGACTATTCCTTTACAGGATGAACGCATCCTCTAAAACATTTGCGGATGTTTTGGATCAAAAATATATCAATGATTATTTGAGTATCAGCCCGGAGCAACGATCGGATCTTCTAAAAATAATTGCAGATTCCGTTGGCATTAATGCAGGAATGGGCACAGTAGAAAAGGTGAAAAAGATTTGCAGATACATGGGTAAAAAAATAAGAGGCACTGGTAATAAAGTTGATGACAGTGTTCTGGCTTTAAATCCTTTTAAACAATTTGAAGCAGCATGCACTAACAAAGTTGTAGACTGTGGTGTTTATGTAAGAATATTCGACCTTTTTGCTTCCGCAGCCGGTGTTAAGAGTCGCATGGTGGAGATGAGGTCAAAACCTAAAAACGTTGCCGGTTCTGTGCATGAATTCAATGAATACTTTATACCTGAAACCAGTGAATGGGCAGCGGCAGATCTTACTTTTAAAATAGCTGCTTCTTATAATGCATCGGGCAAACTCTTAAATGCAGTTGAATTAAAAAATAATGCACCCAATGACAGTTCAGTAATAATGTTACTGGCAGGTTCTGATAGCCTTACACAAAAATCTTTTGCTGAAATGGGCGATGTTTTCTTTGACCTGTATGGGCGGGAAAAAGATTTGTATTTTTATGAAACCACAGCCGATAGATATAATGGTAATGCAGTTAAACGAATAAAAAACTTTATACTCCCGGTTCATTGGTATACAATTTATTCTGACACACATATCATTGATAACAGGAATTATTATATAAAGGCTTTGCTTTTGCTCTTATTGCTGGCATCAATAATGTATTTAGGATTTAGCTTACTGTTAAGAAAGAATTATAAAAAATATGATAGAATTTAAAGACATCCGAAAAAGCTTTGGAGATAAAGTGGTTCTTGATGGAGTGAGCCATGTGATGGAGACGGGCAAAACCAACCTGATCATCGGTACCAGTGGAAGCGGTAAAACCGTTTTGCAGAAATGTCTTGTTGGTTTATTTGAGCCCGATGAGGGAGAGATTATTTATGATGGCGTAAGTTTTACAGATATGACCCAGGAAGATCGAAAACTTTTGCGCCAGCAGATAGGTATGTTGTTCCAGGGTTCTGCGTTATTTGATAGTATGACTGTGCAGGAAAACATAAAATTCCCACTTGACATGTTTACCCATGACTCACACAACACAAAAATTAAAAGAGTAAATGAGGTTTTGGAACGGGTGAACCTTAAAGGAAGCAATAAAAAATTTCCATCGGAGATAAGTGGCGGTATGAAAAAGAGGGTAGGCATTGCCCGGGCAATCGTTTTAAATCCCAAATACCTTTTTTGTGATGAACCAAACTCTGGTTTGGATCCTCAAACATCTATGGTTATTGATAAACTTATTAAAGAACTTACAGAGGAATATAATATCACAACCATCATCAATACGCATGATATGAACAGCGTGATGGAAATTGGCGATAATATTCTTTACATGGCTGAAGGTAAAAAAGAATGGACAGGCAATAGTGAAGACATCATTTTTTCAGATAATAAAAAATTGAATGAATTTATTTTTGCCTCACAGTTTTTGCAGGATGCGAAAAATATGCGTATGATGCAGGCTAACGGTGAGGTAAAATAAAAGGTATAAAACTTATGAATAAAGCCATAATGATCGCTCATTATGGCTTTTATATTTTAGACGAGAAAGTTGTTTACCAGATGTGAACCCTAAGGCTATCAGGCCTGTACATTTTATCTCCAGGTTTTATGTTGAAAGCCTCATAAAACTCCGGGATATTTGCTACTGGCCCATTAACCCGTTCTTTTGCTGGTGCATGTACATCGGTCATTACCTGGTTTGCCAATTTCTCTTTTTTAATACTGTATTGCCAACCCAACGCATAGCCTAAAAAATATCTTTGTAAAGCAGTAAACCCCGCAATTTTTTCATTCTTCTTAAATACATCTGTTTTTTTAAATGCATCAAGTCCTAAAAGTAATCCTCCCAGGTCGGCTATGTTTTCACCTTGTGTTGCATCTCCGTTAATGTGCAGTGTATCTACAGGATTATATTCTTTGAACTGGTTGATTATAAATTTTGCCCTGTTTCCAAATTCGGTTGCATCATTTTTTGTCCACCAGTCTTTCAGGTTGCCTGATGCATCGTATTGGCGGCCCTGGTCATCAAAGCCATGTGTGATCTCGTGGCCTACGGTAGAAGCTGCTGCATACCCATACACTACTGCATCATCAATTTCCTCATCCTTGTATCCCGGTATCGCAAATATTCCTGCAGGTAATACTATTTCATTATTGCTTGGGTTATAGTAAGCATTGTAGGTCTGGGGTGTCATGTCCCATTCTGTACGATCCACGGGTTTGCCCAGTTTATCGATGCTGTAATTATGCCACCACTCATTTGCCCGCTGCACATTTAGTACCCATGGGCCATTATCAATTTTAAGATTACTGAAATCTTTCCATTTATCCGGGAATCCGACTTTTTTATGTATGGCGGTTAGTTTATCATATGATTTTTGTTTAGTGCTGTCGCTCATCCAGGTAAGTTTAGATATTCGTTCTTTGTATGCATCCCGGATATTTTCAACAATATCATTATACCTTTTCTTGGCAGTTTCACTAAAATATTCTTTTACAAAAAGCTGCCCAAGCGCTTCACCAATAGCAGCTTCTTCTGCATCTAAAACCCGTTTCCACCTTGCTCTTGGTTCTGTTGCACCGGATAATGTTTTACTATATTCAAATTTATCCATGAATGTTTGCTGGTCCAAATAGTTTGCAAAACTTTGCACCAATCTCAATTGCAGGTATTGCTTCCAGGTAGTAATATTGGTATTCTTTATTTCATTGTTTAACGTGATGTAGAATTCAGGTTGACCCACAATAACAGAATCAATTTTTCCTTTAATGCCAGTAACGTCGTAAAAAATATTCCAATTAATAGCAGGGGCTTTTTTCTGCAGGTCTGCCAGGCTCATTTTATTATAGTTTTTGTAAGGATCCCTTAATGCTTCCAATTTCCTACTTGACTTTGCCAGTCTTGTTTCCAGTTCATACACATCCTTCACAGCTTTATTGGTAATAGTGCTGTCTTTATAAAGCTTCGCAAAAGTTTTTTGCATATAATTTTGGTAGGCCTTTTTTACTTTTAATGTCCGCTCATCGGTATTAAAATAATAATCCCGGTTCGGCATACCCAAACCACCCTGGTCCATTTTGTAAGCCATCATTTCGCTGTTCTTGTCATCTTGCTGCACGTAATCAGAAAAAAGACAATTCGTGCCGGCACGTTTTAATTCACTGGCAACTTTCATCAGGTCATCCACATTTTTTACCTGCTCTATTTCATTCAATTCATTTTGCAAGGGAGTTAAACCAGCTTTATCAATTCCAGCAGAGTCCATTCCGCCCTGCCAGAAATCACCGATCTTTTGGGAAATACTGCCGGCTGTTGCCTTTTCCTTTACTGCATCTTCATTAATTTTTTTAAGCCTGTTATAAATTTCATCCTGCACCATATAGCCAATTCCCCAGCCACTTTCCGAAGCAGGAATGGGAGTTCTCTTCATCCATCCACCGTTTGCATACATAAAAAAATCTTCTCCCGGGCTTACCGAGGAGTCAATATTTTGTGCTACTACATCTGGCTTGGTTTGATGTGACGTTGACTGTCCACTCTTCTTTTGGTTACATGCCACAAGGCAGGTACCTGCGATCAATAAAATAAGCAGTTTGTTCATAATTAATATTTAGCTCTAAATGTAGTAAAATCAGCTAAGTAAATAGGCTCAATTTGATGAAGGGTTATTATACGCCATATCTAATCATTAATTTTTGCTGCTTCCCTTATCTTTGCGGCGTTTCTAAGTATTAGCATACCCCGGGATATTTTAGACGTTTATAATTCAACTTTATAATACATAACATCCATGTCTGTTTTAGTAAATAAAAATTCAAAGATCATCGTACAGGGCTTCACCGGTACCGAAGGAAGTTTTCATGCAACCCAAATGATTGAGTATGGAACCCAACTTGTGGGCGGTGTTACTCCGGGCAAGGGCGGAACAACGCATCTTGAAAAACCTGTTTTTAATACCGTAGATGATGCTGTAAAAGCAACGGGTGCAGATGTAAGTATCATTTTTGTGCCGCCGGCATTTGCTGCCGATGCTATTATGGAAGCGGCAGAAGCTGGAATAGCTTTAGTGGTTTGTATTACAGAAGGCATCCCGGTGCAGGATATGGTAAAAGTGAAAAATTATTTACAAGGTTTATCTACGAGGCTGATAGGTCCTAACTGTCCTGGAGTTATTACAGCAGATGAATGTAAAGTTGGGATCATGCCTGGATTTATTTTTAAGAAAGGAAGAATTGGAATTGTATCAAAAAGCGGTACACTTACTTATGAAGCTGCAGACCAGGTTGCAAAAGCAGGCCTGGGTATTTCAACGGCAATCGGTATTGGTGGGGATCCGATCATTGGAACTACCACAAAAGAAGCCATAGAATTATTTATGAATGATAATGAAACGGATGCTATTGTGATGATTGGTGAAATAGGAGGTGGTATGGAAGCAGAAGCAGCTCAATACATAAAATCAACAGGGAATAAAAAACCGGTAGTAGGATTTATTGCCGGCCAGACAGCGCCTCCAGGCCGCCGTATGGGACATGCGGGTGCGATAGTGGGCGGTGATGATGATACTGCCGCTGCTAAGATGAAGATTATGGCTGAATGCGGAATTCATGTTGCTGCAAGTCCTGCTGATATTGGAAAGACGATGGCGGAAGTATTAAGTTGAGTATTTTACAATGATAAATTTCGAGTTTGAATTAAGATAAATAGTATAGCATATGACTTATATTCTAATTATTATTCTTCTCCTACTTGGTGCGGTGGCAACAATTTTTTTTGTTCCTAAAATTGCCAATCCTACCAGGATTTATGTAAGGGCATGTCTTGCAGCAGGTTTTGTTTTCGTTTTTTGGTTTTTTAGTTTAAATCAAAATATTGATATAAAAATTTTCTTTTCGATAATAATTCCTGGGTCAGTGATATATGATTACTTTGATTGGAAAAAATCATTAGCCGATAAAGCAAAATATTAACCCTCTTTTTTATTTCAATGTTTTAAATAAACAAAAAGGGCGGACCCATGCCCAACCCTTCAAGTATAGCCACCAAACAAGTATTTAACGGTTCTGTTGTATATATCTCATTAATTCTTCTTTGCTCACACTGTAGCCGAGTGCGTCTGCCACCTGGTAATAATTATTTTTATCTGCTGCAAAACGGTAAGCATATTTTGCAGTGTCCAATTTGTTATTTTCATAACTAAATAATTGCATGAGCTCCATTACCTGCTGCGCAGAAAAATAATTACCGCTGATAGCCTGCTTCGCAATTGATAACCTCGTGGCTTCAAAATTTTCCCTGCCAATTGTTTGCTTCATCATCATAAAGTCACGGGCATTCATTGCTGTATTATTATTCCAGCCTCCGCTATTATTATTGTTCCAGTTGCCATTATTGCCATTGCCATAAACATTATCATCCAGTCTTTGCTCATCTACGAATGCTTTTCCAAAACGGTTGATGATTACATCTACATCGTATTGCGGCTTCACGTAAATGTTACCATCGTAAAGCAATTGTAGTTGTTGAGTCCGCCTGTTATTGTTACGGCGGTTGTCATAACCACGGTTGTCATACCCATTTGCCGGGCCGTAAATTTTCAGGTTATGATTGCCGGCCCTGATGTTATTGATCATAATTTCTCCATCTGCAGATTGCGGGCTGTTTATAAAGCTTCCATCAAGCATAATGCGAAAATTATTTATGCCGGTAGTGCTTATGCTTAGCCTGCTCTGCAAAGGTGCCGACGCAAATAGCGCTACTGATAAAAAAACTGCTGATAATATAGTAGAAAATTTTTTCATTATACTATAGTTTAATTTTGAGGTATGGTTTAAAATGAACTTTCATTGTAAACTATTAATAATAAAGATGGGTAATGGACAAAAAAGTAAAAGCTGATTCCGCCAAAAAAAAGTTAAAGAAAAATAATGGTAATGGTCTTATGTAAAATGCCTTTCTTTTACTCTTATTACGCAAAAGCAGGTTTTTAAGTAAAATAAATTGTATGAAGAAAATTTTGATATCATTCATGTTTGCATGCTGCATATTTGGAAATGCAAATGCACAAAAAAGCAATGATTATAAATCCGACTGGAAGAAAGTGGCGGATCTTGAACAGAAGGGTCTCACAAGATCTGCCCTGGCTGAAGTGATGAAAATATTTGATGCGGCAGGTAAAGCGGGCAATGAAGCACAACAAATAAAAGCTGCCATGTACCAAATGAAGTACCGCAACATGGTAGAAGAGGCTAACCGTGAGAATAATATTTTTTATCTTGACACTTTGATCAACAAAACAAAAGCGCCTGCAAAAAATATTTTACAAAGTATGCAGGCGTCCATGTTTCTTTCATACAAGCAACAGAACCGTTACCGGCTTTATAACCGAACAGCACTGGTAGAAGAGAATAGCAGCGATATCAATACATGGAGCCTGCAAAAACTAAATGCTAGTATAACAGCTTTGTTTAAAGCTTCCTTATCAAATGAATCGTTGCTAAAATCAACTGCACTAAACGGGTTGGATGCAATCGTAGAAAAAGGAAACAGCCGCTACCTTCGCCCTACGCTGTATGATTTCCTTGCGCACCGGGCGCTGGAATATTTTACGAATACCGAAAACGATGTTACAAGCCCCGCCTTTAAATTTATCCTGAATGATGAAAGGATATTTGCAACAGCGAAAAATTTCATAAATATAAAATTTACTACAGCAGATACTTCCTCACTTTATTACAATGCATTATTACTGATGCAGGACCTGCTCCGCTTTCATATAAATGATGCAAAGCCTGATGCCTTGCTGGACGCCGACTTACAACGCCTCGCATTTGCAAATGAGCATGGCGTGTTTACCAATAAAAATAAATTATACGAGGCAGCATTAAAAGCTATTGAAGATAATTATAGTAATCATCCTGCGGCTGCCCAAGCCATGTACCTGAGGGCTTCCATTTATTATAATGAAGGCGAAAGATATAACCCGCTCACTAATCCAACTCCACAATTTCAATTGAAAAAAGCAAAGGAACTTTTAGAACAAGCTATTGCAAGATTTCCAAAATCAGAAGGAGGTATCAATGCCTATAATTTATTGCAACAGATAAACAGGCCATCCTTAAATATGGAAACGGAGAAAGTAAATATTCCGGGTCAGCCTTTTCGCAGCCTGGTAAAATATAAGAATGCTACAACAATTTATTTACGGGTAATAAAAACCAACAGGGAAGAATTTAAAAAAGTGAATTATGAGAACAGTGAAATTTACTGGCAATCACTGGTAAATAAGAAGCCTGTGAAGTCATGGTCAGTTGCACTGCCTGATGTAAAAGATCTCCAGCAACATTCCACTGAAATTAAAATAGATGAATTGCCCGTGGGATCTTATGTTATTCTTGCCAGTACCAGGCCTGATTTTGCTTTATCAAATAATGTTCTTGCCCGCCATCTTATTCATGTAAGCAACATAAGTTATATCTATAATAATCAAAACGAGATATATGTTTTGAACCGTGATAATGGTCAGCCACTGGCAAAAGCGACGGTTCAAATGTGGCAGGCAAATTATAATTACAATAGCCGCAGCTACGAAGAGGTGAAGAAAGGATTATATACAACAGATAAAAACGGGTATATAAAAACTCCGAAAAATAAAGAAGGCTATAATTATTTTATGCAAGTCAAATATGAGGGAGACGAATTATTTACCGACGATAATTATTATAATTATTCTTACGACGGCTATGAACGAAAGGCTACAAAGAGAACATTTTTGTTCACAGATAGGAGCATTTATCGCCCTGGACAAACAATTTTCTTCAAAGGAATCATGGTTACTAGTGATGCAAATAATAAGAATTCTTCGGTCCTTAAAAATAATACTACAACAGTGTTTTTATATGATGTAAACAACCAAAAACAGGGAAGCATACAATTAACCTCTAATGAATTTGGATCTTATCACGGCAGTTTTACACTACCGCAAGGAGTTTTGAACGGCCAGTTCTATATCACGGATTCTGTAACACGAAGTATTCAAAACGTCAGCGTAGAAGAATATAAGCGGCCAAAATTTTTGGTAGAAATTAAAAAGCCCGATGGAAGTTACCGGGTGAACGACAGCATAACTATAACCGGCAATGCAAAAGCATACGCCGGAAATAATATTGATGCTGCGATGGTTTCATACAGGGTAGTTCGCAAAGTAAGATACCCCGTATGGTGGTGGGGACGCATATGGCCGCCTTATGGTAGCAGTGAAGAAATGGAAATTAGAAATGGAATAACCACAACGAACACTGCGGGAGATTTTAAAATTACATTCAAAGCAATACCTGATGAAACAGTTGATAAAAAAGGGCAGCCGGTTTTTTATTATGAAGTAACTGCAGATGTAACAGATATAAATGGCGAAACCAGGAGCGGCAACGTTTCCGTTGCAGTTTCTTACCAGGCTTTACAATTAAACATAGATGCACCTGCGACAATGGCTGCAGATAGTTTTAAAAACATAAAGATCAGCAGTACCAATATCAATGGCATTTATGAAAAAGCCACCGTTAACCTGCAAATGTTTAAATTAAATTCTCCCAACAGGATATATCGTAAGCGTTACTGGGAAGCGCCTGACCAGTTTGTAATGAGTAAAGTAGAATTTGAAAAAAGCTTTCCTTATGATGCCTATGCAGATGAAGATAAAATGGAAAAATGGGCAATGGGGGAAAAGCTGATAGACGTTACAGATACGACAAGAGTCAATGGTAAATGGTCATTGGTCAAAAGACAATTGACAGGTGGTTGGTATAAAATTATTGTTACTACAAAAGACAAGTATGGCGAAGAAGTACGTGCAGAAAAATACATCAGTCTTACTGATGCAGCCTCAGGGAAAATTTATGAGCCATTTGTTTTTAATTCAAATATAAAAATTGCAGAACCAGATCAGCAGGTAAATTATTCCATGCAATCAGGTTTTGATAATTTGTGGGTAATACATTCAGTAACCCGGATGAATGATAAGAATACCTATAGTTATGAAACAGTTGGAAGCAACCTGGTAAACAAAAATATTTCCGTGGGAGAAGATGATCGGGGTGGCATTAACCTGGGTGCAGCATTTGTGCAGCATAACCGTGTATATACATACAATGAAAATATTGCAGTGCCATGGACCAATAAGCAATTAAACATCAGCTATGAAACTTTCCGTGACAAGACGCTTCCCGGTAGTGAAGAAAAATGGAAAATAAAAATAGCAGGAGCTAAGGGAGAAAAGATAGCAGCAGAAGCATTATTAAGTATGTATGATGCATCACTTGACCAGTTTAAACCACAGAGCTGGCAAAGCTTGCAATCGCTTTGGCCAACTTTAAACAATACCACCAGGTGGACCACGCCAACTTTTGCTGCTGTGCAATCCGAAGAAAGAAATCTCATGGATGAAAAAAATATTGACCTACCTGAGAAGACTTATGATGCACTCATAAACAATGGTTGGAATGAAGGATATTATGGAGGAATTCGATTGAGAGGTGAAGCGTCAATGGCCCCAATGGCCAACAGAGAAACAGCTGATCAGTCAGTTAGTGAAGTAGTGGTCTCGGGTTATAGTTTATCGAAGTCATTGCAAGGAAAAGTTGCCGGTGTGCAAGTAAGAGATGAAGAAAAAGTAGCCGACACAATAAAACGGGACAAACCGCAAACTCCAAACAACAGCTCCAAAATAAGAACCAACTTTAATGAAACTGCTTTCTTCTTCCCAGTATTGAACACCGATGCTAATGGAAATATTGAATTCAGTTTTACCATACCTGCAGCCCTTACTACATGGAAGATGATGAGTCTTGCGCATACTAAAGATCTTGCAAGTGGTTATGCAGAAAAAACGTTGATCACTCAAAAGCCATTGATGGTGCAACCCAATGCTCCAAGGTTTTTAAGGGAAGGTGACCAAATGGAGTTCAGTGCAAAAATTGTAAATCTATCTGGAAAGCAGGTGACCGGTATTGCACAACTTGAATTGTTTGATGCAGCAACCAACAAACCTGTTGATGGCATGTTTAAAAATTTTACAACGAAACAGAATTTTATCATTCCTACGGGGGAAAGTTTTGCTGTGAAATTTCCAATTACAATTCCGTATAGTTTTAATAGTGCACTTACTTACCGTATTAAAGCTGTTGCTTCCTCCCTCTCCCTCGGAGAGGGTCGGGGTGAGGTTTTCAGTGACGGTGAAGAAGCGGCATTGCCAGTCCTAACCAACCGTATGCTGGTAACTGAAACACTTCCATTAAACATTCGCAATACCACTACAAAATCTTTTCGTTTTGATAAACTGCTTACAGCCGGCAACAGCGGGAGTCTTACACACCAGGCACTTACCATAGAATTTACTAGTAACCCGGCATGGTATACTGTGCAGGCGCTTCCCTATCTTATGGAATATCCATACCAATGTGCCGAGCAGAATTTCAATCGCTATTATGCGAATGTGCTGGCATCATTTATCAGCAACAGCACACCTAAAATAAAAGCTGTTTTTGATAAATGGAAAACATTGGATACTGCAGCGCTAATGAGCAATCTTCAGAAGAACGAAGAACTTAAAAATGCACTGCTACAAGAAACTCCATGGGTACTGCAGGCGCAAAATGAAACACAACAAAAAAAGAATATTGCTTTGCTGTTTGATATGATAAAACTCTCGCAGCAAAAAATAAGTAACATGAACAAACTAAAGGAAATGCAGACCAGCAATGGTGGGTTCACCTGGTTCAAAGGCGGGCCTGATGACCGCTATATCACACAATATATACTTAGTGGCATCGGTCATTTAAAAAAATTGAATGCTCTAAATGCAGAAGACCTTACTATGCTGAAGCCCATCATTGATAAAGCACTTCCATATCTTGATGCAAGATTGAAAGAGGAGTACGATAATTTGATCAAATACAAAGTGAAACTTGATCAGAATAATCTTTCATCAACAGCTATCCAGTATTTATACATGCGAAGTTTCTTTACGGAACCAATAAACACTGCAGCTAAAACTGCATACAATTATTATTCATCACAATCAGCTAAATACTGGCTTAGTCAGAGTAAATATATGCAGGGTATGATCGCCCTGGCATTGTATCGCCAGCAAAATAATTCGGTACCAAAAGCTATCATAGAATCGCTGAAGCAAAATGCTATTACGAATGAGGAGATGGGTATGTACTGGAAAGAATTTACAACTGGTGGTTACTACTGGCAGCAGGCTCCTATAGAAAGCCAGGCATTGATGATAGAAGCCTTTACCGATATTGATAAAAATAACAATACGATTGATGACCTGAAAACATGGTTACTGAAAAATAAACAAACCAATCAATGGCATACAACCAAAGCTACTGCCGAGGCCTGTTATGCTTTATTACTCAACGGTAATAACTGGCTTGCCGAAGAAAAAAATGTAACCATACAATTGGGTAACACTATTATTAATTCAGCTGATGAAAAAACAGAAGCAGGCACTGGGTACTTCAAAAAAACAATTGAAGGCAGTAGGGTGCAACAGGGCATGGGGAATATTAATGTAAAAATATCTCCGGCTGTTTCCAGTTCTTCATCAACCGTTTGGGGAGCCGTGTACTGGCAGTATTTTGAAGACCTTGATAAAATAACTTCAGCAACTACTCCTTTAAAACTGGTAAAAAAATTATTCGTAGAAAAAAATACTGCCACTGGCCCGAGACTAATAGCCGTAAATGATGGAGACCAATTGCATGTTGGTGATAAGATAAAAGTTCGCATAGAACTTCGTAGCGACCGGGATATGGAATATGTGCACATGAAAGATATGAGGGCAGCATGTATGGAACCGGTGAATGTGATCAGCAGTTATAAATGGCAAGGAGGATTGGGTTATTATGAAAGCACCAAAGATGCAAGCACCAGCTTTTTCTTTAGTTATTTACCCAAAGGAACGTATGTATTTGAGTATCCCATGTTTGTTACACATGCGGGTAATTTCAGCAATGGGATCACTAATATACAATGTATGTATGCGCCAGAATTTTCGTCACACAGTGAGGGAGTAAGGGTAAGTGTGAAATGATGCATTTAGAATTTAGAATTAATATAGTTGAATAAATTTTAAGGGTATAACCTTTCCGGGCTAAATTTCTCTGGGAGGGAATGATGAAGTCTTTTTGGGAAAAAAGAATTAATTTAGAATTTCAAATAAACCAATATGCAAGAAGTTATTTTTATAGTTGAAGAAAGTCCCGAAGGTGGGTTTACGGCTAAAGGCTTAGGTGTTTCTATATATACCGAAGCTGAGAATATGGAGGAATTAAGAAATGCAGTAAAAGAAGCCGTACTATGCCATTATGATGATGAAACAAAAAGAATTATTCGCCTGCATATTGTAAGAGACGAAGTTATAGCGGCATGAAACTACCGAGAGATATAGGTGCAGTAGAATTAATAAAACTATTGAAACCTTTTGGCTATCAAATTACCCGGCAGACAGGTAGCCATATTAGATTAACTACTGAAAAAATATCTCAGCATCACATAACCATTCCCAATCACAAGCCATTAAAACTGGGAACGCTTTCTTTTATAATTGCCGATGTTGCTTCACACTTTAATAAAACAAAAGAAGAATTTATTAAAGAGTTATTTGGTTAACCTATTTCAAGAATTCCCTATATGCAACAACTAGCCCCACAGAAACCTATGCCCCAGGCTGAACAAACCAGTCAAAGTATTTACACCATCCCCCTCAAATATCGCCGCATGGAAAACCTGCACATTGTTTTCTGGCTATTTAAAGATGTGGCCTGGTGCATGATATGGAAACCTTTGGGAATTGCTATGATATTTCCCACTATGATTGTTGCAATCGTGATTGCATGGCGCACAAGGCAATATATGAGTGAGCTCTGTCATAACCTGGCCATCGTGTTCTGGATCGCTGCAAACTCTTACTGGATGATAAGTGAATTTTTTGCATTCGACAGCACGCCCATGATAGGCGAATGGCCTTTTAAATATCTTGCCATGCTGCCATTCTTCCTGGGTATTCTCGTCCTGGCATTTTATTATATCATCTGGAAACCACGCCACCACAACGAACTGGAAACGATGTAGGCATCAGGTGGTACTTTATTATCTTTGCGCCTTGTTGATAGAAGCACAACTGTTGAAGTGAGTGACACAACGATGTTGAGATTTGTAACATGCTGGTAAAATAAAAAATTTTTTTACCCAGCATTTGATCCTTTATCATCTTTATTGGCGTCGCACTCTTGTACAATATTTCTCTATTCAGCAAACAAACTATCAACTTTCAATCATCAACTTTCATGTACAGATCACACACCTGCGGAGAATTAACCCTTGCTGACATAACAAAAGAAGTATCGCTTGCCGGATGGGTACAAACCGTCCGGAAATTTGGCAGCATAACTTTTGTAGATCTGCGTGACCGCTATGGTATCACCCAATTATTATTTTCCGAAAACCTGAATGCGGAGTTGGATAAAAATCCTTTGGGTCGTGAATTTGTGCTGCAGGTATCTGGCAAAGTGAATGAACGCAGCAGCAAAAATAAAAATATTCCTACCGGCGAAATTGAAATACTGGTAAATACTTTTAAAATATTGAACCAGTCTGCCACACCGCCCTTCACCATACAGGATGATACTGACGGGGGCGATGAGCTGCGCATGAAATACCGCTTCCTTGACCTGAGAAGAAATGCGGTGAAAAAGAATTTAGAGTTGCGTTATGCAGTGGGCAGAAGCACCAGGAATTATTTGCACGAAAATAATTTCATGGATATCGAAACACCCTTCCTTATAAAATCAACGCCGGAAGGAGCAAGGGATTTTGTGGTGCCAAGCCGCATGAATGAAGGACAATTCTATGCCTTACCACAATCGCCGCAAACCTTTAAACAATTACTGATGATAAGTGGTTACGACCGCTACTACCAGATTGTTAAATGTTTCAGGGATGAAGACCTTCGGGCAGATCGCCAGCCGGAGTTTACGCAGATAGATTGCGAAATGTGTTTTGTGGAACAGGAAGATATTTTGCAAATGTTTGAAGGGCTGGTGAAGCGCATTTTTAAAGACGTAAGAAATATAAACTATTCTGAGACTGTAGAACGAATGAGTTGGGAAGAAGCTATGTGGACTTACGGCAATGATAAACCTGATATTCGTTTTGATATGAAGTTGGGCAACTTAAAATTCCCCCAGCATGTGTTTGCCAGGGAATCTTTTGAGGGATTGCTGGGAACTGAATTTGCTGTGTTTGCTTTGGCTGAAACGGTGATAGGAATTGCGGTGCCGGGTTGTAGTGAGTATACCCGCAAACAAACAGATGAATTGACTGAATGGGTGAAGAGGCCGCAAATAGGAATGAAAGGATTAGTATATGTAAAGTGTAATGCTGATGGAACTTTCAAAAGTAGTGTAGATAAATTCTATAATGCAGAGGCATTGACAAAAATTGCAGAAGCCTGCAATGCAAAACATGGTGATTTGATTTTACTGCTTGCCGGTGCTGAAGAAAAAACCAGGAAGGCAGCAAGTGACTTGCGCATGCACATGGGCACTATGCTTGGCCTGCGTAAGGCAGATGAATTTAAATTACTTTGGGTATTGGATTTTCCATTGTTTGAATATGCAGAAGAAGATAATCGTTGGGTGGCCCGCCATCACCCATTTACCTCGCCGAGGCCTGCAGATATTGACACGATGATAAATAACAACCCGGCCATTGAAAATGCTGCTGAATATCTAAAGCATCCTTATGCAAATATTAAAGCAAATGCGTATGACATGGTGTTAAATGGAAATGAAATTGGTGGCGGTTCCATTCGTATTTTTCAAAGGGAGCTGCAAGAAAAAATGTTTGCCGCTCTGGGAATGGATAAGGAAGAGCAACAACATAAATTTGGTTTTCTGCTGGGCGCTTTTGAATATGGTGCCCCGCCGCATGGGGGCATTGCTTTCGGTTTCGACAGGCTTTGTGCCTTAATGGGTGGCACAGAAAGCATTCGTGATTTTATTGCTTTTCCAAAGAATAATTCAGGTAGAGATGTAATGATAGATGCACCGTCTTCTATTGATGATAAACAATTAAAAGAATTATATATTTCCCTAATAAAAGATGATAAAACCAGCCTTTAACTGAGTTTATATGTGCTTCGCTTCTAAATGTGAGCTTTACCAAAAATAGATACTCCCAGTATATATTTATTAGGCAGAGATGATTAGAAACACTTCCCTTGCATCTCTCTGGCTACGCCATCTTTAAGTTATGGTAACCCTATTGTAACATAATAGTAAAGCTATGGTAACTTTATTCATACTTCGTTCATATTATGTTTATATTATGCTAATACTTTGTTCAACCTTTATTGAATTTACCCTTATCGGGTAGATAGAAGATTAAAACTCCTCCCCTACCCCACTGCGTTATTTTTTATAAAATCATGATCATAAAAGCCTGATTGCCTAAAATGTCGATATTGAGTTTTCGCAGAGTTTTGCATTTCGAAACCTGCCTTTACTTTTGCGCACAGGGGGTCTGCAGCTCCGGGCTTCCTTCAATTGAGCGAAGTACTTCATGTAAATTGGAGAGACTTTTTTTAAACAACCTATTTATCCTAACTGCTAAATCAGTAATTTGTAAAATAAAATTTATTTCATGTTAAAATACTTTTTTGTCTCTGTCCTGGTCATCGGTATTTATAGTTCATGTTCAAAAGAAAATGTAAGCGCTGATTCAGTTGCTGCAAGTACACAACTAAATATAGCCTATGCAGCAGATCCTTTGCAAAATATGGATATATACCTGCCTGCAAACCGAAGCGCTTTTACTACCAAAGTACTTGTAATGATACATGGTGGTGCGTGGAGCAGTGGTGACAAAGCAGACTTTAATGCTTACGTAGATACAATGAAAAGAAGACTTTCTACTTACGCTGTTTTTAATATTAACTACAGGCTGGCCACGGGTACATCAAATATTTTTCCCACCCAGGAAAATGATGTGAAAGCTGCCATAGAATTTATTTATAGCAAAAGAAATGAATACCTTATTTCTGATAAATATATTTTATTGGGGGCATCTGCGGGAGCACATCTTGCTTTACTTCAATCCTATAAATATAGCAGTCCTGTAAAACCAAAAGCAGTAGTTGATTTTTTTGGCCCGACGGATATGGTAGATATGTATAACAATCCTGCATCTGTATTTGTTTCACCTGCTTTGATAGCGTCACTCATGGGAGGTACTCCAACTTCCAACCCCATAATATATTCACAATCGAGCCCGATAAATTTTGTTTCAGCTGTTTCTGCCATGCCCACAATTATGTTACATGGTGGTACCGATCCGTTGGTAAGGGCATCTCAATCTGTAGCACTGCAAACAAAACTTAACACTGCCGGCGTTATTAACCAGTATGTCTATTATCCTTTAGGCGGGCATGGCGATTGGGATAATGCAACCTATTTTGATGCTTTCAATAAAGTGCAGGCATTTATAACTGTCAATGTTCAATAGTATTTTCACAACAAATCTTTCACATCTCTTAGCTTAATTTGCATCCATGAAGAAGGGATTGTTATTGATCATATCAGTGATGTATGCATGGCTGGGCCATTCACAGGGAGTAGACCTTTATTTAAAAGCGACACTTAAAGTAAACCAGGACAAGCTTTACAGGAACCTGGTTCAATATACCATTAACCATAATTTATCTCAGCCACTATCTGATAGTACAGAAGAGAATTGGCAGGATGCTTTCCAGGCGATGGAAGTTTTACAATATAATAAGCCATGGATAGAAAGGCAAATGCACACTGCATCAGAATCGCTGATTTCAAGAACTGTATTTTTCCAAAGATCTTTTTTGGAATTATTGTACAGCCATTATCCCGGCAAATTTATTCAACCCGTTCAACAGCTTTTAAAGCAAACATCAGATGCAAAGATTTTTGCCATGTGCGCTGTATACCTGCTCAAGTCTGATACCGTTAAACAGTATACAAACTTTCTTACCATTCAAACAAAACTGAAGTTGCAGGAACAACCTAACAATCCCATCTTGCTGCAGCTTCAACGATATATAACTACGTTTTATCAGCCCTTAAGACCTCTTGATATTTCATCATTTTTTAATAAAAATTATTTGCCTGGTAATGTGTTGCTTATTTCTTTTCAAAGAAAAAACAGGGATTATCCGGGCCTGGTAATGGTAAGAGATGCATCAGGTAATTTCGTAAAAGATTCCACGGGAAATTATTTCTCTGTTCCACAACTTGCCCGTTCTGTGAGTGGGCTGCCGCCATTTCTTACAAACGGGAATTCGCCTGAAGGCATTTTTCGCATGGACAAATTTGATGTGTCAGTTTCTACATTTATTGGCCCCACGCCAAACCTACAGCTCAGCATGCCATTTGAAAAAAAGGCATTTCATTTTTTTCAAACACAAAATGAGAATGACACAACATGGAATATAGAACGATATAAAAATCTATTACCGGATAATTTTAAGAATTATGATCCTATGTACCAGGCATGGTATGCGGGCATGGCAGGCCGTACAGAAATAATTGCCCATGGATCTACTGTAAATCCTGGCTATTACAAAGGACAGCCCTTTTATCCGCTGACACCAACACAAGGGTGCCTGGCTACAAAAGAAATTTGGAGTACAGAAACCGGTAAAAGAACTGAGAGTGACCAGCAAAAACTTGTTTATGCAATTCTGAAAGCTGGTGGGGCAAATGGGTATGCGGTGGTGATTAATATTAATAATGATGAACGTCCTGTAACAATTAGCGAGATTATTCCCTTCTTAAAAAATGTATCAGCAAAATAGGCACTTTCATTACGTAATTTTGCAGTATGAATTTGCCTCCTCTTGCAGAACGTCTTCGACCCGTTTCTTTAGATGAATTAACAGGCCAGCAACACCTTACTGGTACGGGTAGCATCCTCCGCACTGCTATTGAAAATGGTAAAGTGCCCAGCATGATTTTATGGGGACCACCAGGAGTTGGTAAGACAACTATTGCCCATATCATTTCGCAAAAACTCGATCAACCATTTTATGCATTAAGTGCTATTTCATCCGGGGTAAAAGAAGTGAGAGAAGTTATAGAAAATGCGAAAGTGCAAAAAGGGGCAATACTTTTTATTGATGAAATTCACCGCTTTAATAAAGGCCAGCAGGATGCCATGCTGGGCGCAGTAGAAAAAGGAATTGTTACATTGATTGGTGCTACAACAGAGAATCCTTCCTTTGAAGTGAACAGTGCCTTGCTAAGCAGGTGCCAGGTTTATGTTTTAAAAGCATTAAGTGAAGAAGACCTGATTCATGTTTTGCAACATGCATTAAAAAATGATATTGTTTTAAAAGAAAAAAATATTAAGCTTAATGATACAGCAGCGCTGATAAATATTTCAGGAGGAGATGCAAGGAAAATTCTGAACCTGCTTGATCTTGTTGTAGATGTTTTGGCTCCCTCTTCTTTGGAGAAG
>JBDSEE010000103.1:0-5061 GCA_039920245.1 Ferruginibacter sp.
CAACCCTTATATTCATTTTCGTCTTAGGGGGATGAATGTCAGTAATTAATCCTGAATAAGCCATTCTGCCGACCGAATACGCAAGGGGCCAAGGCGACCATCCGGTAATTTGATTTAAACCGCGTATGTTTCTATTGAAATTAATAGCCCAGGATGTAGAATCAGAAGGATACCTAAGTGTACTCCAGGGTATCGCAATTTCAACACTCCAGTTATTTGGGGTAATTGTACTTTTTGCCTTCCATACAGCATCCCAATTCAGATCGTAAATCCTGTCATCATATATCAACAAGTCTCGCTGTGTACTCAAAGGAGTTACAAGGAAGGACTGAACAGGGCTTTGTACGTCTTTAAATGGATCTATAAAGACCCCAAATAAGTCGTTATCATTATAAGTAAAGTCACGTCTTAGATCCTGCACATAAACTTTTCCCGTAGGGTTATCACAAATTGCCCCAATGTAGATATTTACGTCATCATAAAGTACTTTTACCGTCGTCCCAAATGTTGCCTTTGTTCCTTGGTCCGGCTGGCTCTGTATAAAACCGGATGCATTTTCACAAAGTTGCCAGTCAGCCTCATTAAGTTTTCCGTCAAGTACAATCTTTTGTGAAGCTTTACTTGCTTTTATGCTAAGCCTCGCACTTGGCGTTGCAGGGCGAAAGGCCGTTTGTCCATTTCCTGCCTTTGCACAAAACAAAATCCCAAGTAATAAATTACTCCCTTTCATCTTTTTTATTTAGAATGTTGATACTTGATAGGTCCGAAAGGCTGTTAGCATAGCAAAGCTTTTTTTATCTGTATTGTTCACGGCCAAACAACAACCAAACTTCCTCATTGAAATATATTATCTGCAACAGTTAGTTTTATCTTATAGCGATAACTTTTATTATAATAATCTTCCTCTATAATGATCTCTCCACTTTGCTCACTCACCCAAAAACGTTGGTATCCACCACCTGGTATTTCGTTTTCAAGCACCCAGCAGTTTAAAGGTTCCCCGGTATTTACACTTATTTTTTCTTTCCTCAACACCGAATAAAAAACTTCTGTCGCTCTTCCAAATCCAGGATCATAAAGATTTATTTTAAAAACTCGGCCTTTTTTATACGGCAATAGTCTGAATATAACAAGGTCAGAGTGCCAGTTTAAATTATAATGTTGCAAACTCTCATGAAAGTCACTTATAACTTTTGTTTTAAGCGAATCTTCAATGCTGCCGGTAAATGTTACAACCTTAGTCTCAAAATCAAATTTTAGTGTATATAAATTCCTGTTCCAGTAGGTTTCATGATATAATGTAGAAAAATCGCTGCCTTTCAAGACAGTATATGCGCTGTGAAATATAGTATCGGGCTTGACCCATTTTTGCGTTATTGCTAAGGCCGGAACGTTATGATAAGTTATTTTCTCAATTTTAATATTTGATAAATAAATTCCACTGGCAGGACTAGTCATATTTTTTTTATTATAGACTATATAACTAATTATACCTTGTTTTAATTTGCTAAGTTGAAAAGACTTTGCTGAAATGGAAATCGTATCACTTGATTCCCCCGCTGCAACAATCGTTATAAAGGAAAAAGAAATCGCTAATAGCAATCGCAGTTTATCTATCATAAGTTTGAGTTATAACAGCAAAATTAAATTCCTTTCCGAATAAGATGGAGGTGGATCATGACTTATTGCATGGCATATAACGACAAGTCATAACGCTAAATTAATTATTTGGTTTTTTTTAAACCTTGAGAGATCCCGTAATTTCCAAATCTTGCCTAAACATCTTATTGCGCGATTAACTCTATGGCAATTAATTAGATTTAACATTACCCTAACGCTTTTATAAAAGCAATCCTTTCAATCCCCCTTCAGTCACTACAGCTTGTTTGAAGCAATACTTAAACTTAAAATGAAGATTAAATGCCTGTTCTTTAATGGTATAGGTATATTAATGTAAATGGCTTTAATGGTAGGCCATTAAATGGATAATTTTACTCGGCACAACACTCAAAAAATTGTTAAGAGACTAAATAAATTTCGTAAAATGTTCAGGAATTTTTTTATTTATGGGCTTAAATAATTCGAACCAACTAACTGCATCCATTTAAAATGAAACAAGGCTAATCAAAAATCACCATGAGTTTATTTGTAAGAAAACCAATGCATTCTTTAATGAATGAATCACAGGAAATAGGTGCTGCAACTTTAAAAAAAACGTTGGGCAGATGGGGATTGATTGCTTTAGGTATTGGCGCCATCATAGGGGCTGGCCTATTTTCCATTACTGGTATGGCGGCGGCAAATCACACAGGCCCCGGCATTACCATATCATTTATTGTGGCAGCCTCAGGTTGTGTTTTCGCTGGCTTGTGTTATGCAGAATTTGCCTCCATGATTCCAGTCGCAGGGAGCGCATATACTTATTCTTATGCCACTATGGGTGAGTTCGTAGCCTGGATAATAGGTTGGGACCTAGTATTGGAATATGCGGTTGGAGCGGCAACTGTAGCAATTAGTTGGAGCCGGTACTTGGTAAGATTTCTCGATGGCTTTAATATCCATTTACCTCAAAAACTAGTCGCCGGCCCATGGGACAATGGGCTGGTAAATTTGCCGGCAGTCTTAATCGTAGTTATAATGAGCCTGCTATTGCTAAGGGGAACAAAAGGAAGCGCCTTGGTAAACAGCATCATTGTATCATTGAAAATAATAGTTGTGTTGGTGTTTATTATCCTCGGATGGAAATACATAAACAATGACAATTACCACCCTTATATTCCCGCTAATACGGGAGAGTTTGGGAAATTCGGTTTCAGTGGTATCATTAGGGCTGCGGCCATAGTATTTTTTGCTTACATTGGTTTTGATTCTGTGAGCACTGCCGCACAGGAAGCAAAAAATCCAAAACGGGATATGCCTTGGGGTATTTTAGGCTCCTTAATAGTCTGCACAATCCTGTATATACTCTTCGCACACGTTATGGCGGGTGTTGCAAATTATAAACTATTCGGCGGCATGGATGGCATTGCACCTGTAGCAGTCGCTATAGATCATATGGGCGCTGCAGATGCAGCTGGTGTAATACATCCTGATTATCCTTGGCTGAATCGTGCCATCATAGTCGCAATCTTGGCTGGTTATTCTTCAGTTATTCTCGTAATGCTGCTCGGCCAAACAAGAGTATTCTATAGCATGAGCAGGGATGGTCTGATTCCAAAGATTTTTTCAGTGGTAAATCCTCGCACACAAACTCCTGTAAAAAGCAATTTGCTGTTCATGTGTTTTGTAAGCCTTTTCGCAGCATTTGTTCCTGCCCGGGTGGTCGGCGAAATGACAAGTATCGGAACACTGTTTGCCTTTATATTGGTTTGCATCGGCATACTCATATTGCGAAAGAAAATGCCTGATTTGCCAAGAGCATTTAAAACACCCATGGTTCCCCTGGTACCCATACTCGGCATCCTGGTGTGCTTGTTTATGATGGTTTTTTTACCAATGGATACTTGGATCCGCCTGCTTGTATGGATGATATTAGGAATGGATGTTTACCTCGTCTATGGTGCCAGGCATAGTCATCTCGGAAATGGAACATCTAGCAGAAAAGGTATGAGAATAGCAAGGTACACCAGTCTGGGCCTTTGCGTATTATTAATTGTAGTTGGGCTTTTCAATCAGTATATCGTAGGATTTCAGAACGATAAATCACTATTATATATTTCGCTGGCTTTCGGTACTATCCATCTGGGCGTATTTGGAAGAAAAATTCGCAGGATCGATCCAAACGATTAAAATCAAAATGCCACTTACATTTTTTAAAAGATTACAGGAGGTATAATTCATGAAACATATCACTATTCTCGTCCCAGAAAATGCTATTATCGCTAGTCTTGAGGGTACACGTAGGCTCTTCAACGAAATAAATGAATATGCGGTTTCACTTAACCTCCAACCTTTATTTCAAATAAGGCTTGTAGGTTTATCCTGCCACACTAGTCTTTCAGCTGGTACTTTTATAGTTAAAAACGATGGTACCCTAAACGATTTCATTAAGACAGACCTTATAATAATTCCCGCTTTGGAAGGGGATGTAAATGAAACTTTGTCTAAGAATAAAGACTTTATCCCTTGGTTAATTACGCAGCATGAGAAGGGCAGCGAAATAGCAAGTCTCTGTCTTGGCGCATTCTTATTAGCTCAAACCGGATTGTTAAAAGGACGCAAATGTGCTATTCATTGGATGGCTGAGAACCAGTTCAGGTGTATGTTTCCCGATATAATACTCATAACTGAAAAGATTATAACAGATGAAAACAGGATTTATTCCAGTGGAGGCGCATTCTCATACCTTAATCTGATATTATATTTGATAGAAAAATATGCTGGACGAGAAATGGCAATATATGGAGCCAAGGTTTTTGGCATTGATATAAATAGAACAAGCAAGTTACCATTTACAGTGTTCCACGCTCAAAAGGAACATGATGATCTGCAAATAAAACACGCTCAGGAATTTATAGAAGAAAACTATCAGGAAAAAATAAGTGTAGACCAACTTGCAGCTTTAGTCTCAGTAGGGAGAAGAAATTTTGAACGAAGATTTAAAAAAGCAACAGCTAATACAGTTGTACAATACATGCATCGGGTCAAAATTGAGATAGCAAAACGTGGCCTTGAATCAGGGCGAAAAAATGTGAATGACCTGATGTACGAAATTGGATATTCAGATAAAAAAGCTTTTAGAAATGTTTTCAAAAAAAATACTGGCGTATCTCCAGTAAAATACAAAAAAATGTTTGTGAATTTTGATTCTTTAAATTGACCTTAAATCTCAATAATAAACCAATGTTTTCAAGCATTTGGCATGGATATACAACATAAGCCAATGCAGATGCATATGAAACAATATTAAAATTGAAATCTTCGTGGAAATAGAAAAGAAAAATTTCTTAGGTTTAAAAGGTATTGAACTCTTAAGACGAGACTTCGGAGCAGAAGTGGAGTTCGTTACAATTATGAGTTTTGATAATTTGGAATCAGTAAAAGAATTTGCCGGGGGAGAAT
>JBDSEE010000104.1:0-81201 GCA_039920245.1 Ferruginibacter sp.
GGACGAACTAAGAGGCCGTGGCGTGAAAACAAGAGAAGCCACCATACAGGCAGGACGTATCAGGATCATTCCGGTGATGCTTACAGCCATTGCAACAATACTTGGACTACTTCCACTTGCAGTTGGGTTCAACATTAATTTCGTTTCCTTCTTTCAACATTTAAATCCGCATATCTTTTTTGGTGGTGATAGTGTTGTTTTCTGGGGGCCTTTAAGTTGGACAATCATATTTGGATTAGTATTCGCATTTTTCTTAACGCTGGTTATGGTACCAAGTATGTACCTGATAGCCGAAAGATTGCGCAGGCCAATGGAACAATTTTATGGCACTAAGTTTATTGCCTTGCTTGGCTTTACTGGTCCGTTGTTTTTCCTTTTTGTGGGTATCATGTATGGAGTTCGCCGTATTCAAGGAAAAAAAATCTGGAACGGAAAATTGAAAGAAGTTTAGAGAATCAACATTTTAGATATCACTGCCGCTTATGCAAATGAGCGGCATTTTATTTTTAACTAATATCATTTTGTCTGGCATAATAATAGTAACTGTTCTGTTATTATTCACTTTATAAAATCTTAATCATGGATGAACTGGAAATAAAAGGAAAATGGCATGAGTTAAAAGGTAAAATAAAACAAGCACATGCTGATCTAACAGATGATGATTTGAAATATGAAGATGGGAAAGATGAAGAATTACTTGGAAGGTTGCAAACTAAACTCGGCAAGGGCCGTGATGAATTGGTAAGTTGGATAAAGTCGTTATAACCTAATATCCTTCTACTTCGAATAAAATCAAAAACAAATCCCGGTGCATATTGCCCGGGATTTATTTTTGATAACAAACTTATTATTTTTTTGCTAGTTCAACTTTTCATTCACAATATTTCCATCCACATCAAGTTCAGTAATATCATAACCCATCTTTAATAAACCAGGTAAGATCTTAGCTTTATCACCTACCAGTAAAATATTCATTTTATCTGTCATCAACCATTTTTTAGCGAGAGCATCTATTTCAGGTTTATTTATTGAAGCCAACAAACTGTTTTGTACCTGTACAAAATTTCCGGGAAGATTATAATCCAAAATTCGTTTTATGAATGCTGCTTTTTGTGTACCTGTTTCATATTGCAAAGCATCTTTCTGGCCCACAGCATTTTTTGTATATACTATTTCTTCCTGGGTTATTCCATTAGATGCATAATTATTAATGTCTTTCATCACTTCACGCAAAGCACTGTCTGTTGCATCGGCCCGTATGCCTGAACTAAAAGTAAATGCACCGGTGTATTCATCTGCGTTGAATGCGGAACGGGCCCCATAGGTCCAGCCCTTATCTTCACGCAGGTTCATATTTATTCTTCCATTAAAACCACTTCCTAAAGCATAGTTCATAAGTCCGGCTTTGAAATATTCTCCAGTCGCATCATACTTTAGCCCCGTTACGTAACCTATCCTGAATTCTGTTTGAGCAGCCTTGGGAACATCTATCAGGTAAATTTTTGTTTTTGCAATAGCGGGTGCAGGTGCAGGTTGCACAAGGTTTATCTTTTTGTTTGGTAATCTCTCCAGGAAATTTAGCCTGGGTAAAATTTCCGCTTCTGTTACATCACCAACTACCACCAGCTTGGTTCCTTCAGACGTAAAATATTTATCGTAATAACTTTGAACATCCTGGAGAGTAAGATTTTTAATAGAATGCTCTGTTCCATTCTCACTCATGCCCAAAATATTATTAGCACCATAATTTAATTTGCTATACACAGCACTTGCAATAGTTGCCGGCTGCGATTTTGCTTGTTTAAATCCTTCGAGTGCTTGTTTTTGCAAACGGTCAAATGCTTCTGCAGTAAACTTTGGAGTAAATATTCTTTCATCTAAAAAGGAAAGCGTTTTGTCAAGATTTTTTTTAAGGGATTGAACAGTATAATTGATACTATTGAAATCACTTGATATATTAATACTGCTTCCTAACTTTTCTAATTCCACAGCCAGTTCTTCTGCGCTGTGTTTTTTTGTGTCTTCATTTAACATTCTTGCTACCATTCCAGCAAGGCCAATTTTTGATGTATCATTTGCTTCTGCCAATTGACCACCGGGTATACTCACTGATATGGTTACAGTAGGTAATTCAGAGTTACGTGTGCCGATCATCCTGACTCCATTGGTTAAATTTTTTGTCCAAAATGCAGGTACACTCACTACAGGATTTGGACCATTTCCCGGAATTTTGTTACGTTCAAAATTGTCCTTTCCTTTTACATAATGCAAACCATCATAACCATAATGAGGTTTTACATAATGAGTAGTGTCCACTTTATAATTATCCGTTGCCGCTTTTACATTTTCCTGGCCCTTGGTTAAAACACTTACTGTAACGCTATGTTTTCCTTTGATGTATTCGCCATAAACTCTCATTACATCTGCTTTCGTTACAGAACGATACATGCCTAATAAATTACCAATCATATTAGGATTTCCTGTTAGGGTTTGAAAAGCAGCAAGCTGCGATACCTTTCCGGATATAGCTTGAAGGCGATTAATATATTGTGCTTCTACTCCACCTTTAAATTTTGCAATATCGTCATCTGTAACACCTCGTAGTTCGAAATCATGGAAGGCTGCAGATACCAGCGAATCCATTATAGCAAGGCTTTTACCGGGATACGGAGTGACCCTGATAGAAAACTCACCTGCAAGTTCAGAGAACTGGCTGAAGGCAGTTGCTTGTAAAGCTTTTTTGGGTTTCACCATTTCCTGGTAAAAAATGGAATTTTTTCCCTGGCCCAAAACCTGTGCAAGACAAGTGAGCGCCGCCATATCCTTATCATAATTTGGAACGGTAGGGAAAACTTTTACCAGTTGCGGCAGGCGAGCATAGTTATCAATGTAAGAAGCATATCGATCACTTGCTAAAACCACTTTTGGTAAAATTGTTTTTTGCACGGCCGGGCCTTTTGGAATTGAGCTAAAATACTTCTCAACCAATTTTACCACTTCTGCAGTTTTTACATCACCACCAACAGTTATGGTCGCATTGTTTGGTCCATACCAGCGAAGGAAAAAGTTTTTAAGGTCATTTACATTCACCCTGTTCAGGTCTTCAACATAGCCAATTGTGAGCCAGCTATATGGATGACCATAAGGATATAAATTTTTTGAACTGAATTCGCTTGTAAGACCATAAGGCCTGTTGTCATAATTCTGGCCACGTTCATTTTTTACTGTGCTGCGCTGGTTTTCAAATTTTTCCTGTGTTACAGCATCCAGCAAATAACCCATGCGATCTGCTTCCAACCATATCATTTTTTCCAATTGGTTGCTGGGTACAGTTTCAAAGTAATTCGTACGGTCCTGGTTAGTGCTGCCATTCAGCGTACCGCCTGCATCGGATATTACTTTAAAATGTTCTCCTTTTCCTACATGATCGCTTCCTTCAAACATCATGTGTTCAAAAAAATGAGCAAACCCACTTTTACCAATTTCTTCCCTGGCGCTGCCCACATGATAGGTTACGTCAACATGTACAATAGGATCACTATGATCTTCAGTAACTAAAACAGTGAGGCCGTTTGGTAACAAATATTTTGAATAAGGGATAATTAATTCGTTCCCTTTTTTATCAACTTTTTCAATAAGTTTTGCCTGGCCATAAATAATATTTGCTAAGCAAAGAATGATAAGGGGAGATATGATTTTTTTCATTCCTGGTTAAATTTTATGAACATCAAATAAACGCTAAAAGCATGAATTAACAACGCCATCTGTAAAATATGCATGTATAATAAAAGGAGGATATTATACATTTGAAAAAAAATTTTTATGCGTACAAATCACGAGATAGATTATAAGATTTATGGCGAAGAACTCCAGTTTGTTGAAATAGAATTGGATCCGCAGGAAACGACAATAGCCGAAAGCGGCAGTTTTTTAATGATGGATAGTGATATAGAGATGAACACCATCTTTGGCGACGGCAGCCAGCAACAAGGTTCAGGCATTTTTGGAAAACTGATGAGTGCCGGGAAAAGATTGCTTGTTGGTGAAAGTTTGTTTATGACTGCTTTTACAAACATAGGGCAAGGAAAAAAGAGGGTGAGCTTTGCCGCACCTTATACAGGAAAGATCATTGCACTTGACTTGCAGGAGTTGGGTGGAAAGATCATCGCACAAAAGGACGCTTTCCTCTGTGCTGCAAAAGGAGTGAGCGTAGGAATTGAATTTCAACGAAGGCTTGGTACAGGTATTTTTGGCGGCGAAGGTTTTATAATGGAAAAGCTGGAAGGAGATGGGATGGCATTTGTTCATGCTGGTGGGTATGTGATGGAAAAAAATCTTGCCACCGGTGAAGTTATTAAAATAGATACAGGTTGTGTTGTTGCCTATACAGCGGGAATTGATTTTGATATTGAATTTGTAAAAGGCATTCGCAACTTTATGTTTGGTGGCGAAGGATTATTTTTTGCAACCTTGCGTGGCCCGGGAAAAGTTTGGATACAGTCTCTTCCCATAAGCAGGCTGGCAGGAAAGCTGATGCAATACGCAACGGTGAATAGGAAAGAAGAAGGAAGTATTTTAGGGGGGCTTGGAAATTTATTGGATGGGAGAGAATGAGTAGAAGAAAATTTAATAAAATCTCAGGAAGAAAATTTACGAGGCTCTCAAAAGCCGTCTTTTGCCACGAAGACATAAAAGCGCTACTAAAATAAAAATTGAAGGTCAAAACTTTATGTCGTTGGGCCTTCGGGCAATTTTTTTTAATCATTTTTTTAGACAGTCTCTTTTTTTAAAAAAAATTTGTCGTATGAATTCTTTAATCGTATATTTGCGATATAAAATTAACCAATGGCAATTCATAAGAAGGAATCATTTAGTGTTAAAGAACAGTCGCTTGCTGAATTTGCAAAAGCCCTGGCTCATCCTGCCCGGATAGCCATATTGAAAGTACTGGCGCAAAGGAACGAATGCATCTGTGGTGATATTGTAGATGTACTTCCGCTTGCACAAAGCACCGTATCGCAGCATTTAAAAGAATTGAAGAATGCGGGTCTTATCATTGGCACCGTTGATGGTCCCAGAAGTTGCTACTGCATAAATTGGAAGGCCTTCGAGAAATTTAATACAGAATTTGGAATGCTTTTCAATAACCTGAAAATTAAGAATGAAAAAGCTTGCTGTTGATTGATGAGTACATCTATAATTATTTAAACATAAAAAGTAAAGCCATGAATGAAATAAATGAGATAAAAAAAATGGTAAAAGAAAAGTATGCAATTATTGCAGAACAATCTACCGAACAAAACCTTGCTTCCTGCTGCGGCGCTACTGCTTCCTGTTGTGGCGATGACGTTGCCGGTAACGGTACATATAAAATTATGTCAGACGATTACAGCAAACTGGAGGGTTATAACCCTGATGCAGACCTTGGCCTGGGATGTGGCTTGCCGACAGAATTTGCCAAAATTAATGAAGGCGACACTGTAATAGATTTGGGCAGTGGCGCTGGTAACGATTGTTTTGTGGCCAGGAGATTTACGGGTGAAAAAGGCAAAGTTATCGGCATTGACTTTACAGAGCAGATGATTACAAGGGCAAGACTGAATTCCGAGAAACTAGGATTGAATAACGTGGAATTCAGACAGGGGGATATTGATGATATGCCATTAGGTGATAACATTGCTGATGTGGTAGTAAGTAATTGTGTATTAAATCTTGTGCCTGATAAGCCAAAAGTCTTTGCTGAAATTTTCAGGGTATTAAAACCTCGTGGTCATTTTTCAATTTCTGATATTGTGCTGGAAGGCGCTTTGCCACAAAAATGGAAAGAAGTTGCAGAACTCTATGCAGGTTGCGTTTCTGGCGCTATTGAAAAAAAGAGTTATTTGCAAATGATTGAAATAGCTGGCTTTAAAAACATCATTGTGCAAAAGGATAAGACCATTCATATACCGGATGAAATTTTAGCGAATTATTTATCTGCAGAAGAAGTAAATGCCTACAAAACAGGTGATACAAAAATTACAAGCATTACTGTGTATGCAGAAAAACCTGGATTGGAAGATAAGAATTGTTGCCTGCCAGGAAGCGGATGCTGCTAATAAATATATTAATATGCAAAAAAAGAAAATTCTTTTTGTATGTATAGAAAACAGTAATCGTAGCCAGATGAGCGAGGCATTTGCCCGCATGTATGGCGGTGAAAAACTGGAAGCCTATAGTGCTGGAAGCAAGCCGAGCGGTATTGTAAACCCTAAAGCCATTGCCGCAATGAAGGAGCTGGATTATGATTTAAGTAAGCATGAAAGCAAAAGTCTTGATGAAGTAAATCAATATGCAGCATTTGATGCAGTTGTTACCATGGGCTGTGGGGATGCATGTCCCTGGATGCCTGCAAAGAAATTTATTGACTGGGAAATTCCTGATCCAAAAAATATGGAACCGACGCAGTTCAATGAAGTGAGAGATTTGATTAAGGAAAAAGTAAAAGATTTGTTAGGTAATTTATAAGGTTGTATAAAAAGTAGAATAGAGTTAGATGTACAAGAGTTCGACCCCACATAAAGGCGGGGCAAGCTGCGAATGAAGCTGATTAATGAACCTATGCCGGTTTAAAAAAAAGGAATAACAAAAATGCCGCTCAAAAAAAGCGGCATTTAATATTGCAAGTAGTCGTTTTTATTTTCGGCCACTGATCTTGGAAAGCAACCTTAAGATCTCAAGGTATAACCATACGATGGTTACCAATAATCCAAAAGCGCCATACCATTCCATGTACTTGGGTGCGCCCAGTTCTGCACCTTTTTCTATCATATCAAAATCGAGGATCAGGTTTAAGGATGCAAGTGCCACAACAAATAATGAAAACAATATTCCAAATGTACTTCCTTCATGAAGAAAGGGCATGTTATCATAACCAAACATCCTGAGTATCATTACGAGGCCATAGAACAATGCGATACCAATGGTGGCGGTTATTACAACTGATTTAAATTTTTCTGTAGCCTTTATGATGCGGAAACTGTAAAGCAGGTACATTGCTACGGCTACACCAAGTGTTAAGCCTACAGCATTTATGATGAGATTTGGTGCTTTAGCTGCAAAGGCATCATTATAAACTGCAGATATTCCACCTACAAAAAGACCTTCAAGTAGTGCATATAAAGGAGCTAAATAAGGGCTCCATTCTCTTTTGAAAATGATAACAAGTGCAACTACGAATCCACCAATGGCTCCGGTTAATATCAATGGTGTTACATTTCCGCCGCCGGCAAATTCTTTCCATGAATAAAATGCAGTGCCTATCACCATTATCATAAGGAAACCAAATTTTTGTAAGGCCCCATTTACGGACATGGCGTTTTCCCTGTCTACTACATCGGTTAGAATATTATTGGTAAATCTTTTTTCTGATAGTGCCGGGTTGCTAGACTTGAATAGTGACATGGTTTAAAAGTTTTGCTGGTTATGAATTTTAAAAATACATTTTTATTTCTAAAAGAAAATGTAAGGTCTAATTATCCTGATGTTGTTAGTGCAAAACATCAAAGCTTCTGCTCGTCATTTAAAGTAGAAAATGAAAACTATCCCAGATTTATTACCATATTAGCTGGCTATCACCCGGCAACCCAATCCGAAATCCCATTAACTTTGCCGCCATGGAATCTCTGGTAAACAAAATAGCTCAATACAAACAGGAAATTAGCCAGGCGGAATTAAACAGCAGCGATGCATTAGAAAATTTCCGCATTCATTACCTTGGTACAAAGGGATTGGTAAAAACCATAATGGGCGAAATGAAAAATGTGGCTGCAGAAAATAAAAGAGAAGCAGGCCAGCTACTAAACGAATTCAAATTATATACTGAAAGCATATTTGAAAATGCCAAAAATGCATTAGATAATACTGGCAGCATTTCAAAACACGATCTTGACCTGAGCTTGCCAGGCACTGCAATGCCTATGGGTTCACGACACCCAATAAGTATAGTGCAAAATAAAATAATATCAATTTTTAACCGCCTCGGTTTTACCGTAGCTGAAGGGCCAGAGATTGAAGATGACTGGCATAATTTCACTGCATTAAACCTGCCTGAAAATCATCCTGCAAGAGATATGCAGGATACCTTTTATGTAGAAGCTCCAGAGAACGGCGGTGCTGATTGGCTTTTGCGTACACATACCAGCAGTGTGCAGATAAGAGAAATGGAAAAAGGAATATTGCCGCTTAGAATTATTTGCCCTGGGCGGGTTTATAGAAATGAAACCATCAGTGCAAGAGCTCATTGCTTTTTTCACCAGGTAGAAGGCTTGTACATTGCAGATAATGTTTCTTTTGCCGATCTTAAACAAACCCTGTACTTTTTTGTGCAGGAAATGTTTGCGGATGCAGGGGCAGAAGTTAGTATTAGGTTTCGCCCATCTTATTTTCCTTTTACAGAGCCAAGTGCAGAGATGGATATCAGTTGCCTGATATGTAAAGGGAAGGGCTGTAGTGTTTGTAAAAAAACAGGCTGGGTAGAAATTTTAGGATGTGGTATGGTGCACCCGGCAGTATTGGAAAACTGTAAAATAGATAGCAATAAAAACACAGGCTTTGCATTTGGAATGGGCATAGAGCGAATTGCAATGCTTGTTTACCAGATAAAAGATCTTCGCCTTTTTAGTGAAAATGATATCAGGTTTCTCAACCAGTTTTCAAGCGCTTTGTAAAAAAATAATCCAGCGTAGAATTATTTTTTTTTCCTGCATTTTCGCTGCTAATAGAACACCAAAACTAAAATTTCTATTTATGAAGAAGATTATTATCCTGTCCCTGGCCATTCTATATGGTCTTAACAGCATTTCACAAACAGCAAAAGTTTTATGGGCGAAGAGTTTAAACTGTAGCCAAACTAAGTGTAAAAGGATAAGATTCTGAATTAATACTTATTAAAAATATGTCAATAGCCAAATTAGTTTCGCTATTGATTTTTTAAGTAGTAGTTTATTTTATTCATATCTCACAAACTGTTTAAAACTCCTTTGGCACCATAATTGAAAATTATAAACAAAAATATTCTCTCATGAAAAATTGGTCTCTCATCAGCCTGCTCTCTATATTTTTATTTACCTCATGTGCTACATCTAAAGAAGCCAGGACTTATAAAAAAACAATCAATGGTAGCTGGCAGTTACAATCTGTAGTTACGGAAGGTATTACAGGCAAAATAAAAGCACAGATATTCAACGAAGAAGACTTTAATTGTTTTGTAGGAAGTATCTGGAACTTTAATTCAAACAATAGTCTTGGCAGTTATAATATCAGCAAGAACGGAACTGAGTGCGTGGCCATTAAAAGAGATATTCGGTGGTCTATATTTGAAGCGCCAAATGAGCCTAAGCTTTTTCAATTTAAAAGGCTGGATGCAAAATTAAAGGAGTTAGATGAAGGAGGCGGTTTCAGGTTTACCATCTTGCAGGCAGATAATAACAGCATGCAGTTAAGAAATGATTTAACCTTTGAAGGCAAGCCGGCATCATTCATTTACAAATTTGTAAGGAACTAATTAACCAATTAATCAACAACTCTTAATATGTCATTATTTACAAAATTTTTTTCAATTATATTTTCAATAGCTGTTATTGCAGGCACGGGTTGCGAGGCCACAAAGAGAGCCAGTAACCAGGATAAAGGCGTTGCTGTGGGTGCAGTAGGTGGGGCAGTCATTGGTGGAATAATCGGGAATAATGTGGGGAAAGGGAATACCGCTTTGGGTGCCATCATAGGTGCAGCAGTAGGTGGTGCGGCAGGTGGTATCATTGGTAATAAGATGGACCGGCAGGCCGAAAAAATTAAAACAGAAATTCCGGGTGCTAAAGTAGAAAGGATTGGGGAAGGCATTAATGTGACCTTTGATGAAAATAACCCGGATGGATCAAAGGCAGGTGTATATTTTGCCACTAATAAATTTGATATTACTGCTAATTCAAAACTTGCATTAGATAAACTTGTCAAGATATTTGCTGAATATCCTGAAACAAATATTTTGGTAGAAGGTCATACAGATGATGTTGGTACGGATACTTATAATATGGGTCTATCGCAAAGAAGGGCTGACGCTGTGGGCAATTTTTTAAAGGCTGCAGGTGTAAATCCATCCAGGCTTACCGTAAAATGGTATGGCGAAAGCCAACCCAAAGTTGCCAACACAACTCCTGAAGACCGGGCCTTGAATCGGAGAGTAGAATTTGCAATCACGGCTAATGAGAAGATGAAAGCAGAAGCAAAACAGGAAGCCGAGAAGCAATAAATTTTTAATAGTTTATACGACATTAAACTGTTGTGTGATTTGGTTTAATCTTTTCTTAATGATGAATAATTATAAATGAAAAGAAAACGCACAAATCGTACAACAGTTTTTTTATTTTTGCAGGATGATTGAAAATGTATGTGTAGCTGGTGGAGGTACGATGGGAAGAGGAATAGCGCTTGCAGCAGCACAAGCTGGTTTTAAAACAATCCTGTTTGATATTAATGAGGTAATGCTGGAAGCCGCACGCAGCCAGATTTCGGCAATACTGGATAGCCAGGAATCAAAACAGAAAATAACTGCGCAGGAAAAACAATTGATCCATTCAAGTTTTTTATTTACAAGCGATATAGAAGCATGTAAGGCCGGTCTTATCATTGAGGCAATCATTGAAAAATTAGAAGTGAAGGAAGATCTTCTACAAAAGTTAGCCGAAATCAATGACCCGCATACAATTCTTGCCAGTAACACTTCTTCTCTTTCTATTAGTTCAATTCAAAAAAATATTACGAACCCTCGGCGTGTAGCAGGTATGCATTTTTTTAATCCTGCTAATTTAATGAAGCTGGTGGAAGTGGTGAAAGGAGATGCAACTTCAGATGAAGTGGTAAATAAGATCATGGATGTTTGCAGGCAAATGGGAAAAACACCTGTGCTTTGTTTGGATGCGCCTGGTTTTATTGTAAACAGGGTTGCAAGGCCTTACTACCTGGAAGCCATGAAACTTGTAGAAGAAAATAAAGCATCTATTGAAGACATAGATAGTGCAATGGAAGCATGTGGTTTTAAGATGGGCCCTTTCAAGTTGATGGACCTGATCGGGCTTGATATAAATCTTGCTGTATCTAATTCGGTTTATGAAGCAATGAAAAAGAAACCCAGGTTTACCCCTTCTATCATACAACAACAAAAAGTTGCTGATGGTGACTTAGGCCGAAAGACAGGCAAAGGATTTTATATTTACAATAAATAAGTGGATGATAATAGTAACTGGAGCTGCAGGTTTGGTTGGAAATACACTTACCAGGCAATTACTTGAGCAGGGTAAAAAAGTACGGGCCCTCATTAATAAAACTCCGCTCGAAATACAGCATGCAAACCTGGAACAAGTTTACTGTGACATACTGGACGTTATTGCTTTGGAGAATGCTTTTGAAAATGCAGACCAGCTTTATCATTGCGCAGGCCTTGTATCGTTTCTTCCTGCAGACGAACATAAACTTTATAAACTAAATGTAGAAGGCACAGCTAATGTTGTAAATGCCGCAGTAACTGCAGGGATAAAAAAAATGGTACATGTAAGTTCAGTATCTGCGATGGGAAGGATAAGGCAGGATGAAGAGATACATGAGGAAATGCAGTGGACAAAAAAAACCAGTAATAGTACTTACGGCCATAGCAAATATTTGGGAGAAATGGAAGTATGGCGTGGACTTGCAGAAGGTCTTGATGCAGTAATTGTAAACCCGGTGATAATCCTGGGACCAGGAAACTGGAATGAAGGCTCTACAAAAATTTTCAAATCAGTGTTTGAAGAATTTCCATGGTATACTGAAGGCGTCAGTGGCTTTGTAGATGTAAGAGATGTATCAGATGCCATGATACAATTAATGGAAAGCGATATTTCTGCTGAACGATTTATTATAAGTGGTGGCAATCATGCTTTCCGGCAAGTATTTAATACAATTGCCATGTCGTTTGGTAAAAAATTGCCTCACAAAAAAGCCACGCCGTTTATATCAAGGTTTGTTGTAATTGTTGAAAAAATAAAAGAGATTTTTTCCGGAAAGCCTCCGATGATAACGAAAGAAACTGCTGCCACAGCAATGGCAAAGGTCTATTTCAATAATAAAAAGCTATTTAAATTTTTGCCGGCATTTCAATATCACTCTCTCTCGGATACGATAGATTATTCATGTAACTATTTCCAACAAAAGCTTAACAAGCAATAATGTATTTTCGAACCAGTTATTAAAAAATCTATATCAATAAATTCGATTTCCGATGAAGCATATATGCTTATTATTAGTTGCTGCATTATTTTTTAAAACCGGCATATCACAGCAAAATTATTTTACCGTGGCCGGGCAGGTACTGAATGAAGAAACCCGTTTACCAATGCAAGGCGCTTCTGTTTTTGCACAAAACACAACCCTCGGAACGGCTACTGATGCAAGTGGAAATTTTAAGCTATATCTTCCAAATGGTGGTTACGACATTGCTATAACTTTTACAGGGTTCACTACAGAAACTAAAAGGGTAAGCAGTGCAGATGGAAATAATAACCTGGAAATTTTTCTAAAACAAAAGGAAAAAGAAATGGCGGAGGTTTCAATCGTTTCTACCAGTGAAGTAAAAGATGGTTGGGATAAATATGGAACTTTTTTCATTGATAATTTTATTGGTAAAACAGATAACAGTTCCCAATGCAGGATCCTAAATCCTGAAGCATTAAAATTTTACTTTAGCAAAAAAAGAAATCGACTTAAAATATTATCGACAGAACCAGTATTGATAGAAAACAAAGCGCTTGGTTATAACATTCGGTATGCGCTTGATTCTTTTACCTATGAATATAATACTGACATCAGCTTTTTTACCGGAAGCCCTTTATTTGAAGAGCAAGCTGCTGATTCTCTGCAACAAAAAAAGTGGGAGTTGGCCAGGCAAGAAGCTTACAAAGGGTCACTATTACATTTTATGCGCAGCCTGTATAATAAGCAATTAAAAGAAGAAGACTTCGAGGTGCAGTTCATCGTAAAACAAAATGATAAAGAAAGAGCTTTACCGCTTAGGAATTTTTATGCTGCCTTGAATTACAATATGGATGATAGCAGCCATACAGTAGAAATAAAACCTAACCAGACAGAAGTAGGTATACTTTATAAAAAAGAAAAACCGGCAGCAGGGTTTATTAATTCACATCCCGGTGAGCCGGTTGATTTCCAGTTTTCTGTTTTATCGTTTCTTCCGCACAACAGCATCATTATTGAGCAGAATGGTTATTATTATGAGCAAAATGAAATTGCTATTAGTGCATACTGGACCTGGGACAAAGTGGCCAATCTTTTACCGTATGATTTTAATGAAAAGAAAACGTTGTGATTTGTATTTGTGCAGGCTAACTTATTTTGAACCCATAACTTTTTCCCATAATTGCGGTATTCGTTTTATCCAAACCAGCTCTCTTTTTACAACACTTGCTTCCTGCGCAGGAGCACCCCAATAGGTTTTATTTCCTTCAAGATTATTACTTACACCGGTGCGGCCAAGTAGCACAGCATTTTCGCCGATGGTCAAAGTTTTATTTACGATCACCTGGCCCCATAGAGTAACGCCATCTTCAATGGTTACTACACCGGCAATGATTACATTCGCTGCAATCAAACAATTTTTTCCAATAACTGTGTCATGTCCAATATGAATAAGGTTATCCATTTTTGTACCTTTTCCAATTCGGGTATCATGGCTTACGCCACGGTCAATGGTACAACCGGCACCGATTTCCACATCATTCTCAATAACAACCCTGCCGCAGCTTGGCATTTTTTTATACCATAATTCCCGGTCTTTTTTTGTGTTGTAATAAAAAGCATCACTGCCTATTACTGTTCCCGCCTGCATGATAACGTTATCACCAATGACGCTATGATCCATTATGCTTACATTGGGATGAATGATACAGTTTTTACCTATGCTTACATAATGCCCAATAAAAACCGATGGATAAATAAAAGATCCTTCACCAATGATTGCCGAATCACTGATCATTTTCTGTGCAGGTTCAAATGGCCGGAAGTGATGAACGATTTTACAATATGCAGCAAAAGGATTTTCTACTAATAACAATGCTTTGCCTTCAGGAACCGCAGTCTCTTTATTTATTATGATAAAGCTTGCATCACTTTCTACACACTTCTCATAATATTTTGGATGATCAACAAATACAAGATTACCCTTTTCTACTTTGTGCAATTCATTAATGCCTGTTGCCATGCCCTTTTCATTACCAATAATTTTGGCCTCTATTAAATCAGCAATCCATTGTATCGAAACAGGTGAGGGGAACTGCATAAAAAATATTTTCGGTAAAGTTAGCATGCTTTCATTTCCTAAAAGAGGGATTTTAAAGCATTGAAAGAAGCTTTACTCAAAAAAAATAAAAATATTTTTTGTAAATTTTTTTACAAAAAAACGATCTTAAAAACGTGTGTGAGAGAAAATGTTATTTAGATATTTTCATTTTTTTTTAAAATCTTACGACCGCTGAAGTATAGTATTGACAGTAGTTACAGCAAATTATTTTTTATGATTGATTATGTTGCATGCAATAAATGAAATAAGGTGTACGTTTTTATCTGGTAAAATCATTTTGCCTTATCCACAGTAAATAAAAAAATGTGAATAAAATAGTTGTAAATATTTTTCTATTAGCAGAAAATTATTTTTAATATTGTGTAAGGGATTTACGTTCCCGGTACTTACTAACCCATCTATATATTAAAGCCTGGTTTCACCGCCTGGCTTTTTTCATTGGTATATTTTGTTCACTTATAAAAATTTCATCTGCCTGGTTCTTTTTAAGAATGTATTGTAAGACCATCTTTAGATGCACATTCTTTTCCCATCACAATTAAAAACTATCTTGCAATAAATAAAAGATTATGCTGAAATCAATGACAGGCTTTGGACGAGCAGAACAAACCGTAGCCGAAAAAACTTTTATGGTAGAAATAAAAGCGCTTAACGGAAAGCAATTCGAATTGCAATTAAAGCTTCCACCATTATTAAGGCCCTACGAATTTGAAATACGCAATATTTTACAGGAACAATTGATAAGGGGTACAATAGATTGTTATGTGAACATAAAACAAAATGGTACTACCAGACCCGTTGTGATCAACACTGACCTGATAAAAGCCTATTATATCCAGATCAATCAATTAGCATCTGAACTTGGCATAGATACTAATTCAGTTTTAGGCGCATTGCTACGACTTCCCGAAGTGGTGAGCCCGGCAAGCGATGTGTTGAATGAAAATGATTTTAAAGATTTTACGGTTGTTTTATTATCTGCACTTAAGCAATTGAATGATCATCGGGTGGAAGAAGGTGTCTCCCTGGAAAAAGACCTGGTAACAAGAATGGAAAATATAAAAGTGCAGGAAGAATGTATTGTTGCTTTGGAGCCTGACAGGATGCAAAGAATAAAAGCAGAGATTCACCAATTACTGGATGAGCATGTAGGTAAAGAAAATATTGATAGCAACCGGTTGGAGCAGGAATTAATTTATTACATGGAGAAAATTGATATCCATGAGGAGCAGATAAGGCTAAGGCAGCATTGCGAATATTTTATTGATATCCTGCATGGCTCAGATGCAGGCAAAGGAAAAAAACTTTCGTTTGTTTTACAGGAGATCGGGCGTGAAATAAATACAACCGGTAGTAAAGCCTACGATGCCGGCATTCAGCAATGTGTTGTTCAAATGAAAGATGAACTGGAAAAAGCCAAAGAACAAGTTCTTAACGTACTCTGATCTGTTGCATCTTTTACTATCAATGGATGCATTGATGAGGATGCGAATTTATAATTGACATTATGAAATTCCCTTTTAGAAGTAGCTTAATAGAAATTGCCATTATTTTGTCTTTTACATGCTGCAGGCAAATCGACCTGTATGAAAAAAATATAAACATCCCCGATAATAAATGGTCCGCAGGATATGCCGCTAACGGTACATTTAACCTCACGGACACTTTATCTTCTTATAATATATATATAGTGTTACGCCACACTGATGCCTATAATTATAATAATATATGGTTGAGGGTAGGATTACAGTCACCAGGCGACAGTCTGTATTTTCAAAATATCGATTTGCCGCTCGGTAGTGATGCATCTGGATGGGAGGGCACTGGAATGAATGATATTTGGGAAGTAAGAAAATTAATAAGTGGTCAGCCAAGAAGGTTTCGTAAAGCTGGTATTTATAACTTCAGCATTTCCCAGATCATGCGTGACAATCCTTTGCCTGCTGTTATGAGCGCAGGACTAAGGCTGGAAAAAATTCGATAATTTTAACAATAACAGCACATTCATATTAGTTGTGTCGGCGTTAATAGCAAACTATTCTTTATTTTGCACCATACTTTATTATCAGTACCAAAATTATTTGAAAGTGAACCGACTATTATTTGCTTCTTTTTTGACAATAGTTTTCTTTTTTCCTGCAAAAGCCCAATACGAAACCATACAACAAGGTGAGTTTGGTATCACTGTCGGAGGCGCTCATTACTTTGGTGATCTCAATACAAGAGCTGCATTAAACAGGCCTAAACCTGTTGCTGGATTATTTTTCAGAAAACAATTCGGGAATTATGTGGGTATGCGTATAGCAGCGCATTACGCTCAGCTTGGGTATAGCGATGTTTATAGCAAAAATGACTATCAAAAATTAAGAAATCTGAGCTTCAACACCAACATCTGGGAGCTGGCAGTACAGGGAGATTTTAATTTTTTCAAATTTATTCCCAATGATTTAAACCACTTGTTTACTCCTTATGTAACCTTGGGTGTAGGAGTGTTTAGTTATGATCCTTATGCTTACCTGGATGGAAAAAAAGAATTCTTAAGACCACTTGGGACCGAAGGGCAGACTTCGGGCTACCTCGGAAGAAAAGAATATAGTGCAATGTCGCTTTGTATTCCTTTTGGTGTTGGTATTAAATATAACCTTACTGAGAAATTAAATTTCTCAATAGAGGCCTGCCATCGTTTTACCAACACGGATTACCTGGACGACGTAAGTACCACTTATGCCGGTGCAGATAAATTTCCTGACGGTCCTAATGGCCCATCTACTGCACGTCTACTACAAGACAGAAGTTATGAAATTGATCCTGATAATTTATTGGGCGTAGAAGGGAGACAACGTGGTTTCAGCAAGCAAAAAGATCAATACATTTTTGTAGAGTTTGGATTGTCTATAAATATCAGCTCCTACCGTTGTCCTTCGGCACGTTAATAATATGTAAACGGCCTGTGCAATCGGTTTGAAATTGCCATATTAAACTATATCTTTACGTTACCTCAAACCGGTATCTCTCCAAAGACTAACAACGTTATTCCAATTAGTATTCTTTGTAAGACCATAGTTTTTCATTTTGAAAAAACAAACTATGGCCACATTACGTTGCTTATGTACAGCAGCACTTATTTTACTTTTGTATTCCACGAATACTAAAGCACAAACTATTTATTTCCCTGCGGGATCATCACGGCTGTTAAAAGAAACTGCTGTTGATATGGCATCTCTATTACAAAAAGCAATTACAGGCTCGCATTTCGACACTTCTCAGTATAATAATTTCCCTGCTGCCGGAATCGTTTTGCAGTATGATAGTACCATTATAGATAACCAGCTTTGTAAACTTATTTCCGGGCCCGGCCGCCTCGTTTTCAAAGCTGCCCAGGACAATGGATTAGTCTTTGGGGTGTACCGGTATTTAAAAGACCTCGGATTTAATTTTTATCAGCCGGGTACTATCTGGGAACAGATACCTAACTTAAATTCGGCATTTTTAAATGTAAATAAAGACTACAACTGCAGGTATAAGTATAAAACATGGGCAGTAAGTGGTGGTCATAATCGATGGGCTATGGATGCCACTAACGATTTTAACTGGGATATATATTTTGGTGAAAATGGTCATAACTGGGCACTGTACCAGCGGAGAAATGGCATGATTGGAAGCCAGCGATTCACTGGTCATAGAGGCGATATCTTAACCGGTAATTTTATAAGTGCATTGCAATCAAATCCATGCAATGTTGCCTGTTATAATGGTTTAAGACTAGCCAATACGCAATCTGTGCCAGATGTGAATAGCACTGCCGCAATGGAGCTTTGGGAAAATGCAATTGAACAAAGATTTACACAGTACAGCACAATTGTAAATGGTAACAGGAACCTTTATGCAGACCTTTATCATAACTTGAATTATTACCAGGCCAATGTTGGTATTGAAGTGCCGGATGGTGCCCAATGGACAAATTCCAAGGACAACCTCGCCTGCAACCAGGCAATCATAAAAACACCTGCAGATCAGCATACGATTCTTTGCAACTATACACATGAAAAAATAAATTTGCTGTACCCTGGCATTCATTCGCAAGCGTATGCTTATAGCAGTCATGCAAATGTTCCATCAGCAAATCTTTTGTTAAATAATAATATCGATGTGCAGGTAGTTCCCACGGCATTTCAAAGTGAAAGCAGTCCTGTCGGATTACTTAATCGCTGGTATAAAAGCCATACAAATATTTCTGAGTATCATTATCTCAACATTCCACAATGGGGTGGCGAAACTCCTTTATCATCTTTCAGGGAATTAAAACAAACATTACAAAGATTAAAAGAGCAGCATAGCCAGGGAATTATATGGGAAGCATCACCAGCTAAGTTTGCAAGCCTTCCTTTTTTGAAAGCTGCTAATGACAATTTATTAGATGATACCAACCCCGATAGTAGCATTGCAGATTTTTGTGACAAGTTATTCGGAGCCGCATCAGGTTCTGTAAATAATTTATTGAAACAATGGAGCAATGAAACAACTATAACAACGGGGAGTTCTATTGCTGATAATAAATATAAGATACCACTTTACCTGCAGTTGCTCAGGGATGCTCTTCAACAAGCTTCTTCCGAGCCTCCAGTGGTTCAACAAAGGTTGAGAGAATTAAAATGTTACCTGCATTATATGATCCTTTATTACGATTGGGTATTTGACCAGCGATCAGATGAATTGAAACAAAATAAAGCTGCCTCTCTTTGTTTGTTTCTCGCAAGTATTCATAAGCTTCAGTTGGTAAATAGTTATTTTCTTATTTTAAATATTGCAAGCCATTACGCAACATCTTCTTCGTTTTATCAGCAATACAACATACAAAATGGGGCTGCTTATAACCACGGAAATCTTCCTTTAATTACCTCAGTGCAAATTGATGCATTGTATGAACAGGATCTTTCAAAATATGCCGGTACCGTCGTTGGTTACCAGCTACTGGAGGCAGAAACAATCACTTCTAAAATGCAAGTGAGTAATATTAGTTCCATTTCAAAAATACAAGTGAAGGTTGCATATAATAATGGCTATGAATCTCCGGGTAGAAGCGAGTTTTACATAAAAGCCAATGCAGCAGGGAGTTTCACCGTCGCCTACAATCCCAGTTTTAATTTGTTAGACAAAGGCAATATTAGTTTTACGGTTGAGAACACAGGTAAAGCAATGGATGTTGTCTTTGATAAAGCGATTTCTAATCCTACTACTGCCGGAAGTTTTACTGTGCAATTGCCACAGGGCGGCACTTATAAATTTTCAATCGTATCAAAATGGCAATCTTCAGTAAACCTGGAAATACAAACCAATAAAAATATCTTTTACAAGAACACGGCATTCCTGGGTAGTAAGACTGAAAATTATAGTGAGGTACCCATTAGCTTACCCGGTTATTTTTATGTTCCTGCAGGTATGGAAAAAATATTTTTCAGCATTCATAATGCATACGCCTATGGAAAATTTGTTACTGCCGTAGATATTAGCAATGCGTTCCGGTTCCTGGATAACCACAATTTAAGTCCTGTGGTAAAACAGAGTGATGATTCTACACTCTTTTACCTGGAAGTACCGACAGGTCGTTCGGGTACATTTTGGCAGGCATCCGCAATGGCTCAATATGATCTTTGCTTCGCCAATATCAGCAATATTCTTTTGTTTGCCGAAAGAAGAAATTGCAAAAATGCGGAGTTGAACATAAGTATCCGCAAAGTAGGAGACAACTGCATTACCCATTTGGCCGCTACATCCAAAGCAAATTCGTACAAATGGGAAGTAAGCGATAATGGAAGGATGTTGTATTATTCCACTAAAGAAGTTGATCTGCCCGATTATATTTCTCCTTCTGCTATTATAACATTGGTTGCAGATGACCAATGCAGCATTACCAAAATTTTAAAACAGGAAGACAACTATTTCTTGAAAAAAGAGGCCTGCGCCAGCGGAGCTATGTTGCCCGTCAACACAGCGTTACCCGTATTATTTCCAAATCCATCCAACGGTATTTTTTATATAAATGATGCTGCTGGCGCAGCCACTGTGGCGCATGATATTACTATTTACGATGTCGCCGGCAGAAAGGTAATAATGCAGCCAATTGGTTCAAGTATTAACTTAAGCCATTCCAGCCCTGGTGTATTTATTTACAAACTTACTGTAGGTGAAAAAACCTTGACAGGCAAGCTCTTGAAATTATAAATTGCATTTTAAAAATCACTTATAAAGGTTAGCTTTGCCCGCCAAAGTCAGGCCCCAGCGCCTGACTCATATTTTTATATTATGAGTCTGCCGGAAAATATTGATTTACATAGACTACCAAAACACATTGCCATAATTATGGATGGTAATGGTAGATGGGCACAGGAAAAGGGCGAAGACAGGCTTTTCGGGCATTTACATGGAGTAGAAAGTGTACGTAACATTGTAGAAGGCGCTGCCGAAATTGGAATAGAATACCTGACGCTATATGCATTTAGTACGGAAAACTGGGACAGACCAGCCTACGAAGTAACGGGTTTGATGGAATTACTGGTAGATACTATCAGGAAGGAAGTTCCAACACTAAATAAAAATAATATTAAACTTCATGTAATTGGTGATATCAATATGCTTCCATCAGGTGCACAAAAAGCGCTTGCAGAAGCATTGGATGAAACAAGTGCCAATACGGGCCTTAATCTTATCATGGCATTGAGCTATAGCAGTAGGTGGGAATTGGTAAATGCCGTAAAAAATATTGCCGATGATGTGGCGAAAGGTAAAATATTACCGGAGGAAATAAGCCAGGAAACCCTACAGCAATACCTTACTACCAGTGCGTTTCCCGATCCTGAATTAATGATAAGAACGAGCGGGGAATACCGGATAAGCAATTTTTTATTGTACCAGCTTGCATATGCTGAACTCTATTTTACTGATACCCGCTGGCCTGATTTCAGGAAGGACAATCTATATGAAGCCATTATCGATTTCCAACGCAGGGAAAGAAGATTTGGAAAAACAGGCGAACAAATAAAAACAACGTAATAACCAATTAATGAGATCCATGCCTGTGCTGTGTTTACAGTTATTACACCATTTCATTTAACAAATAGTTTTCATTAATGGGCTTAATTTGCCGCCACGTAAAATTTTTTTGATGCAACGTATTTACCTGACTATTCTTACTGCTTCCTTTCTTTTATCCGGCCATTTTGTTTTTGCCCAGGCTGATACTTCCAAACCAACATCAGCAAATCCTGATCTTTTGCAGATCTTTAATTCAAAGTTTCCAAAGGAATATACTATAGCAGGTATTATTGTTACAGGTAGCAAAGCATATGATCAAAACCTGATAATTTCTATATCTGGGTTGGCTGTAGGTGATAAAGTGCAGATACCGGGTACCGATGCTTTTGGTAAAGCCATCAGCAAATTATGGAAGCAAAGCCTTGTATCAAGCGTAGAGATATATTTTAACCGGCTGGAAGGAACCAATCTCTTTATAGAAATAGCTGTGAAAGAGCGTCCACGTCTTATCGATTTCAAATTTGTTGGCGTAAAGAAAGGTGAAAGGGATGACCTTGAAACCAAAATAGGATTATCAAAAGACAGGGTGCTCACGGAAAATATGAAGTTGAGTGCAGTGGAAGGCATCCGCAAATTCTACTACGACAAAGGCTTTCGCAATGTGTCTATTAAAATGGATGAATTGCCTGTAGCAAACCTGGCCAATTCTGTACAACTTGTGTTCACTATCAATAAAGGAAATAAGGTAAAGATCAATTCTATAAACTTTACAGATAATGAAGCTATTACGGATGCAAAGCTTAAAAAGCAAATGAAGGGCACTAAAGAAATGCCCCGCATTACGCTTTACCCTCAAAGGATTGTTAGTCCCTTTGGAGATACTGCAAAATCTGATAAGACCTTCAACAATTACCTGAAAGAAATGGCATACCTCTCCCCATCAAGGACGAAGGAATATATTGATCCATACTTCAGGGTTAAGTTTGGTGGTGGAAAATTCAGCGAGAAAAAATATGTAGAAGACAAAGAAAGTATTCTTGATTATTATAACTCACAAGGGTACAGGGATGCTGTATTAGTGAATGACACTACTTTTTATGATGCAAAAGGAAACCTCAATGTTGACATCAAAGTAAATGAAGGAAGAAAATATTATTTTGGTGACATCGCCTGGAAGGGAAATACTAAATATTCTGACTCTATTCTAAATGTGTTGTTAGGGATAAAAAAAGGAGATGCTTATAACCTGGAAACACTGAATAAAAGATTGGGTAAGCAAATGTCCGCAGAGGGTGGAGATATAGGAAGCTTGTACCAGGATGATGGGTATTTATTCTTCAGGATAGAACCGATAGAAACCTCAGTAAATAATGATACCATCAATTATGAAATAAGAGTGACTGAGGGGCCACAGGCTGTTTATGGAAAAATATCCGTATCAGGAAATGATAAAACAAAAGATTATGTGGTGCTGCGTGAATTGAGGACTGTGCCAGGAGATAAATTTAGCCGTGCAGATATTATCCGTACACAGCGTGAACTTTCACAATTAGGATTTTTTAATCCTGAAAAAATATCTCCTAACGTGGTTCCACATCCTGAAGACGGAACAGTTGATATCAATTGGCAGGTTGAAGAAAAATCTGCTGACCAGTTAGAACTTTCTGCAGGATTTGGCGGTGGTATTGGTCTTACCGGTACGCTGGGCGTTACGTTCAATAACTTTTCTATCAAGAATATATTAAGCAAATCCACTTGGCAGCCTTTGCCATCAGGCGATGGACAAAAATTAAGCGCCCGTATTCAATCTAATGGTAAAGCATACAGGTCTTACAATTTATCTTTCACAGAGCCATGGCTGGGAGGAAAAAAACGCAATTCATTTAGCGTAAGTTATTTCAATACAAAATATGCAAACACGTATGATTCCTTTGGTATCTATTGCAAATCATGTGGCGATAATTCTTATATAAAAACAGTAGGTTTTGGAATTTCATTGGGGAAGCAATTAAAATGGCCTGATGATTATTTCAACCTCATTTACTCCTTAAATATCCAGCAATACAAATTAAAAAATTATGCAATCAATGGTTTCAATGGGTTAAAAGATGGCACATCTACAAACTTAAGCCTGAAGCTAACATTGCTAAGAAATTCTGCTGGTCCTAACCCTATCTTCCCAACAAGTGGTTCAAACTTTTTGCTAAGCGGTCAGTTCACACTTCCTTACTCTTTATTGGGAATAACATCGACAACGGATAATGCATATAAATTGCCCGAGTTTCATAAATGGAGATTTAATGCTGAGTGGTATGTGCCTATTGGGAAAGGACGAGGAGAAGAAAAAAATAAACAGTTTATTCTTAAAGCCGCAGCTAAATATGGGTTCATCGGTAAATACAATTCCGGGTTGGAAGTATCGCCTTTTGAGCGTTTCCAGTTGGGCGATGCAGGCTTGAGCAATACACAGGCATTGTTAGGATATGATATCATTGCACATAGAGGCTACCCTGTTTATAGCAGCTCAGATCCTAAAGTGAATCCCGATGGCATACAACCTACAAAATATTTTACCATCTTTAATAAATATACAGTCGAACTAAGGTATCCTTTCAGCACCAGTGCAAGTAGTACGATCTATGGACTGGCCTTCTTTGAAGCGGCCAACGGATGGTACCAGTTTAAAGACTATAATCCGTTTAAGCTTCGCAGATCAGCCGGGTTGGGAATGCGGTTCTTCTTGCCTATGTTTGGTTTGTTAGGGTTTGATTATGGGGTAGGGTTTGATAGGTATACACCATCCAGCGGTATAAAGGGCGCTGCCAAATTCACCTTTATGCTTGGTCAGGAACCCGAATAAATATGAATAATTTTAAACCAGCATAAAACATACTTAATATGAAAAAAATAGCTCTTGTTATAAGCTTAATATTATTTATCGCCGTAGCTGCAGATGCACAGCGCTATGCCGTTATTGATTCAAAATATATTTTGGATAAAATACCCGAGTATAGAGATGCCCAAAAAAAGCTGGATCAATTTAGTGAACTATGGCAACAGGAAATAGATCAGAAGCAAACTGCAGTAGATAAGATGTATAAAGACTATGATGCTGAACAGGTAATGCTTCCAGATAACCTAAAGAAAAAAAGAGAAGACGAATTGTATAATAAAGAAAAAGAATTGAGGGATTTGCAACGTAAGCGTTTTGGTTTTGAAGGCGATCTTTTTAAGAAAAGACAGGAACTGATAAAGCCAATTCAGGATAAAGTTTATAATGCTGTTCAAAAACTTGCAACTGACAAACAATTTGATTTTATCCTTGATAAAAGTGAAGGAATTACTGTTATATTTGCCGACCCAAAATTGGATAGAAGTGAAGATGTGCTTAGAAACCTGGGTGTTAAATAATTGATAATCGAAAACGAAAGTGCAGCATTTGCCAGCAAAAAATGCACTTTTACATAAACCATAAACCATTTAAAATTAAAATGAAAAAATTATTAGTATTTGCTGTTATGGCATTGGGGATCTTTAGTGCATCGGCACAAAACAAAATTGGTTATATCAGTACCGATGAACTGATTGGTGTAATGCCGGAAGCTGAAAAGGCAGATGCAGATCTGAAAGAATACCAGGCTTCATTAGCACAGCGTGGACAGGAATTGATGTCTGAGTTAGGCACAAAAGATAGCTTATTCGTAAAAGATTCTTTAAAGCTTACACCAAGTATGAAAGATATCAGGAGAAAAGAATTGATCGCTTTATACCAGCAGGTAAGAGGATGGGATCAACAAGCACAGGAAATGTACCAGCAAGAAGCACAGAAAAAAATTGCTCCGCTTAAAGAAAAGGCTTTGGAAGCAATCAAAACTGTTGCAAAAGAAAACGGCTATACATACATACTGGATGTAAACTCAGTAATAGTAGCACCCCCGGGTGATGATATTATTGGATTGGTAAAAAAGAAGTTAGGCATTAAGGATACACCTAAGCCGGCTCCTGTTACTCCAAAGAAAAATTAGTACTAAAAACCTTTAATTAAAAAAGACTGCTTTTTATAAAGCAGTTTTTTTTGCGCCTTTTTTTTGATATTGCAGGAGAACTTAAATAGTAGCAATAGTTATCTCATATAATTCATCTTATTTTTGATTTATGGAGCCAGCCCCAATAGGCATATTTGACAGTGGTTATGGAGGACTCACCGTATTAAAAGAAATCAAAGCTGTATTACCCCAGTATGATTATTTATACCTGGGCGATAATGCCCGTGCTCCGTATGGCACACGTAGTTTTGATACAGTATATGCTTATACCCTTGAGAGCGTAAAATGGTTTTTTAATCACGGTTGCCAACTTGTGGTGTTGGCATGTAACACTGCTTCTGCCAAAGCTCTTAGAAGTATTCAGCAAAAAGACCTGGAGCAATTAGGCAAAGAAAAACGGGTTTTAGGTGTGATACGGCCTACCGCAGAAACCATTGGTGCATTGAGTGAAACAGGCCATATTGGAGTTATGGGCACTTCCGGTACAGTACAGTCAGGCAGTTATGTGATAGAGATTAAGAAATACTTTCCGGCTGTAAAAGTAAACCAGGAAGCTTGTCCCATTTGGGTACCATTGGTGGAAACGAATGAGAACAAATCTCCTGGAGCTGATTATTTTATAATACAACATATAGAAAATCTTCTGGAAAAAGATCCCAAAATAGACACAATCCTGCTTGCATGCACACATTATCCCTTGTTGATGGATAAGATCAGGCAATTTACCCCTGGGCATATTAGGATAGTCTCTCAGGGTAACACTGTGGCCCAAAGCCTTAAAAATTACCTGCTTAGGCATCCTGAAATGGATGGTAATTGCAGTAAGAATGGTGGATTGCAATTTTTTACCACCGGGGATGTAGTTGATTTTGAAAATCATGGTACAAGTTTTTTTGGTGAGCAGATAAAGGCGCAAAAAACCAGCATATTTCAATAATTACTTTCCAAAACCTTACTTCATATTGACTGTAAAACCCTACCTTTGCCGTCCTTTCACAAGCAGCAGGGATGGTGCCCTGTTGAGAAGCAACAAACAATATTTGTAAAAGGAAAAATTAATAACAATGCCCGGAAAAAAAAGAACATACCAACCCCACAAGCGTCGTCGTAAATCAGTTCATGGTTTTCGCCAGCGAATGGCGGATGCCAATGGCCGTAAAGTGCTATCAAGCCGCCGCAAAAAGGGACGTCATAAACTAACCGTTTCTGACGAACATGGTTCAAAAAAATAATCAGCACATTACCTGATTTTAGAAAGTATTTGCCCTCCAGTTTTGGAGGGCTTTGTTTTAAAAGCTATTTTGAGGATATTGATAATTTTAATATGTCAATCACGAAATATAATTTTCCGGGCAAGCAACGGCTCAAGAGTCGTAAGCAGATTGAACAGCTTTTCAAAGAAGGAAATCAGTTTGCCTTTTTTCCTATTAAGGTATTTTGGCTGCCGGAAAATATGGCTGAAACCTTGCAGATAGCTGTAGCAGTGAGCAGCCGAAATTTCAAAAAAGCTACAGACCGTAACAGGATAAAACGACTTATGAGAGAAGCCTGGCGGCTAAATAAAGAGGAACTGGGTGATGTAATTTCTCAACACAAACTTAAATTATCTGTATTTTTTTTATACGTGGGTAAAGAGTTGCCAACTTATCATTTGATATCTGAAAAAATGACACTGGTTATTCAAAAATTAATAAAAATAAATATTGGACCTGCTGAAAAAAATATTTAGCTACCCGTTTATCCTGTTGATAAAAATATATCAATGGATACTTTCTCCATTGCTGGGGCCAAAGTGCAGGTTTACGCCTACCTGTTCGCAGTACAGTATTGAAGCGTTGAAAAAATATGGCCCGATAAAAGGCCTCTGGCTTACTGCAAGGCGAGTAGCAAAATGTCATCCATGGGGTGGGCATGGACATGACCCTGTGCCGTAGAGTTGAATCAGTATTGACATTCAAATACCACCGATTTTTTTAGCATAAAAAAAGCCGCTGTAATAGCGGCCCTGACTTTTTATTCATATCTCTAAGCTGCGGAAAATCTTTCGGCAACTTTATTCCAGTTTACTACATTCCAGAAAGCAGCCAGGTAATCCGGGCGTTTGTTCTGGTATTTCAAATAGTATGCATGTTCCCATACATCTACTCCAAGAACAGGAGTGCCCTTCACGTCGGCTACATCCATTAACGGGTTGTCCTGGTTAGGTGTTGATGATATCTCTAGCTTACCGTCTTTTACAAGGAGCCATGCCCAACCACTACCAAATCTTGTGGTGCCAGCCTGAACAAATTTTTCCTTGAAGCTATCAAAAGAACCAAAGGCATTATTGATTGCCTCTGCTAATGCTCCGAATGGAGCACCTCCATTTGAAGAAAGACTGTCCCAGAAAAAGCTATGATTCCAATGTCCGCCACCATTATTTCTTACTGCAGGGCTGATTGTTCCCGCAGATTTTACAAGTTCTTCAATCGTTTTATTTTCATGCTCTGTACCAGCAATAGCTTTATTTAGATTATCTACATAAGCCTGGTGGTGCTTATCATGATGTATCTGCATGGTCTGTGTATCAATGTGCGGTTCCAATGCTTCATATGCGTATGGAAGCGGTGCTAATGTGAATGGCATAATACGTAAATTTTTATGTGTAAATAATTAAGAATGAATTGTTGCTGCAAAATTAACGCCTAAATAAAACCAAATATACCTGACCCGTTTATATATCTTATTTCGAAAATTATCTCCTTGCCTTAAAGAAGTTTTTCATTAGCTGGGCACAATCTGCCTCAAGTATTCCGCCGATGATTTCGGTTTTAGGATGAAACGGATTTACATCACCTGTACTGCGGCGATAGCCATTCTTTGCATCAAATGCCCCAAACACTATTTTACCAATTTTACTCCAATAAATGGCACCACTGCACATTAGGCAGGGTTCAATGGTTACATATAAAGTTGCATCGGGCAAATATTTGCTACCAAGAGATTGATAAGCAGATGTCAGCGCCAGGATCTCTGCATGGGCGGTGCTATCACTTAGCATTTCTACCTGATTATATGCCCGTGCAATAATTTTGTTTTGCATAACTACAATCGCTCCTACCGGCACTTCCTCTTTTTCAAATGCTGTAGTGGCCTGTACGATTGCCTGCTGCATATACTCCTCATCTTTGCTCATTGTTTTGCCTAACTTTAAAACAAATTTACTTAATGTCATCTGCTAACGAATTAACTGCACTAAGAAACTTTTATAGCAGCGGTGCTACGAAGAGCTATTCATTCAGGAAGATGCAATTACAATTATTGAAGAATACCATTCAGAAATATGAGCAGGAGATTTATGCTGCGCTATATGCTGATCTGCATAAGAGCCCGGAAGAATGCTGGTTTACTGAAAATGGATTCGTCATTTCTGAAATAAATTATGCTTTAAAGAAGTTATCTGGCTGGATGACGCGGACTAAAGTAAAAACAAATCTTCTTAATTTTCCATCATCCAGTTACATTTACCCGGAGCCACTAGGTGTAGTACTTATTATAAGTCCCTGGAATTATCCCTTTCAATTACTACTCACACCGTTGGTAGGTGCCATCGCAGCAGGTAATTGCATTGTATTAAAGGCTTCTGAATTTGCAAGTGCTACAGGGAAAATAATAAAGAAGATCATTGAAGAAAATTTTAAACAAGAGTATATATTATTTGTTGAAGGAGATGGAGCTGAAGTAGTGCCTGCAATGATAAATAATTTTGTATTTGATTATATTTTTTACACAGGCAGCACAACAGTTGGCAAAATTATTTACCAGCTTGCTGCAAAAGATCTCGTGCCTGTTACACTGGAGCTTGGAGGAAAAAGTCCATGTGTGGTAGAGCAGGATGCAAATATTAAAGTTGCAGCTAAGAGAATAGGGCTTGCTAAATTTTCAAACGCTGGGCAGATGTGTGTAGCACCGGATTATATATTGGTTCATGCTTCTATAAAAGATGAATTTGTAACTGAGTTAAAAAAAGTACTGGAAAACTATTTTGGTAAAGAAACTGCTGACAGTAACTATTATGGAAGAATTATAAATGAAAAGCAGTTCAACAGGCTTATAGGATACTTGCCATCGGCTGAAGTTTTATATGGGGGAAAACATGTAAGAGAAAATTTATTTATTGAACCAACATTGGTAAATGTTTCCGATACTGAGAATAAACTAATGGAAGAAGAAATTTTTGGGCCCATACTTCCACTGGTAAGTTTTAACAACCAGCATGAGGCAATAAGTATAATTGAAAAAAATAAAAATCCGCTTGCTTTTTATGTATTCACATCATCTGCCTTAAAAGAAAAAGAATGGCTTAGTGCGGTAGCGTTCGGAGGCGGATGCAGGAACAATGCAAGTTTTCATCTCACCAATCATTATCTACCTTTTGGTGGCAGGGGATTTAGCGGCACAGGTGGTTATCATGGAAAATTTAGCTTTGATACTTTTAGCCATCAAAAAGCTTGGATGAAAACGCCAACCTGGTTTGACCCTTCGTTAAAATACCCACCCTATAAAGGAAAGATGGGCATGCTTAAGAAGCTAATGAATTGATGATTTATGATAAATAATTTATGATGACAATAAAACAACAGGTATTAAAGGCAGTGTATCCCATATTCTCAAAACTCAATTCGGTATTTGGAAATAATAATAAGCAAATAAATTCTTCAGCTTTGGCACCCGAATCATTTTATGGATTAACCGCCACAAAAAATAATGGCGAAAAATTTTCTTTCAGTAACCTGGAAGGAAAAAAAATAATGCTTGTAAACACTGCATCTGACTGTGGTTATACTGCCCAGTATGACGGCCTACAGGCATTGTATGAAAAATATAAAGGCAAGATTGAGATCATCGGATTTCCTTCTAATGATTTTGGTGAACAAGAAAAAGAAGGTGACGAGGTCATCGCAAATTTTTGTAAAATTAATTTTGGAGTTGGCTTTCCATTAATGCAAAAATCTGTGGTGAAAAAGAATGCTAACCAACACCCGGTTTATCAATGGCTGACGGATGAAACAAAGAACGGCTGGAATTATGTAGCGCCCACCTGGAATTTTTGCAAGTACATTATTGATCAAAAAGGAAACCTTACAAATTTCTTTGAAGCATCTACTGAACCAATGAGTAAAGAAATTTTATCTGCGTTGGAATTAGGCTGACCTTACAAAGGGCACTTCTCGTGGTAGTTAATAATTTCTATAGGTGTTCTTTCAAAATTATAGTCTTTGTAATGAAGACTAATCTCTTCAAGCACTTCAAATACAGCCTCAGGAGATGGGAGTGTGACAAGTTTGTACCGGAATTCTTTTATGCCTGGTAGCCCTTTTAGGTAATTAGTGTAGTGCCTGCGCATTTCATTAATGCCTACGATTGGCCCTTTCCATTCCACTGATTTATGTAAGTGTTTTTTACAAACTTCAATTCTTTCATCAAGCGTGGGCGATGGCAGTATTTCTCCTGTAGCCATAAAGTGTTTTATTTCCCTGAATATCCAGGGATACCCAATAGCGGCACGCCCTATCATGATGCCATCTATGCCATAGCGATCTTTATATTCCAATGCTTTTTGTGGGCTGTCAATATCACCATTTCCAAAAATAGGAATATGTATGCGTGGATTGTTTTTTACTTTGCCGATAAGTGTCCAGTCTGCTTCCCCTTTATACAACTGGCAGCGGGTACGGCCATGGATAGCAATTGCCTGAACACCTATATCCTGCATACGCTCTGCAACTTCTTCAATATTTTTAGTATTATCATCCCAGCCCAGTCTTGTTTTAATCGTAACAGGAAGAGTGGTACTTTTTATAACGGCTTCAGTTAGCCGAACCATTAAAGCAATATTTTTTAATACACCTGCACCTGCACCTTTGTTCACCACTTTTTTTACAGGGCAGCCAAAGTTAATGTCTACCAGGTCGGGATTAACGGTTTCACAAATGCGGGCACTCATCGCCATTGCATCTTCATCACCACCAAATATTTGAATACCAAAGGGTCTTTCTTCTTCACTAAAATCAAGTTTGGCCCGGCTTTTTATGGCGTCCCTGATGAGCCCCTCACTACTAATAAATTCGCTATACATCAGGTCGGCGCCATTGTCTTTACACACGGCACGAAATGGCGGATCGCTTACATCTTCCATGGGTGCAAGTAATAATGGGAATTCTGGTAATTGTATGGTTCCTATATGAGGCATAGCATTTTGTATATTGCGGCTGCAAATTTACATTAATATGCAGGGTATGCAATACAAATCTGTTAAAGGCTTCAGCCCCGCAGGGCAATTTGGTATTTTAGTTTTATTCCTTGGTCTGGGATTCATACTGGCAGCAGTAGTTCAGTTGGTAATTGGAATGAAGATGGTACCGGATGGAACGCCGCTGGCTAACATGGGCGATGTGATGATGAAGGCGATGATGGACCCAAAAAATATTTTCATGGCGAGGGTCTCGCAGGTATTGGGAACATTTTTTCTTTTATGCCTGCCAGCATTATTGTATTTATTGGTTGTGCATGGCAGAAATTCATGGTGGCTTGGATTTAATAAGTACATAAATGCAAAGCAAATATTGTTTGGATTCCTGATAATGTTTACAGCAAACATTCTTGCAGCGCCCCTGGCAGATATCAGCAAAAGCATCATTGCCCATTTCCCTGATTTAAATGCTACAGCAAGAAGACTGGAAGATATGTATAACGAACAGGTAATGGCACTTAGTAACCTGAAAAGCTGGCCGGAATTTTTGATGGCCATTGTAATTATGGCTTTTTTCCCGGCTATGTTTGAAGAAATGTTATTCAGAGGCGCTATGCAAAATGTGCTTATCCGCTGGTGGAAAAATCCAATGCTGGCTATTGTCGTTACATCAATACTTTTCAGCATCATCCATTTTTCTATTTATCTTTTCTTAAGCAGGGCCGTGCTGGGTTTTGTATTGGGTATGTTATATTATCGTACAAAAAATATCTGGATAAATATTGTTGCACATTTTCTCAATAACCTGATTGCTGTAATACAACTGTTTTATCTTGGAATGAAAAATGAAAAACTCGATGTAAGCAAATTAGATCCCTCTATTCACTGGGGCTGGGGAATTGTTGCTTTAGCGGCTCTCATTTTTTTATTTTGGATGTTGAACAAAGCATCTGCCGATAACCGCCTCCGCATTGAAACACGTGAAACCCTTTTATTAGAACAGGCAGATCCATTTGGTTCTATTGCTAATGAAAATTTTTAATCTTGGCATTACAAATTCAAACATTTAAAACAAGAGCCATCACAGCCATCGTATTTGCCGTTGTGATGCTGGCAGGTATTCTCCTTAATGCATGGACATTTATTATTCTCTTCCTTGCTATAATGGTAGGTTGTGTATATGAGTTTGTAAAAATTATTAAACTCATAAACGGGGAAAAATATATTTATTATTTACCGCTTTTTCTTTTATACATAGTGATGCCTGTGTGGATGATGATTGATCTGGGTACAAGACTTAATAATTATGCTGCTCCTGGTAATGATAATTTATTATACTCACCCATTCTACCACTTGCCATCATTTTTTCTATTTGGATAAATGATACCATGGCGTATATCGTAGGATCGTTTATCGGCAAAACTCCTTTTTCAAAAATATCACCCAAAAAAACATGGGAAGGAACAATTGGAGGTGCCATACTTTGTGTGCTAACAATCTCATTGCTTGGCTATTTTTTACCAATTATAAAGTATATCCCGGTGCAGCACTGGACCGCTATTGCAGCTATATGTGCTGTGTTTGGTACGCTAGGTGATCTGCTGGAAAGTAAACTAAAAAGAACCGCAGGAATTAAAGACAGCGGATCTTTTATGCCTGGCCATGGTGGCTTCCTCGATCGATTCGATTCTTTACTTATTGCTACTCCTTTTGCGTGGATGTATGTCGTGCTTTTCATGCACGCTTAAGCAATAGTTTGTACATTTGCTGCCTGCCTACAAAAATGCAGATTCAATTTTTTTATCAACATGACGATACATAGAGAAGGATATAAATCGATCGCTATTTCGACAATGATCTTTGCCGCACTGAATTTATTAATGTTCTGGTTTTTTGGTGCAAACTTGTTGTGGCTTTGTATAGCGTTTTTTGCGATAACACTTATCTTGGTTTTATTTATCATTTCTTTTTTCAGAATTCCGGCCCGCACACTTACAATAGCTCACGGAAACATTATTGCGCCAGCAGATGGAAAAGTTGTTGTGATAGAAGAAACAGTAGATGAAGAATATTTTAAAGACAAAAGGTTGCAAGTTTCTATTTTTATGAGTCCTGCGAATGTACATGTAAACCGAAATCCCGTAGATGGAGAAGTAGTATACAACAAATATCATAAAGGAAAATACCTGGTAGCCTGGAACCCAAAATCATCCACTGAGAATGAACGGCATTCCGTAGTTTTAAAATATAGTGTTGCGTCGGAGATGTTGGTGAAGCAGATTGCAGGCGCAGTTGCTAAACGAATTATAAATTACCTGGAAGTAGGACAGCAAGTAAAACAAGGAAATGAAATGGGTTTTATAAAGTTTGGTAGCAGGGTAGATCTGTTATTGCCTATAGGAACTGAGCTAAAAGTGAAACTGAATGAAATTGTAAAAGGCGGCGTAACCGTGATAGGAATTTATTAAGTACATTTACTGTAATGCTTGTGTTGCTTGGTTTTTATGTTTTATATTTACAAGCATCTAAATAAAAACTAAATATAAGTTATGAAAAAATTATTCCTATTTGCTACTGCTGCTGTTATGATCAGCGGAGCATCATTTGCCGAAGGCGGAAAAGAGAAAAAGAAAAAATGCGCTAAAGGAAAATCATGCTGTACTAAAACAGCTAAATCATGCTGCAAAGACAAAGCTGAAACAACTGCCAAAATGTAATTACTGCACAAAGACATTAAACCTCTGCCAACAAAGCAGGGGCTTTTTTTTAAAATATATCTTCCAATTGCTGAAGATGAGTGATATTATAAGTGCAACCAGTCAATTCCGGAGCGTGTATGTGATTTACAAAAATGCAATCCATACCGGCATTGATTGCTCCCTGGATATCAGCATCTGCATTATCTCCTATCATTATACTTTCCTCTACCGTTGCTTTTGATTTTTGTAATGCATACTCAAAGATCTCTTTGTTAGGCTTCACACTCTTGCTGCTTTCAGAAGTGATAACTTCCACAAAATATTTATCAAGACCACTGTTCTTTATTTTACTCCATTGGGTTTTCTCAAACCCATTCGTAATAAGATGAAGCTTATAGCCTTTGTCGTTAAGGTAGCTAAGCACTTCATGTGTATGTGGAAAGAGTTCCGTTTTTGTAGGCAATATTTCCAGGAAAGCCTGGCTCATATCCTTTGCCAGTGCTTCATCAGCAATCTTAAAATCAAGCAACGTCCGCCACATGCGTTTCCATTTCAGGTCTTCTGCATTAATAAATCCTTTATGATACCTATCCCATAAAATGCTGTTGTGTATAAGATAATTTTCATAAAATTTTTTAAAATCATCTTTTATTTTCTCCTCCAGTTGAAACCTGGTAAATACTTCAGCGAGCGCAACTTCGGCGTTCTTATCGAAATCCCAAAGGGTATGATCAAGATCAAAAAAAATATGTTTGTATACAGGCATATGGATAATAAAGATTGTGAATTGGTATAACTAATTTTACACGCAGCAAAGCTACCATAAAAATAAAAGAGATGAATATTGTAATTACAGGTGCAAGCAAAGGTATTGGCAAAGCCATCGCTGAGAAATTTGCAGCTTTGGGAAATACATTATTGTTATGTTCCCGCAACGAAAAAAATCTGCAGGAAGTGGCTGATGAAATTGCAGCAAAAAATAAATCGGTTGATATTAAGATAAAGGCTGCAGATCTCTCGGACAAAGCTCAGGCAATTGCTTTTGCAGAATGGTGCCTTTTATCCGGCACGCCATCCATACTGGTAAATAATGCCGGATTTTATATGCCCGGAAATGTTATGGATGAACCCGATGGTACGCTTGAATTACAGATAAACACAAATCTTTACAGCGCCTATCATATAACAAGAAAATTATTGCCAGAAATGATCGTAAAAAAAAGCGGTCATATTTTCAACATTTGTTCCATTGCTTCTTTACATGCTTATGCCGGTGGCGGTGGCTATAGCATTAGCAAATATGCTATGCATGGCTTTAGCCAGAATTTGCGAAACGAATTAAAACCACATGGCATTAAAGTAACAGCAGTATTTCCCGGCGCAGTAATGACCGATAGCTGGGGAAATTTTGACAACAGCAATGGCCGCATTATGGAAACAATGGATGTTGCAAATATGATTTATGCAGCCTCTCAACTTAGCCCGCAGGCCGTGGTAGAAGATATCGTAATGAGGCCACAGTTAGGCGACCTTAATTAACAGTTTCTTAGATTCATTTTAGCTTTATATAACCCAGTCCCTCAATAGAAACTTTAAATTTGCATGGATGATATAATTTTATGAGACCAGGGCTAAAAAAAATATTTTCTTCTTTCATTTTTATCTTTATTAGCCTGCTATCTTTTGCGCAGGTTAGTTTTCAATCAAGTATATATCCCACCCAGATTAATAAAGATGATTATGTCACGCTAAAACTCACCGTAGACAATGCATCAGATATACAGAGTATACAACCACCTTCCCTAAGAAAGTTTAAAGTGATAAGCGGCCCTAACCAGGAGAGCGGCATGAGCAATAACAACGGAGTTGTTAAACAATATATTTCTATTAGCTATGTATTACAGCCACGACAGCCAGGAACACTCGTAATCGAATCTTCTTCTGCAGTTGTATCTGGAAAAAAATACAAGAGCCAGCCATTGAACCTCGTGGTGAAAAATGCCAGCTCCGGTAATAATAATTCACATGCTTATAGCGCCAGCCCTTTTGTTGATGTAGATCCATTTACTGAAGAAAGAAACAGGAATGATTTCAATGATTATATACTTCATAAAAATGAAAATATTGTTAGTAAGGTAAGTAAGAATATGGAGATGAAACTTGTTACAGATAAAACAAGTTGTTATGTAGGTGAGCCAATTGTGGCAGCTTATAAATTATACACAAGGTTAAAAAGTGATAGCAAGCTTACCAAAAATCCAAGCTTCAATGGTTTTTCTGTTATTGATTTGCAACAACCCACTGTAACGGGATATGCACAGGAAAAACTAAATGGAAAGGACTACAATGTTTATACGATTCGTAAGGCACAGTTATATCCTTTACAATCCGGTAAAATAGAATTAGAATCTGCTACACTGGAAAATAACGTGCAGTTTATAAAAGAAGAAAGCTTGCAACGAAATGGTTCGGGTAGTTTGTTTGACGATCTTTTAACACCGCAGGGTGAAGCGGTAAATCAAACTGTCACTTTAAATAGCAAACCCATAACCATTGAGGTAAAGCCATTGCCTGAAGCGGGCAAACCATCGAATTTTTCCGGGGCGGTAGGAGAGTTTACCATTCATGAAAAAATAGATAAGGCAAATTTTAGCACTGATGAAACAGGGAAATTAATTATTACGATAAGTGGTGCCGGCAATATGCAGTTAATTAATGCGCCTGAAATAAACTGGCCTTTGGGCATTGATGGGTTTGAAGCTACGGCTAATGACAAATACAATACCAGCTCAGTGCCACTGAGAGGCGATAAATTTTTTGAATATAGTTATACAGTTCAAACGCCTGGAGATTATACAATTCCACCAATTAGCTTTAGTTTTTTTAATCCAAAAAACGGAACATATAAAACAGTTTCTACTAATGCAATACCATTAATCATTAGCCAGGGCAGTTATAAAAAATCCGATATCTCCGATGGCAAGAATAATAACAATAAGCCTGCGACAACATCCACAATATTTAATGTAAATACAATAGGCCTTGTTTTTATTGTTCTATTATTCGCAGCAGGAATTCTATTCTTGTTTTCCAGGCGCAAGAAATCTGCGGCTTCGCCTGTAATTGTTGTAAATGAAAATGCAACGGAAGAAATGGAAAACTTTATTTCGCAAGCTGCATATAACCAATTGAACCCATTGGAAAAAACAGAAGCCTGCCTTGAAAGCGAAGAATGTTTTGAGTTTTATGAATTGCTAAACAAAGAAGTCAAAGCATTTCTTTCTGCGAAATTTGATATGCCGGAATCAGAAATAAACAGCCGGAAGATTGTGAATGTGATGGATCGCTCAGGAATAGAAAACAGCACTATTCTGCAGGTACAAAAATTAGTTGAAGAGCTTGAATGGATGATGTATACCCCTTTTGAACGAAATGAAAAGATGGATGAATTGTATCATCGCAGTCAGGAGATCATCCAGGCTATTAATAGTTCGTTGCAGCATCACATTATTCAGTAAACTTATAGCCCACGCCTCTTACGCTGTGAAAATGCTGGGGATTGCGGCTGTCTTCTTCAAAATACTTTCTGAAGTTCAATATGAAATTATCAATCGTCCTTGTCGTGGGGTAAACATTGTAACCCCACACTGATTGTAATATCTTCTCCCTTGTTACTACTTCATTTTTATTTTCAATGAGGAGTTTAAGTAACATGGCTTCTTTCTTGGTTAAAGGATTCTGTTCTCCTTTCCTGTTAAAGCATTCCAGTGCTTTAAAATCAATTTTATTTTTTCCAAATTCATATATATCTGGCAAGGGAAGTTTTGTTGCTATCTGTTCGCTCTTGCGAATAAGTTTATTTACCCTTAGCAGTAATTCTTCCAGGTTAAAAGGTTTGGCCAGGTAATCATCAGCACCTTTTTTTAATCCAAGTATCCTGTCTGCACTACTATTTTTTGCGCTAAGAATTAAAATAGGAATGTCAACGTTAACAAGCCGGATCGTTTCACAAACAGAAATTCCATCCAATTCAGGAAGCATAACATCCAAAATGATCAGGTCAAAATGTTCCTGTTGAAACATTCGTATCGCCTTTACTCCATCATTTGCGCAGCTTACGTCATAGCCTTCAAGTTCCAGGTTTAGCTTAAGCGCCTCCTGTAAGTTTTCTTCGTCTTCAACGAGTAATATGGAGTATTTTTTTTCAGCCATTATGATCTATGCTAGAGGAATATTAACCATAAAGATACTTCCGCCAGCGGGATTGTCTTTGTTTAATATCGTTCCGTTGTGGGCATTTATTATTTTTTCAGAAAGGTAAAGTCCCAGCCCGGTTCCCTTTGCTTTCCTTGTTGCATCATTACCCAGCCGATAGAATTTTCTGAAAATCTTTTTTCGTTCCGGCTCTGGTATACCAGGGCCATTATCTATCACTTGTAAGGTTGCAAACTTTTTTATCGTGTCAACCTTTATTTCAACAGGACTTTCTTTGGGTGAATATTTTAATGCATTTTCCACCAGGTTGCTGATAACAATTTGAATGAGTACAGGATCAGCTTCAATAAAAATATCAGTCTCATTTATTTCGCAGTTTATTTTCCTGTCTGCAAACCGTTGACTGAACTCCTCGGCAATTGTAAAGCATAGCATGCTTAGATTTATTTTTTCTTCTACCATTCTGTAACCGCCTGCTTCTATTTGCGAAGAAACAAGCATATTGTTACAGAGTGTATCCAGGCGATTTATTTCCTGCAAAGTATTTTGCATAAGCCTTTGCTGCTGTGGGGGCTCCAGTTTTCTTTTTTGTAAAGTTTCTAAGTTTAGTTTTGAAATGGCAACAGGTGTCTTTAGCTCGTGTGTAATAGCTATCATAAAATTTTGCTGTTGCTTGCTTATGGCTAATTGATTTTTCACTGACCGGTAAACAAAGATGGCACCGGCAATGATGAGTAATAAAAAGGTAGCTCCTTCGCCGGCATACTGCATTTTTTTTCTTTTATTTTCCTGCTTGATCCCTGCCAATGAAGTAGCATAGGAAGTGTCTTCTGTTTTTAATTGTTCCTGCTTATACAAAAGCATTTTATCATTTTGAATATTCAAAGCAAGAAACCAAAAAATTAATGCAGCAATTATATAGGCAAGCAAGAACCAATAGATGATAAAAATGAGTGCTGGTTTTTTTGTTTTGAAAGGCATCTATTGCAGAATGAAATTTTGCTAATTACGCTTATCGAGACCCCATGATAATTTGTTGCGGAGGGTTTGTAAAAAATTATTTTCATTTAAGCGAATCAGGTTGATGCCAAATTTTTCTTTTTTCACAGCAAGCTGAACTTCTTTTCCTACAAGTTCACGGCGACTGTCCAATGTACACAACACACCATCTGTACGGCCTTCAATTTCAAATGACACAACAGTATTATCAGGTACGATGATGGGCCGTATGTTTAAGTTATGCGGTGCAACAGGTGTAATAACAAAACTGGCGCTATCAGGAAAGACAACTGGGCCATTGCAACTCAGGGAATACCCTGTAGAACCTGTAGGCGTTGCTACAATTATTCCATCTGCCCAGTAAGTATTTAAAAATTCACCATTGAGATAAGTGTGAATTTTTATCATGGGCGAACTATCTTTTTTGTGTAATGAAAATTCGTTTAGAGCGTAATTGGTTTTATCAAACAAAGGAATATCTGCATCAAGATGTATCAATGTCCTTTTGTCCAAAACATATTTCCTGCTCACGAGTGCTTCCACAGCAGAGTTAATTTCTTCTCTGCCAATGTTGGCCAGGAAACCTAACCTGCCATAATTAATACCAAGTACAGGTATACCTGAATCCTTTACCAGCGTAACAGTATCCAGCATAGTGCCATCGCCACCCAGGCTTATCATGCAATCAATACTTGTATCCAGTTCGTCATCCAGGTTAAAAGTGGAATATTTGCCGGCAATATTTACAGCACAATAAAACTGGTTGAAAAAATCCTGGAAAAAAACTGGCTCAACGTCATGCTTTACCAATTCTTTCAGCAACAATTGAATGTCTTCAATCTGGTTATTTTCTATTCCCCTGCTGTATATAGCTATTCTCATGAAAGCATTTACTTGTAATTAAAAACCGCCCTTAGCATGTAAAAATAACCCGTTTTCCCCTAATTGATTGAAACTGTATTCCAGGCTAAGCCGCATGTCCCAGAAGCTAAGAATATCAACTCCAAACCCACTCGTATAAAGAAACCTGTTATTTAACCTGCTGTCAAACTGGGGCCTGATATAATTATAACCAATATCACCATAGGCTTTTCCATAAAAGCTAAAAGGTATTACAGGAATTAGTTTTTTGAAAACAGGAGGATGGATCTTAAATGCGATTAACTTTTTTCTCAATGTATATTTTCCGATAAATGAAGCCACTCCATCAATGACATAATATTCAAGACCTCTCATGTAGTTGTCTAAATAGCCCATGGAGCGAAGATTTATATACGGTTGGTCGAAGGGCAATTTGATCTTTGATATTACCTGGAAATTACTGTACCAATTATGATTATGTGGAATGAACTTCTGGTATGAAAGATCAAGTGTTGTCATATTCACTCCGCCTTTAAAGCCAGTGCCTCTTTTGGTAAAACTTGTGCTCAATATCTGTCCGCTTAGTGGATAATTAATGTTATTTGTGTTAGCATAATAATAAGTATAACTGGCATCCGGAAATCCCTGTGATGCATTGGTACTGTTGAAATATGCGGGATTTAAAAAACGGGTTACGGTATCATCAACATTGTAATGTGTGTAGCTAAGTGAAATAATGTGTTGCCTGAAATAGCCTCGTCTTATCAGGTAACTTGCCCCTCCGTAAGCAGACCTGCGTACAAATCCTTGTTTGGTATAATTGACAGATTTGTTATAGTAATTGGTTCGATAAGAAATCTCTCGATTTTGTGTATAGCTTCCTGCAATCCCATACCCTTCTGTAAGTGCTGCATTGGAATATGGAGCAATATAATTAAATGAAAAATTACGTGCATATCCATTAAGCAAAAAAACTTTTAAACGATCTCTTCTTCCGCTTAAATTATAATGTTCAAATTTTGCACCGTAGATGACACGGTTAAGATCACCATTATATACTTTCAGCCATTCATTAAAATTCCTGTCAACCAATTGAAACTGTGGTGTGGGATATATATACCATTTTTCTTTTACAGTAATATGCAGAACGATCTCGGTTGCTGAAATAATATCTATCGTTATAAAAACTTCGCTGAATAAAGTAGTATTATAAACCTGCCTGCGTGCTTGTTCCATTTGCTGAAATAGATGCCCTGCAATAAGTGAATCTCCTTTTTTAAAATGTATTTCTCTTAAAATGATATAGCCTTTAGTTTTTTTATTACCAGAAATAATGATGTCCTTCACGAGTAGTTTGCTACTTGTGTCAATGGTTGCTAAAATATCTCCTGTTTGTTGAACAGCGCCCGGGGGATTAATATTTTTTTGTGCGTGTGATAAAAAAGGAAGACAAAAAATTATCAAAGAAAAAAGAAGATAACACTTGGATTTCATGCGGCTGCTTAGAGTTGTATGGTTTTTATAAAAATAAGACAATTGCTGCAGACCATGGCAACTACACGTAATGCAGTAGTTAAATATCAAGATAGTTCATCAGATGACGATAATTATTATGAATCTCATTCTCAAATTTTTCATTTCCAAAATAATATATCACATCGTATTCATAGCGTTCGAAAGAAGAGACGATCAAAGCGATCTCACGCTTATTTATGTGAAGTGTTACCGTAAGAAGTCCTGTAAGAGAGTCCGTGGTTGTGTTCAGATGCAGGATGTTGCAATCATTGCTTTCTACGATCCGGCTTATTTCTGAGATAGCAAATTGTGAACGTTCCATTTCCAGTACTATAATTCCTCCTATTTCATTTGCGCCTGCAAAATTTCCCAGTGTCTTCAATAGATCCTGTGTGGTAATTACACCAGCAAATTCATTTTCAGGATTAATGACAGCGACAATGTTTGTTTCAAACTGAATACCTACATTCACAGCATTTAAAAAATGAACATTATCCTGCACAGATGCATTTACGAAATGTTTTTCAAGAAATTCTACAGGTAGTTTTTCATCGTCGTTATCCAGCAGGTCTTCTTCGCTGATAAGCCCAAGAAATTTTTCTTCAGACACAACGGGTAAATGAGAAACACGAAAGTCATTGATTAACTGTAGGGCCTTTGCTACACTATCCTGTAGCTGTAGCCGTGGAATGTTATTGTTTATTAATTCTATAGTTAACATGGTTGCCGGTTTTTTATATTGGTATTTTTTAGGATGTTAAGCTAACATCACCCTACAAAAGACAACACTAAAACTTAAACCGTTGCAGCGTGGGTTTTATTTTTTGCAAGAAACCCATCCAGTATCCTATTAAATTCTTCGGGTACTTCCATCATAGGAGCATGGCCGCATTTGTCAATAAAATGTAACTCGCTGTTGGGGATAAGCCGGTTGAACTCTTTGCCTACGAAAGGCGGAGTGATTGTATCATTGTTTCCCCATATAAGACAAGTAGGCTGTTTGATCTGGCTGATTTCTTCACCAAGATTATTACGGATGGCACTTTTGGCCAGTGCAATAATTTTTATAACCTTCAACCTGTTATTGGTTATTTCAAATACTTCATTCACCAATTCATCCGTAGCCATGGCAGGATCATAAAAAGTAAGTGCTGTTTTTTTTCGGATGTATTCTTTATCTCCTCTTTTTGGATACGTATCTCCCATCCCATTTTCAAACAGGCCAGAACTCCCGGTAAGAATAAGTGAAGTAATATTTTCAGGATGTTTTAAAATATGAACAAGTCCTACATGTCCTCCCAAAGAATTGCCCATGAGGTGAATGCCATCATATTGACGATGTTCGATAAACTTATATACAAATTTTTCCAGGCCGCCTACTGATGTATGTAGTAGATCCATCTCAAGTAAAGGTAGCATGGGGACCACTACTTTATGTGATTTCCTGAAATGCTCTATCAGGTCTTTAAAATTGCTAAGTGCACCAAATAAGCCATGCAACAGCATTAGCACTTCACCACTGCCTTCTTCAATGTATTTGTATTTCCCGTCTTGTTTTATTTCGTAACTCATCCGCTGATGCTTCTGGTAAAGTAAAAATCAAAAAAAATATCCTCCTGCAAAATACTGAATCAGCATAAAATTACATTAATTTATATAACAGGATTGCACATTACTATATTTTACCCGCTGCGCTGCCAAAAAATTGCTGCAATTGTTCGAACATATTTTTAAAAAAAGGTATGATGTCACCCAGCTTATTCATGATGAAGGGCGCAAGTGGTTGCAAATAAATATAAGTCAGCGAGGCTTTGATGGTATTATCAGAAATTAGCCTTAACTGCACCGCATAAAATAAAAAAATGCTGTAAAAAATGCTATACAGCAGCAGGTAAAATACCGCTCCCGCTATCCTGTTTGCCCAGCCAAGCATAGCCGTTTCAAATGTCTTCTGTATGAGCCTTCCTGCAAGGCTTACCAGCAATGCCACTACAATAAATACCAGGATAAATGAAAGGACCGGAAGCCAACGAGCACTGCTGCCAGTCTGTGAAGAAAGCTTGCCAGCCACGATTGTGGAAAGCTTTAATGCAGCCGCTAAACCTGCAATAAAAGCAAGAAATGAAAATAAGGCTACTATAAGTCCTTTGCGAAAGCCCTTGAAAACCGCTAATACCAACAACAAAAAAAATACGGCATCAATTATCATAAGTTGGAAATTATCCTAACAATTCTTTTACAATGCCACTTATGGTTTTGCCATCTGCTTTGCCAGCCAGTTGTTTGCTGGCTGTGCCCATTACTTTACCCAAATCTGCAGCGCCGGAAGCACCAGTTTCTGTAATTATTTTAGCCACAGCTTCCCTAATTTCTTCTGCACTCATTTGCTTCGGCAAAAACCTTTCTATCACCGCCATTTCTTCTTTTTCTTTTACAGCAAGATCGGACCTTCCCTGTTTCTCGAATATTTCCAATGAATCTCTTCGCTGCTTCATCATTTTTTGCAGAAACTTTTGCTCTGTAGCTTCATCAATTTCACCGCCGGCACCGGGCTCTGTTTTTGCCTTTATGATCTCAGCTTTAATAGCCCTTAAAGAACGTAGCATTGCTTCGTCTTTAGCCTTCATGGCATCTTTCATTTCGGTCATTATTTGTTGTTCTAAGCCCATGATAAAAATTTTAAGTTGATGTTATGACTGCTGGTCTTTTAAAAGTTCCGCTTTGAATTTTTCAAAAAATGATTTTGCAAAGGTCTTCAATTCATTAGTAAGTTCTTCTTTATGGGTAGCCCGGTTAAATGTATCGGCCATGGTCATCAGCATCTGGTAAAAAAAATCGCCCATTTCATCTACCATCATGTCTTTTGTCCAAAGGTCGATACGGAGTGCCGATTTATCTTCGGCGTCCCAAAATGCGAGGCAAAGGGCCTTAGCCTGCTGTGCCATGTCTGCACTGCTGTCACTGGCTTTCCAGTTTATTTGTTGTGGAATTTTATTAGCGTCAAGTAAAATATCAATATTAATGGATGACTTCTGCATGTAGTTTTTTAAGAAGGGCAAAGGTACTAAACTGTTCATTCCGGCATACAAGCATTCCATAAAAGGTCTGCAGTGTTTTTCCATGAATATGCTTCCGAAAGATCAGTTCCTTTTTTTACAAGTGACTTATAAATGCCTTCATCCTTGTAAACGATCATCATTTGTTTTGCAATGTCATCTGATACAGTTTTGCAGTAAACTGCGGCATCTCCAAAAAGTGATTGGCAAAAATCTTCACCCGAACTTATCAACGGAACCTGGCAGCGCATGGCATGAAGACCTGTAAAGCCTGTTAGGTAATGGGCAGGTAAATAAATAACTGCATAGGAAGCAGCCATTATCCTTGCAGCTTCTGCAGGTGTACCATGAGCCATTAATATCACATCTTCCTGGTATTTATAATTTTTGAAATCTGCAACGGGTTCTGCGGGAGCCTTGCCTTTGTATAGTAATAATAGCCTGAAGGAAGATCTTTGCCATTTTTTGAATTGCGAAAAAGCTTTTAGCAATGGAAGAATGGTTGCAGCATTTGCCTTAGTCACCTCGAAATAAAAATAAGGCAATCCATTGGAACATGTATCCTGGACCTGTTGTTTTTCATCAAAAGAAATGGGTTTGTAATGAGGAGATAAGCCATGATTGATCGTATGCAAACGGTGAGCAGTAGCTGGAAAATATTGTTGAATTTTATCAGTCAAATATAGAGATGATGTGCAGATAATATTTGCATTACTTAAAAACTTTGGGAAGAACTTTTTTGCGTAGGATCTTCCAGTCCCAGGCTTGAGGAGGTGCTGGATATTTTCCAGGTCTTTTATGATCATGCATTGCTTTACCGTTGATCTCAAAGATGTCACAGCATTATCATTTATGAAAAGAACCACATTATTTTTTTGAAGTAATGCAGGTAACTTATAATTATACCAGTAATGTAAAAGGAGGTTGTTTTTTATTGCAGGAGAAATATTAATAAAAGATGCATTGTTTTCCTGTAAAAATGCAGGCTGATTTTTTTCTTTAAAAAAAATAAATTGATGGCTGTGATGCTGCCTCACTAAGATTGAAAAGCAAGCCTGTAGAAAAACCGAGCCTTGCTCGTCTGTATGGCTGATGTGTACAGCAATAGTCATGTCAGATTATTTCAGCACTTTTAATTTAGCCGTTTCAATGCGGGTGTTGCTTACATTCAAAATATCAAAAACAAAATGGCTGGTAATGATGCGCTCTTTCTGACGTGGAATGCCTTCGTTGTGCTGTATGATATATCCTGAGAGGGTTTCTGCTCCTTCGTCATCCGGGAACTTAAGGCCATATTTTTCTGTAATGTAATCCAGCTCCAGGCGGCCACTGAAAATATATTCATCGGAAGATATCTGCTTGTCAATAAATTCATCTACTTCATCATACTCATCTCTAATCTCACCAAAGATCTCTTCTAACAAATCTTCCATAGTTACAATGCCTGCAGTACCACCGTATTCATCTATAACCCAGGCAATGCTTTTTCGCTCAAGGGTGAATTTATTCATAAGATCGGTAGCGCTCATACTCTCTGGCACTACTGGAATGGGTAAGGTGATCTCCTGTACCGTTGCAGGATTTTTAAACAAGTCCAGCTGGTGAACGTAACCAATGATATTGTCGATATTATCGTCGTACACAACGAGTTTACTTAGCCTGGTATCGATAAAAAGTTTTTTTATTTTTTCAATACTGCCTTGCTTGTCAATGCTAATTATTTCTTTTCGGGGCACCAGGCAATCACGCAGTTTAACTTCACTAAGTGATAAAGCATTTTCAAATAATTCTTTATTCAGGTCAGCATTTTCATCTTCGGAGTTACCACCTGTTTGTTGTATAAAATGTTCCAGATCTGATTTGCTTATAAGCGTGTTTCGATGCGTAAGTTTTACATTCAGAATGTATTTCAATATCCATTCGGAAATGCCCACAAATAAACGGGATACCGATGAAAAAAATGAATAGAAGAAATTGGTGATATAGCTAATAATTTTACTATTGACAATTGAGGTATGTCTTGCCCTGAAGAGTGCCCTGCAGGCGACTACCACTATTAGTATGATAACCGTAGCCAGTACGGTTTCTACAAATAACCTGATATACTTTACATAATTGGCTGCAGATACGGGAAGCCGGTGTTCTATCCAGCTCCAGATAGGAAGGAGCATTGCTCCAATGAGGAGGCCATAAATGACGAGCACAATATTAATGGCTACCAGGATAGTACCGATAAAGCGGGTAGGGTTCTCTGCAAATTTCCCCCAGATCTTTCCACTGTATGTACCCTGTTTTTTTTTAAGCTCAATAGAGAACTTATTAGTAGATATAAATGCACGCTCTATTCCTGCAAAAAAACCTATCAATATTAGTGAAGCAAAAAATATAATGAGCAGGGCGCTGATGTCCATTGGATAAAAATACTAAAAAGGGTTGAATGAATCTTTTTTCAGTGAGCATTTCAAATCTGGTAGCTATCGGATGTTGTTTGTAGATTTCGGTTGGAGACACTAACCGATAAGGGATTCTCCAGGCTATTGTTCATTGACCAGCGGATCAAAAGCCAGGAAATTTCTCACGAGACCTTCTGCCTGTCTGCATGCATTTTCAAGGTTATCATTCACCACTACTTTATCAAACTGTTCTTTAAAAGATATTTCATAAGAAGACTTGCTTATTCTCGCAGCAATAGAATCATCTGATTCCGTTCCCCTGCCTGTCAGGCGTTTTTTCAATTCCTCAACCGATGGGGGTTCTACAAAAATACTCAGTGTGTTTATGGGGTATTGATCCTGTACATGTATAGCACCTTTCACGTCTATATCCAGTACCGGCACCTGGTTATTGGCCCATATCCGCTCTAGCTCTGCTTTTAATGTGCCATAATATTTGCCTTCATATACCATTTCCCACTCTGCAAATTCCTTGTGTTTTATTTTTTCTTTGAAAGCATCTTCACTTATAAAATAATAATCTACGCTGTCTTTCTCAAAGCCCCTGGGCGGCCGGGTAGCAGCAGAAACTGAAAATGCCAGTTCCGGGAATTTTTTCATCAGGTGCCTTGTGATAGAAGTCTTGCCAGCCCCGGAAGGAGCGGTAATGATAAGTATCTTATGATAAGGGGATGCCATGTGCAAAGAAAATCAAGGCTGTGGAAATAAAAAAATTAAATGTGGAAAATGCCGGATAAGTTCAAAGTTGAAAATGGAAAGTTTAAGCTTAAGCCTTCCTTACAATATTCGCTCCCAGTGCATTAAGTCTTTTATCAATATTTTCATAGCCCCTGTCTATCTGCACAATATTTTGAATGGTGCTTTTACCCTCTGCACTGAGGGCGGCAATGAGGAGTGCCACTCCTGCACGTATATCGGGGCTGGTCATATTTATGCCACGCAGCATTTTACTTTTATCGAGACCGACCACCACAGCCCGATGCGGATCGCAAAGGATAATTTGGGCACCCATTTCTATAAGTTTATCTACAAAGAACAAACGGCTTTCAAACATTTTCTGGTGAATGAGTATGCTGCCACGTGCTTGTATGGCCGTCACTAATACAATGCTCAACAAATCCGGTGTAAAACCCGGCCAGGGATGATCATAAATACTTAGAACGCCACCATCCATATACTTTGCAATTTCATAATATGCCTGCGCCGGGATATGGATGTTGTCTTCATTGATCTGCATCTTGATTCCTAACTGCTGAAATTTTTCAGGAATATTTCCCAGGCTTGCAATGCCTGCATTGGTAATGGTGATGTCGCTTTGGGTCATGGCTGCAAGGCCAATAAAGCTTCCCACTTCTATCATGTCTGGTAGCACCCGGTGTGAACAACCATGTAGTTTTTCTACGCCATTAATGATCAGCATATTGCTGGCAATGCCATTTATGTCTGCTCCCATGCTGTTTAGCATGAGGCAAAGTTGCTGCACATAAGGTTCGCATGCTGCATTGTAGATAGTGCTTTTTCCTTCTGCCAGCACTGCAGCCATTATTATATTTGCTGTGCCGGTAACACTTGGTTCATCCAACACAATATAAGTTCCTTTCAATGCTTCTGCTTCCAGTAAAAAATAACCTGCCCCTTCTTCATATTTAAAACTTGCTCCCAGTTTTTCGAAACCAATTATGTGCGTATCCATTCGCCGCCTGCCAATCTTATCGCCACCAGGCTTCGGCATATATGCTTTTTTAAAACGTGCAAGCATGGGCCCAGCAAGCATTACGGATCCTCTAAGCCTGCCACTTTTTTTATGCCATGCGTCCGATTGTAAATACTCCAGATCAACATCATCTGCTTTAAAGCTAAAAGAATTGTTAGCTTTTTTTTCTACTTTCACATTCATGTCTTTCAATAATTCAATGAGAAGATTCACGTCTGTAATGCCAGGAATATTTTCAATCACAACTTCATCGCTGGTAAGCAGCACTGCACTAATTACCTGGAGTGCTTCATTCTTAGCTCCCTGTGGTTCTATATTTCCTGAAAGTTTTCTGCCGCCTTCTACTTCAAATATTGCCATGCTTTTTTATTTGTAAAAATAAAAAACCCTGGTTGTCTATTACCAGGGGGTTCTGAAAAATTATGTATGCAGATTAAAATCTTTTTTTGAAATTACGGTTGTTGTTATTTGGCCTGTTACCTCCTCCACCAGATTGTCCGCCACGATTATTATTTGGCCTGTTGCCACCACCGCCTTGGCCTTGACCACCACCACTCTGACCGCGGTTATCCCTTGCACCAAAATTCTTTCGGTATTGATTTCTTGCTGCCGGATAATCATCCCTGTCCATGTGACTATCTGTACGATGTTTTACAAATGGCCTGTTGTTGAATTCTAATTCACCGGACGTGATCCTGCTTAACTCCTGTTGAATAGCATCATCATGAACCAATTCCTTATGCCAGTTGCTATAAGTTAGTTTCATGTAATATGCAATTGCATTTGCAAAGCCTTGTTTCTTTTCAGGATTCTCTTCCTTCAGGGCTTTATCTATTACTACTTCTATATTTTTTCCCAGGTGATTAAAACGAGGGTATTTTTTTGGATAGCGTAATTGTTCAGGCCTTGCTTTTAAAGTTTCCCTGGTAGGAATCGGGTATGGGCTATCTACATCAAGTTTAAAATCGCTAATAAGGAAAAGATGATCCCATAGTTTGTGCCGGAAATCCTCTACATTTTTTAAATGAGGATTTAAAAAGCCCATTAGCTCTATAATAGCATATGCATTTTGTTGACGGGTTTCTTTGTCTTCCACAGTAAGTGTATGCTCCACCATTTTTTGTATATGGCGGCCATACTCTTTTATAATAAGATGGTTACGTGTGGTATTGTATTCCATGCTGTCTTCGTTGAACATAGGTACAAATGTAAGCCGATTATACGGTAGAAACAAGTTGGAGGCTTATTTTGCAGCCTTAAGGACTTAGCTAATGATATTAAATTTTTTATTCTTTTAATATGGGAATTGAAGCAGGAATAAACTTGGGAAAGGAGATTCTAGGATACATTCTTGAGCAGGAAGATCCTGGCAAAAAAGTATGCTATAAATGAACCCAGGATGTCAGCGGCCCAATCGGTCAGATCGAAGCTTCTGCCTGGTACAAGGAGTTGTAAAAGTTCGGTAATGAAACCCCATTCAATATTTGCGAGAACAATAGCGATAAGCCATTTATTTAATTGCGGTTTATCGGTAGTAATTAATCGTGCAGGCCAAATGAAAAGAAAAGCCTGGATAGCAAATAAGGTCGCATGAACAAATTTATCAAAATAGGGAAATTGAAACCATGGCGAAGGAGTGGGTAAATCACTGCCGGGTAACAATAGCAGCACTGATACAATAAAAAACCAGGCAATGCCTGGTATGAATCTTTTCTTATTTAAGTTTATCATGATCAATTAACCAAGGCTGTATAAGCATCGGCGTCCATAAGCTTTTTTATATCATCAGGATTGTCAACTGTCATTTTTATCATCCATCCTTCGCCATACGGATCAGTATTTACTAATTCCGGATTCGCTTCAAGAGCAGGATTTACTTCTGTAATGGTTCCTGCTGCAGGTAAAAAAAGATCACTAACTGTTTTTACAGCTTCCACTGTTCCAAATACTTCTTCTGCTGTTAGCGCTTTGCCGCTGCTGCTGATGTCTATATAAACGATATCCCCCAGCTCATGCTGCGCAAAATCTGTAATGCCAATGGTGGCTACATTTCCTTCAAGTGAAACCCACTCATGATCTTTTGTATATCTTAAATTAGCCGGATAATTCATCAGAAAGATTTTATGTTTGGTTTTAAAAATTCAGGTGCAATTTAACTGAAAAATAATTTACCGGTTATTTATTTCAGCATTTCAATCCGCATACGAATATCAGTCAGCGGTCGGTTATTATTGTCTTTTGCAGCGTGAGATATTTTTTCAATTACTTCCATTCCAGACTCCACTTCGCCAAACACTGTATAGGCCATATCAAGATGAGGAGTACCACCAATCGTTTTATACATATTCCTTTGTGCTTCAGTATATTTTATTCGCTTACTTAATTCGAGGTTGTTTAATTGGTCATCAGTAAAAGTTTTCCCGTCCACAATGTAAAATTGGCAGGCACTGCTGGCCTTTTCAGGATTGTCGTCCCGGGCTGCAGCCAGCACGCCTTTTTTATGATAAAGTGATGACCTGAATTCGGCTGGAATGCGTGTCATATCATCGCCGCCATTTCCGAGTTGCATGCCAGGCGCTGCACTTTTAGATACAGGATCGCCGCCCTGGATCATGAAAGAAGGAATTACCCGGTGAAACATAAGGCTGTCATAAAAACCTTGTTTTACAAGCTTAATAAAATTATCCCGGTGCAGGGGCGTAGAGTCATAAAGCCTTATTACCATTGTGCCTGAATCCGTGATGAGTTTTACCCGGTAGCCATCTGAGGTAGCATGCAAAGTTGGCTTGGCCTTAATAACGCTGGCCTTTGCAGGAATTTTTTTGGTAGAGGATGTTTTACCGTGGGTTGTAGCTTTTGTTGTGCTGGTTTTTTTTACCTGCGCCTGGGCAATATTGCTTAGCAGGAATACTGAAAAAAATAATAATGCGTTTATAATAGAAATCTTTTTTGTCATATAATTCGTATTTATATTTTTTGGTTTAAGTTTATCAAAACTAATGCGAAAGATATTAAGGCAAACTTGTTTTGTAATAATTTTAGGACAAAAGCTTTCTCCAATGCGCCTGATGTTTTATTTTATAGTACTTGCTGCATTTTTTTCTTGTAAAAAAGATACAGCCAATATAGCTACACCGGAAGAAATTGTGAGCTATAAGGTCATACTCACTACAGCATGGATGAGCCCTGCTTTTACTATTCCTGCCGGCGCACACTTCACAATAGTGGCTGGGATGGTTCATTCTAAAGATACTTTTTTATGGAGCAACCGCCCGGCTACATTGGGATTGGAAAATGTAGCCGAGGTAGGCAACGTGATAAGAATGAACCAGGAACTGGATTCAATGATCTTAAATCATAAAGCCTTGTCAAGGTTTGCAGTTCCAGCTCCAGGCATCAATAGCTCCATTGAATTTCCGCTTACGTTTACTTCCTCGTTTTCCTGCATAAGCTTTGCAAGCATGGTAGCGCCATCGCCCGATTGGTTTACTGGCATAAATAATTATTGCTTGATACAGAATAGCAAATGGGTAGATGATGTAACGGTAAATTTGTATGTACATGATGCCGGTACAGAAGATGGGGATATATTTGGTTATGATAATCCTGCTACTGTTCCTGCCCAAAATGTAAGTTTACTTTCGGCAATAAATGCAACCGTTCTTGCTAATGGAAATCCAGTATTGGGGAAAATTGCTACAGTAAGGTTCATCAAAAATTAAAACTGGAGATTGCTAAAATATAGAAGCACATGATCTTTTAAAAAATTTTCCTGCTGGTAGGTTTCATAATCCGGCAATGCTTTTAACTGGCTAAAATGCGGCCAGCCTTCATCATCCAGCCCATCTAATTTATAAAAATCGCTAGCCGAAAGAATGGTGCAAATGGCAATATGCATCAGGTCCTGTTTTTGTTCTTTGCTAAATTCCTGTGGTCCCTGGCCAAGTTCCTGCACGCCAATTAACAATAAAACGCCATTCATATCCGGCTTTATGCCAAACTTTTCTTTAAGTTTTATCCTGAGCTTCAACCACCGTACCTGTAGATCTTCTTCCGCATGTTGCATGCTGCAAATGTAGCCAATATGTATTTCGGATTATATTTGCGGCTCTTAGCGACTGGTTAAAATATTTAGTTCCATTTTATTTTGTTGCCATCATGTATGCAGATGAAGTGATTGCGACGCAACGATGATGCTATAAAAAACATATGCCGGTATTAAAAGTATTTAAAGATGTTACAGATAAACTATATAAGGCAGCATGCTGACCTGGTCAAGCAAAAACTTGCCGTGAGAAATTTTGCAGAGCCTGGCATTGTGGATCAAATTATTGTGCTGGATGAAAACATCCGCAAACAAAAGGCGAGTACTGAAAGCTTGCAGGCTTCTATTAACAGCGCAAGCAAAGAAATAGGAATGCTAATGGGTAAAGGCAATAATCCGGGGGCAGAAGAAAAAAAGCTGGAAGTTGCAAAGCACAAAGAAGAACTCCTGCATCAGAAAGCATTGTTACTGTCAGAGGAAGAAACTTTTCAAAATCTTATTGTAAGACTTCCAAACCTGCCGCATAGTAGTGTGCCTGCCGGCAAAACACCTGAGGACAACGAACTGGTTAGAGAAGGCGGAACAAAGCCGGTGTTGTATGATGCTGGAAAGCCTCACTGGGATTTGATAAAACAATACGACCTGGTAGATTTTGAGACGGGCGCAAAAATTACTGGCAGCGGATTTCCTTTGTATAAAGGGAAAGGTGCAAAGCTGCAACGGTCATTAATTCAATATTTTTTAGATTACAATACAGCGGCAGGATATACTGAATACATGCCGCCATTGATGGTGAATGAAGCCACAGCATATGGTACCGGCCAGTTGCCGGATAAGGAGGGGCAGATGTATCATATAACTGTGGATGGACTTTACCTGATACCCACGGCGGAAGTTCCTGTTACAAATATTTACCGGGATGAAATTGTGAAGGAGGAAGAACTGCCCATAAAGCTTACGGCTTATACGCCATGCTTCAGGCGGGAAGCAGGAAGTTTTGGTGCCGATGTACGGGGGTTGAACCGGGTGCATCAATTTGATAAGGTGGAAGTCATTCAGCTTACGCATCCTGCAAAAAGTTATGACGTACTGGAAGAAATGGTAAACCATATTGAAAGGCTTTTACAATTCCTGGAGCTGCCATATCGGATACTCCGGTTATGTGGTGGCGATATGGGCTTTACTTCTGCGCTTACTTACGACTTTGAAGTGTATAGTGCTGCACAACAAAAATGGCTGGAGGTAAGTTCTGTAAGCAACTTTGAAACTTTTCAAACCAACCGGATGAAGATCAGGTATAAAGATGGCGAAGGGAAAACACAGTTGGTGCATTCCTTGAATGGGTCATCGCTTGCATTGCCAAGGATAGTTGCTGCATTGCTGGAAAATAATCAAACAGCAGAAGGTATCTTATTGCCACATGTATTGCATAGTTATTTTGGAACAGGTAAAATAGAAATGCCTTCGTAATTATTTTCATTCATACCCGGGTTATTAAGTTGTTCAATTTTACGATTCATTATTCCAAACCAGAGAGCTGGTACCAGCGACAGTAACATGCTGCCGGGGTAGCCTGTAGGCAATTGAGGAGCGTTATCATGATGTTTTAAAATTTGATATTTTCTGCTTGCAAGGTAATGATGATCGCTATGGCGGCTTAGTTCGAACAACATCATTCTTCCCAAAACATGATTACTGTTCCAGCTATGATGTGGCATTGCCCTTTCATATTTCCCGGGCGAAGTTTCCCTCCGTTGTAAACCATAATGTTCTATATAATTTACTGTTTCCAACAGCAGAATCCCCATAAATGCCGAGCACAGAAAATAAAGTAATGGCAACAATCCAAAGACAAGGTAAATAACCAGGAGTAATAACAATTGCCAAAAATGTGCTGCCAGCATTTCATTTTGTATGCTGAATTTTTTACCTCTTTTTTTCAGCGACTCATCATTGGCTATATGCCATGCAGATAAATAAGAGAAAATAATTGTGCGTAAGAAAAAAAAGTAAACCGGTTCATTCAGCCTTGCACTGCTGGGGTCATTAGGAGTAGCTACATGTTTATGATGGCCCTTATTATGTTCTATGAAAAAATGCAGGTACAGCGATGTAGCCAATAGCATTTTTGCAAACGCCTGTTCTGTTTTATTATTCCTGTGGCCGAGCTCATGGCCCACATTAATTCCAAATGTTCCGCACAACAATCCCATACACATGATGCGGCCAAGTCTTTCCCACCAAAGAAGATCTGGTTCTGCAATTTGTTTTAAGAAATAGAATAAGGCGGCATATTGCAACACGACAATTAAATAAAGCATTGCGTCATAGAGCTTGTTTTTTCGGGCGAGATCTTCTTCAACTTCGCTCATGTTCCTGTTGCTTGCTGGAATAAAAGTTTCCAGCACCGGGATCAATATCCAGGCGTGCATCATAGGCAACCATGTAAATATTCCGTGCCGGGTAAATGCAAAAGCGCAACCGGTATAAAGGAGCAGCGGAAGCAGATATTTTAAACCTTTTAGTTGCATTGGCTAATTTACCCAAATTAGTTTTGTATGAAGTAAAAATTTATTTGAACATTTGGTTAAACAAATCAGAATTCGATGAGTCATAGCTTTTAGAATACTTAAATTCATGATATGATCGTTACAAACCGCCTGAAAAATCAACACCTTCTCTGGAGAGCCGCATTTGGCCCAATGGCCGAAAATGCCGCTTCGCTTGATGACATAACCCAGGTCAATCTCTGGAACCTTTTATTAAAAACCTCGTCATCAGCACCCGACAAAATTGAAGTGGCGCAAAACCTTGCTGATGGTTTATATAAAGGTATAATGGATGTTGCCTCTATGCAGAATACAGAAGCGAAAGCAAATGCAGGAAGGTTGCGCAGGCAACAATCGAGAGACGATCTTAAGAATTTAAACCTGCTCTGGCTTGATGAAATGATAAATAGCAAGGCGCAGTTAAGAGAGAAAATGAGTTTGTTCTGGCATGGTCATTTTGCATGCAGGGTTATCAATAGTTATTTCCAGCAGGAATTATTGCATACGATACGAACGAATGCCCTGGGCAATTTTGCCGATCTTTTAAAAGAAGTAAGCAAGTCGCCATCGATGTTGCAGTTTTTGAACAACCAGCAAAATAAAAAAGAACATCCTAATGAAAACTTTGCGAGGGAAGTAATGGAACTTTTCACCATGGGCAGGGGAAATTATACGGAGCAGGATATTAAAGAAGCTGCAAGAGCTTTTACTGGCTGGGGTTTCAATCTGCAAGGAGAATTTATGTTCCGAAAAAATCAACACGACAACGGGCAAAAGACTTTTTTGGGTAAAACAGGAAACTTTGATGGTGATGATATCCTGAATATGTTGCTTTCACAAAAACAAACTGCATATCATATCAGTAAAAAATTATATCGCTTCCTGGTGAATGAGGGAGAATATTTACCAAAGGATGAAGAGCATGTGCAATACCTAAGCAATCGTTTTTACCAAAACAATTATGATATACAAAAATTGCTACAGGATATTTTTACAAGTACATGGTTTTATTCAGCAGCATATATCGGCACTAAAATAAAATCGCCCATTGAATTGCTGGCGGGTCTTCGCAGGTTTCTTCCACTAGAATTAGATAATGATAATGCACAATTGCTTTTTCAAAAAGTACTGGGACAAATTTTGTTTTATCCGCCCAATGTGGCAGGTTGGGCTGGTGGTAGTACATGGATAGACAGCAGCACTTTGATGGTGAGGCTGCAGATACCGCAGGTAATTGCAGCCAAAGAATCAATAGTGATACGACCAAAGACGGACGATGATATTAATATGGGGCAAATGAATGAAGAGCAGGTAAGAATTAACCGTAATAAATTATATACCCAACGGGGCGGAGGAGCCGATATTGAATGGGGCCTTGTTACAAAAGTATTTGATAAAGTGGCAAGGGAAAATCTTGCTGATAAAATTGCAGCAACGTTATTACAATCGCAAGGGAGAATATCCCCAGCCTTGCTTGATAATTACCTGGCAAAGGACAGCAGGGAGAATTTTATCAAAAGTGCAGTGATACAATATATGAGCACACCGGAATACCAGCTTTGCTAAATTTTATTTTTTAAACTTCTAATATGATATTCAAAAGAAAAGAATTTTTACAGGTTAGTTCACTTGCTACAGCCTCTTTTATGGTGCCCAAATTTTTGAAGGCATTTGAACGCCCGATGATGGTCCCGGCTGGTAATAAAGTGGTGGTGGTAATCCAGTTTAGCGGCGGCAACGACGGATTAAATACAGTGATACCCATCAGCAATGATATTTATTATAAAGAGCGGCCAAGGCTTGGCATTGCCAAAGATAAAGCACTGAACCTCACTGCAGATGCAGGCCTGAACCCGGCACTGGGAAGTTTTAAAGCTTTGTATGATGACGGCAGTTTGGCTATCATGAACGGTGTGGGATATCCCAACCCTGATCGTTCTCATTTTCGCAGTATGGATATCTGGCAGAGCGCCAGTGCAAGCAATGAATATGTGAACACCGGCTGGGTAGGGAGATACCTGGATGCACTATGCAAAGGTTGCGATAAACCTACACAGGCTTTGGAGATAGATGATGTATTAAGTCTTGCTATGAAAGGGCAGCGCCAAAAAGGACTTGCATTTAAAGACCCCCGTCGCTTATACAGCAGCAGCAATGAAAAATTTTATAAAGACATAAATGCTGCGCATAAAAATTCAGAAGAAGCTGCGGCTGATTATTTGTACAAGACTATGAGCGAAACGCTGAGCAGTGCAGATTATATTTACCAGCAAAGTAAGTTGCATCCTACAAATGCATCTTATCCCAACTCTGAAATGGGCAAAAATTTAAAGACAATTGCTTCACTAATACTTTCTGATATCAACACAAAAGTTTATTATGTATCGTTGGGTAGTTTTGATACGCATGTGAACCAGGAAGCCACGCAAAAAAGATTATTTACAGAATTGAATGATGCAATAAAATCTTTTACCGCAGATCTAAAAGCCAATAACCGGTTCCAGGATGTGTTGATGATGACGTTTTCGGAATTTGGAAGAAGGGTATCGCAGAATGCAAGCAATGGTACTGATCATGGCACGGCGAACAATATGTTTTTTATTAGTGGTGGATTAAAAGAGAAAGGGATTCTGAACCCAATGCCAGACCTTAAGGATTTAAATGAAGGTGACCTTAAACATACGGTTGATTTTAAAAATGTTTATGCGACGGTTTTAAATAAATGGCTTGGTAGTGATGACAAATCAATACTTGGTAAAGGTTATGATCACCTGGAATTTATTTAGGGTGTAAGTTTTTCATTAACTCATAAACCCTTCGTGAAACTTCCTTCATTTTAGGAATGGCATCAGTTTCTCTTAAAGGTATAAATAATGCAATGATGTATTTTATGTGACCATCATCAACGATGCCAACATCATGCGTGTAAATACTCCACCAGCCGGTTTTATGATAATACATTGTATTTGGTGGAAGTCCTGCAGCAATTTTTGTTTTATCTAATTGACGCCCCAACAATGCTTTCATCTGCATGCTTACCCATGGGTTTATCAGTTGGTTGCTATAAACCTTAAACATAAAATCTGCTGCATGCAAAGCAGAGGTTTCAGTTCCTTTAATAGTGTCGTAACCTGGGTCTTCAAATTTCCTGCTTAAAAACTTGCGGGTCACTTCACTTCCATACCAGCCATTTTGATGCATTGTCGTATTTATGTTTTCCCGGCCTGCAATATCTACCAGGCAATTAGCAGCAGAGTTATCGCTTCTTGTTATCATCAGGTCAAGCAAGTAATTTATGGTGACGGTATCTCCCGATTTTAATAAAGGTCTTGGGTCCGTATTTATTTCCCTTGTCCTGTCCACATCATTTGGTGAAAGAACGATGTATGTTTTGCTTAGCGCATATTTATTGTTGCTGACCTGTTTTAATATTTCCATTGCCACGTACATTTTATAAACCGATGCAGGATAAATAAAATTCTGAAAATTAAAACCGCCAATTACAGGTCTCTTGCCATTAAGATCAATTACTGCAAATGATACCTGTTCTGAACCGTCTTCTCCCGCCGTCCAACTGCTATCCAACCCAGAAGCCTTAATAATATTTTGCAGGGAATAATTAAAACTTTTTACTTGCTTGTAATGTGAAGGTACTTGTGCAATACACAAGTGAATGGTAAAAAAGCAAGTAATGGAGAGTAGGTATTTCAAAGTAATTTAATTGTATTATGACATTCTGCTTTTCATAAGTCTTTACTTCTTGTGCATATTGAATAAGAAAGTTAATTCAAAAATGAAAGGCGATCATATTGATCGCCTTTCATTCAAATAGTTTTTATTTTTATTTTATTCCATGCATCATTTTCCTAAGCCTGAAAGAAAGTAAAAATAGTATAACAGCTGCAACACCAGCAAAGCCTACGAATATCATAAAATAAGTATGCAGGTTATCAATAGTAATCCCCAGGAATACAGGTTTTGGCCCTGTTGCTTTTGGGTCTGGATATAAAGCACTCATAGTTCCTGCCAGTTTATTACCAGTGGCTATGGCCATAAACCAGATACCCATCATTAGTGAAGTGAAACGACCTGGAGCTAGTTTGTTCACCATAGATAGCCCAATCGGACTAAGGAACAATTCACCAACAGTATGCAGGAAGTATAAGCCCGTAAGCCATAAAATACTCACTTTTACAAGTGGGTCACCTGTTACTCCAAAAGCTATAAAAAGAAATCCCAGCGCAAGAAAACCAAGACCCATTGCTTGTTTCATGGGTGCCGGTGGTTCTACACCTCTCTTTGCCATCTTTCCCCAGAGTACCGCAAATATGGGGGCAAGGATTACAATAAACCCTGCATTAAAACTCTGGAAATAACTTGCAGGCATTGTCCATCCAAAAATAGTTCTGTTTGTTTGTTCGTCGGCAAAGAATGTCAGAGATGCTCCTGCCTGTTCAAAACACATCCAGAAAAATATTACAAAGAGCATTATAATTACTACAACCCATAAACGGTCCTTTTCTATTTTGGTGAGAGACCGATCTGTAAGGATTGCAAAAGGTAAACAAAGCGTCATACCATAAATTGCGGAACCCCAAATATCAACACCTAATACAAAATGGATTATTGAGAAGGCTGCAATTATACTACAAATCAGAACAATTACTTGTGTGCTGCTAAAACCTGTTTTACCTGTTTCTGAAATACCTGTATCCTTATACTTATTTGGAGCTACGCCAAGTTGTTCTCCTGTAGGAGAAACAACATACTTATCCTTTGTAAAATAAAATACTACAAGGCTTATCAGCATACCGATACCTGCTGCCAGGAAGCCCCATTTAAAATCAACATTCTCGCCGAGGTAACCACAAACAAGCGGTGCCACAAATGCACCTGCATTAATGCCCATATAAAATATAGTATATGCAGAATCTTTACGACTGGTTTGGGAGTCTGGATATAGTTGCCCAACCATAGTTGAAATATTTGGTTTGAAAAAACCATTACCAAAAATCAGGAAAGCAAGCCCTGTCCATAATAAAGTTGTTGATAAACCCGCCTGATCATAAAAATTAGCACAGGCAAACATCATAAATTGCCCCAGTGCCATTAACGAGCCACCTACAAAAATAGATTTTCTGTTACCCCAATACCTGTCTGCCATATAGCCACCGAGAAGTGGTGTTAAATAAACAAGGCCGGTATAACTGCCATAAATATTAGAAGCGTAGGCTTTATCAAACAAAAGTTTATTAGTCATGAAAAGCACGAAGATGGCTCTCATGCCATAGTAGCTGAATCGTTCCCAGAATTCTGTAGCAAATAACACATACAATCCTTTGGGATGTCCTTTTTGTACTACCTGTTCATTCATAATAATTGGTTTTTGATGCTTGAAGCTTTAGTTTAATTACCCAAAATAGGGAATTTTATTTGTCGGCATTCATTTAAACATCTAATTTTTTGAAAAATCACGCAATAAACACTTGAATTTACCGCTTAGTAAAATGCTTGTGTTCAGGTCATTCAGGTTTCTTATTTTCGTCAGGTATTAACCCCCATTTTAGTTTCATGAATATTCTTTTAATAGGTGCAGGCGGAAGAGAACATACGCTTGCATGGAAACTTACTCAAAGCTCCCAATGCGAAAAGCTTTTTATCGCACCCGGAAATGCAGGCACAGCAAGACTTGGCACTAACCTCGAAATTGATATAACTAATTTTGAAAAACTTGCGGATGCCTGCATTCAGGAAGATATAAAACTTGTATTTGTAGGACCAGAAGAGCCGTTGGTAAAAGGCATTGTAGATTATTTTAATAAAAATGAAAAGACAAAGCATATTCACATCATAGGTCCTACTGCACGTTCTGCCGCACTGGAAGGAAGCAAATCCTTTGCAAAGGATTTTATGAAGAAACATAATATTCCTACGGCAGCATACCAGGAATTTACTGCAGACAATTTTAAAGAAGGTGTTGATTACATTCAGCAACATAGCCTTCCTGTTGTATTAAAGGCTGATGGATTGGCTGCAGGTAAAGGCGTTATGATCTGCCAGAGTTACCTGGAAGCACAGGCAGAATTCGACTTGATGATATTGAGATCAAAATTTGGAGAAGCGGGAAAAAGAGTTGTGATAGAAGATTTTTTAAGTGGGATAGAAATGAGTGTATTTGTGCTCACTGATGGTATTAGTTATGTAATGCTTCCGGAAGCAAAAGATTATAAGAGAATAGGAGAAGGGGATACAGGCCTGAATACGGGTGGGATGGGCGCTGTTAGTCCGCTGCCGTTTTTTGATGCAATACTGGAAAAAAAAGTAATTGAAAAAATAATTGAACCTACCATAAAAGGTTTGCAGCAGGATAATATGGATTACAAAGGATTTCTTTTTATTGGATTGATGATAAAGGAAAATGAACCTTTCGTAATTGAATACAACTGCCGACTTGGCGATCCTGAAACAGAAGTTGTAATACCGAGGCTGACAAATGACCTCGTAAATATGCTTTTGCTCACAGCTCAATCCAGGGTAAACGAAATTGAGATCGAAATAGATGCCCGTTCGGCCGTAGCAATTGTAGCCGTAAGTGGTGGATATCCGGCAGAATATAAAAAAGGGAAATCTATACAAGGGTTAGATATAAGTTTGGATGAATGCATGTTGTTTCACGCAGGCACAGAAGTGAAAGATGATGAGATAGTCAGTAATAGTGGAAGGGTGTTTGTGAGTGTTGCCTTTGGATCTGACATCAAGGACGCATCAGAGCTTGCAGACTATCAAATGCAGCAGGTATATTTTGAAGACATGAAATATCGCAGAGACATAGGTTACGAGTTCATTAAAGAAAATATTTTTCCGAAATAAACGTTACGATCAACAACAGGCAATTTGAATGGTAAATCTTAATGTGAAAATAAAATTTGGTGTTGTTTAATCAATATTTTCCTTCAACTTTGCCTCCATCCGTTTTACAACGATTCTTACTGAAAAATTATGGGCATTTTCAACTTCTTCACTCAGGAAATAGCAATAGACTTAGGTACCGCAAATACCCTTATTATACACAATGATGAAGTGGTCGTAAATGAACCATCCATTGTAGCACTAGACAGGAACAATCCAAAGAATTTATTGGCCGTGGGAAAAAAGGCATTGATGATGCACGAAAAAACCCATGAAAGTATTCGCACAGTAAGGCCATTAAGAGATGGTGTTATTGCAGATTTTAATGCTGCTGAGTTGATGATCAGGGAGATGATAAAAATGATCTATCCCAAAAAACCATTGTTTGCTCCCAGTTGGCGTATGATGATCTGTATTCCCAGCAGTATAACAGAGGTAGAGAAAAGGGCTGTAAGGGATAGTGCAGAGCAGGCAGGTGCCAAAGAAGTTTATCTTATTCATGAACCCATGGCCGCAGCGCTTGGTATAGGAATAGATGTAGAAGAGCCGGTAGGTAATATGATCATTGATATTGGTGGTGGTACAACAGGAATTACGGTAATTGCCTTGGCAGGTATTGTGTGCGATCAGAGTATTCGTATTGCAGGAGATGAATTTACAGCAGATATCATGGAGGCGTTAAGAAGGTATCATAGTCTTTTGATAGGTGAGCGCACTGCGGAACAAATCAAGATACAAGTAGGCGCTGCCATGAAAGACTTGGACAATCCTCCCGATGATATTCCTGTTAATGGCCGTGACCTGGTAACTGGTATTCCCAAGCAGGTGATGGTAAGTTACCAGGAAGTAGCAGAAGCTTTAGATAAGAGCATCTTTAAAATTGAGGAGGCTATTTTAAAGGCATTGGAAACAACACCTCCTGAACTTGCCGCCGACATTTATCGCAGGGGACTATATCTTACTGGCGGTGGTGCATTGCTTCGTGGCCTTGAAAAAAGAATAGCTGCCAAAATAAAACTTCCCGTACATATTGCAGATGATCCACTGAAAAGTGTGGTGAGGGGTACAGGAATTGCGTTGAAAAACTATGACAGGTATCCATTTGTAATGAGATAATAAGGAAAAGCAAAAAAAGAAAAATTCTAAATACTAAAGCAAACACGAAGCAACTTCATTTTTAGAATTTAGAATTCCAATATTAAATATTCTACACCCGGTGCGTAATATTTTCCTTTTCATTAGCCGTTATTTTAATTTTCTTTTTTTCATTTTCCTGCAAGGGATATGCATTTATTTAATAACCAGTTACAGTAAATATCACCAGGCAGCGCTTGGATCGGTAACAAATGTTGTTACCGGAAAAATAAATGAGCGATATAATAAGGTCGAATATTATTTTCAATTGAAAAGAACGAACGACTCATTGCTGAAAGCAAACGAGCGCCTGTATAATATGTTAAAGAGCAATTACGAATTGCCCGACAGTGTAAGCCGTACAGTGATTGATACGATCCGCAATGATTCCATTACAAAATACAGGAGATTGAATTTTATCAGCGCTAAAGTGGTTTCCAATTCTGTAAGTGCTCAGAATAATTACATTGTATTGCACACTTCACAAAGCTCACAACTAAAGGCTGGAATGGGTGTAGTGGATATAAATAATGCAACGGTCGGTATCATTACAGAAGTAGATGGAGAATATGCAGTTGTCATGAGTTTGCTGCATAAGGATAGCCATATTAGCGGGAAATTATTAAAGAAAGGAGAAACGGGCACCCTCAATTGGGATGGCAAACAACCCAATATTATTTTCCTTAGTAATATTCCGAAAAGCGCCCGCATTGCAAAAGGCGACTCTATTATCACTAGTGGCTTTAGTACAAGTTTTCCGCAAGGATTGCTTATAGGTAGAGTGGAAGAAGTTTATGCAGATGCTGCCACCACAAACTATAAAGTAAAATTTCATACTGCTGCCAATTTTTATAGCCTGCAGTTTGTGTATATCATAATAAATGAAGACCAGGAGCCGGTAAAAAAAATTCTTGAAAAATTAAAAACCCAATAATTTTTTGTGAGCAGTTTGGTAAAAAATATAATCAGGTTTGTTTTCTTTATCTTCTTCCAGGTATTTGTATTGGATAAGATACACCTGCACCAAATGGTAACACCATATTTATATTTTTTATTTATCCTATGGCTTCCTTTTAATATAAATCGTACAATGCTGCTGGTAATTGCATTTATTACCGGCTTTACCATTGATAGCTTTCATCATCATCCCGGCTTTCATGCGGCTGCGTGTTTGTTGGTTGCTTATTTCAGGCCATTCCTTGTAAATATTCTTATACCAAAAGAAGCATCTGAAACCAATTATGATGAGCCTTCTGTAAAAAGCCTTGGCGGCATACCTGCTTATCTTTTTTATGTTGCATTCTTAACATTCATTTTCAATGCCTGGCTCTTTTTATTAGAGGCCTGGCAATTTGGAAATATCTGGTATTTCCTGGCTAAGACTTTATTATCAACACTTGTAGCCATAATGCTTATTATAATTACAGAATTATTATTCAACAGAAAGCAACGCTTCCGTACCAATACAGCATAGAAAATTTTGCTTTCAAACAATATTTTCTTTCTAAAGCTGTTGTGAACTAAAGCAGATAATTTTACAGAAAAATTTACTAGGTGCCTGTATTTAACCAATCAAGAAAAAATGTGATCCGGATTATTTTCGTTGTTTTTTTTCTTGTCATTATCGTTCGTTTATTCAGCCTTCAAGTTGCTTCAGATAAATACCGCATATTAGCTGACGACCAGGGGATTTTTAGGAAAGTAGTTTATCCTGACAGGGGGCTTGTGTTTGACAGGCGCCGGCGTGCGATTCTTGAAAATGCTTCCATATCAGACCTGATGATTACTCCCACTAAACTTAAGGGAATAGATACCTTAGCCTTGTGCAAAATCCTGGAAATAGATACGGCCCAGTTTAATAAACGTGTTGTGGAATTGATCATAAAAAATGGGAGGGCCCGGCCTTCGGTATTTGAAGCATTATTAAGTGAAGATAAGATGGCAAAACTCAATGAGGCCATGTACCGTTTTTCGCCTGCATTTTATTTACAGGAACGTTCCGTAAGAAGTTATCCTTTTGATGCTGCGGCCAATGTGCTTGGATACAATGCGGAGGTAGATACTAATTTTTTAAAGCGACATCCCAATGAAGGTTATGTTTCCGGAGACTATGCAGGTATGACTGGCATTGAGCGTACATATGAAAAGGTATTAATGGGCGAAAGAGGAATACAATATTTTAAACGGGATAATAAAAACAGGCTTACGGACAGGTTGGAAGCTGGGAAATTTGATACGGTAGCAGTAGCAGGTCAAAATTTGTACACTTCCTTAGATATAGAATTACAGGAACTAGGCGAAAAATTAATGCAAAATAAATTAGGATCCATCGTGGCAGTAGATCCCAGGACAGGAGGTATTCTTGCCATGGTAAGTTCGCCAACGTACCAGCCAAAATATCTCGCAGGTAGTGAAAGACGAAAACACTTTTCTGAACTTTTTTTAAATCCTGCACTACCGTTACTTAATAGAACTGTTAGCGCTACTTATTCGCCAGGATCTACATTTAAAACTCTACAGGCGCTAATAGGACTACACGAAGGCGTAATAAATACAAAATTCAGGGTTGTATGCAATGGAGCTTTTTATGGTTGTGGCAGCGGGAGGCCAATGAAATGTTTAGACAAAGGAGTTTTTGATTTACAAAGCGCCATCACTGTTTCTGATAATACCTATTTTGCTACAGTTATGCAGCGGGTAATAAATAACCCCAAATATCCAAATTCGGATAGTAGCCTTGCAGCTTGGGACAGGTATATGTATGCATTCGGACTTGGGCATAAACTAGGTGTGGATGTGCCTTCAGAAAAAAAAGGAAATATCCCAACGCCTGCTTATTATGACAAAGTATATGGTAAAGGCAGTTGGAATTATTGCAATTTCAGATCGGTAAGTATCGGACAGGGTGAAGTGGATGTTACACCACTTCAGGTGGCAAATGAAATGGCCTATATTGGAAACAAAGGCTGGTATATTGTTCCGCATGTTGTGGATTCTATTGAATCCGGTGATAAGTTTGATATGCTTGCATCATATAAAAAACGAATTGAACCAACTGATATACCAGACAGTGTTTTTGAAGTAGTACATGATGGTATGCAGGGTGTGGTAGATAGGGGAACCGGCATAGGAGCAAAAGTAGAAGGAATATCTATTTGTGGTAAAACAGGAACAGTTGAAAATTATTATAAGGGTGTTAAGCAACCTAACCATGCTTTTTTCTGCGGATTTGCGCCAAGGGATAATCCAAGGATTGCGATCATGTGTGTGGTAGAAAACAGTGGTCATTTCGGCGGTACATATGCTGCGCCAATTGTAGGATACATGATAGAAAAATATCTTAAAGATTCTATCGCAGGACCCGATCGAAAAGCCGGTGTAGAAAAAATGGCGGACCTCAACCTGATACCCGCACGTATTTATGCAGAGCTACGGAGGCAGGATTCTATTAGGCATTCAAAAGATTCTGCATACCTCGTAGGTAAAGGACAAATAAAAAAAGTAAAGGATACAACAGGGATAGAGGATGATATTGAAAGTGCAGACCTGGATAAAGGGAAAAAAGAAAAGCAGCCTCAAAAAGAAATTCCGGCAAAAGATAGCGTAGCTAAAATTGAAGGCATTCTTCCCTCTGAAAAAAAGAAACCCGAAACTATTGATACATCAAAAAACAACAATTAAGCTATCATGCCACAACATAAACCGGTAGTTACAAAGGGCATGGACTGGGTGATGATATGGCTTTATATCAGTTTATGCTGTATAGGTATTCTTTGTATTTTTTCTGTGGAGTATAAAACCAATGATGTTGTAATGCAAACCCTTTTTGCATTTAAAAAAAATTATAGCAAACAGCTTTTATACCTGGGCATCAGTGCCATCTTTGCCATTTTTATTTTACTTACGGATAGCAAATTTTTTACTGCAACGGCAAATATTTTTTACCTATTTGGAATTGTTTTGATGATGCTGGTTTTTGTTATGGGCAAAAATGTAGGAGGATCACGAAGCTGGATACCACTTGGTTTTATGAATCTGCAACCGGTGGAAACCTGTAAAATATTTGCGGCGCTGGCACTTGCAAAATATCTTTCACAACAAGGGACTGAGTTTACTAAAACAAGATCACAATTAATTGCAGCGGGCATTGCATTTCTGCCTATTGTATTTTCACTGTTGCAAAATGAAACAGGACTTGCCCTTGTTTATTTTGCATTCTTGCTTCCAATGTACCGGGAAGGGCTACCACCAGGTTATTTGATCTTAGGCGCTTCCCTGGGTATTTTATTAGTCGTTACACTATTGTTTCCACCATTACAACTTACCATCGCACTAACTGTCATCGCATTAGGTTGTATCTATTTTTTAAAGAGAAAAATTAAACGTAATAATGGCTTGCTTATTCTTATTGTAAGTCTTTGGATACTGGCGGCGGGTTTTGTGGGATTGGTGGTGCCATTTCTCTTCAGGCATGTTTTTCAAAAATACCAGGCAGACAGGATTTTCAGCATGGTGGGAAGGGATAACCCTTTTATAACCGCAGATACAGCCTCGTTAGATCCTTCAGCTGCTGCAGCGGCAAAAAAAGGGAAAGCGGATAAAGAAAATTATAATGTAAAACAATCCAAGATAGCGATAGGCTCAGGCGGCTTTACAGGTAAAGGTTTTTTAAAAGGAACTCAAACACAAGGTGATTTTGTTCCCGAACAACATACAGATTTTATCTTTACATCTGTAGGTGAAAATTTTGGGTTTTTAGGAAGTGCATCGCTAATGCTTATTTATATGTTCATGTTGCTTCGAATAGTATTTATAGCAGAACGGCAACGAAGTACATTCAGCCGTGTGTATGCTTATTCAGTGGCCGGAATTATGTTCTTTCACATCGGTATCAATATCGGTATGACAATCGGTCTTGCGCCAGTTATCGGTATCACACTTCCATTAATGAGTTATGGGGGATCATCGCTACTCACATTTACTATCCTGATATTTATCCTGATAAAGCTTGACGCAGACCGGCAAATGGTTCTGAGATAGCATCATTTACACAAAAATCATTTCTTTAATTTTGCTCCTGATGAGCATAAAAATAATTCCCCTTAGTGAGGGATCATTCACTGTAGATAAGTCAAAACAATTTATTCCTTTTAATAAACAAAGCGACGAAATGCAGGAGCGTTCAGCTGGCAGTCTTTTAGTAGAGATACAGCCTTTTGCACTGGTGACTTCAAAAGATGTTATAGTAATAGATACGGGACTGGGTTACAAAAATGCGGATGGCGTGATGCAAATTCATCAGAACTTAATCGATAATGGTATTGAAGCTGGAAAAATAACCAAGGTATTAATTAGCCATTTACATAAAGATCATGCAGGTGGAATTACTATCGATAAGAAAAAACTGAGTTTCCCAAATGCAATCTATTATGTAGGCAGGCAGGAATTAAATTTTGCACTTGATAAGAAAAACACTTCTTACATAAAAGAAGATTTTGAGGCGTTGCAAAACAATCCGCAGGTGCAATTACTGGCCGAAGAAGGAACAATAGATGAATATATTTCTTATAAAACTTCCGGCGGACATTGCCCTTATCATATAGTTTACTGGATAAAAGAAAATAGCCAGGTCATTTTTTTTGGTGGGGATGTGGCTCCACAATTACAGCAAATGAAAAGCAGGTTTGTTGCAAAGTATGACTACGATGGGAAAAAATCTATGGAATTAAGAACTGATTGGTGGCAGCGGGCTCAACAGCAAAATTGGACGTTGCTTTTTTATCATGATATTAAATCGCCTTACATAAGCTTATAAAAAAAGGAGGCCTGCCCTGGAAAGAGCTGGCCGTTGCTAACCTATGAAAAACACCTAATACAAAAATATATTAAAAAAATCGAGATACAAGATTTCTTTGTATAAGCTGGCAAATAAGTGGTCGAGAGCTAATACAGCATATAAAAAAAGCCCGCAAGGGGCTTAGTTACTTAATTATTCTGAAGACTACTGGGAGGCATATTATTCTTTCGCATAAAAGCTCCGCCATTATTCTGGCGCATTTTTTTAAGTCGCTCAATTAGTTTTTTCCTGAACTCACCATCCCTAACGAAAAAGTCATTTGTTCTGCCTGGTCCCAGTACTTTTGTAAACCTGTCCTGGTACTTTTTTTTAATATTTAATACCTGCTGCTGCCTGTCCAGTTCACTGGCTTCCATTTTCACGTCTCTTACTTCTTTATCAAACTGGGCATGTATCGGCCAGAATTTCTGTGCTTCATCTTCTGTAAGATTAAGTTCACGGGTCATATAGGCAACATATAATGCTTCAATTTTTTGTTCCCTTTGCCCGGGGTTTAATGGTTGCCTTTGTTGCTGCGCCATCATAAATGTTGAAGTAGAAAGGCTGATTATTAAGAGGAGTATAAATGATTTCATAGCAAGAATTAATTATTTAGATTCATGGTTTTCAAAAAATCATCAAGCGTATTTGCATTGTAAAGATATTCCTCCTGTGAAGGAAGATTAGCATCATCGGTAGTCGAAGCAACCAACGCAGCTTCTACATTTTGCCCTGATTTTTTCAGGTATTGCTCAATATCAGCTCCAGTTAAGGTTTCCAATTCGCTTTCAAAGCTGTTTTGTATTTCTATTTGTTTAGCCTGTTGTAATACTTGAGCGGTATATGGTGAAGCATAAGTAGTTGTGGCCGACCTATTATTAAAAACAGAAAAAAGACTCAAGCCCATCAATCCAGTAACAACTGCAGCTACTGCATAACGCAAAAATGCAGGCCTGCCCATTTTTATAACCCTTGCAGTTGCTGGTAATTTAGCCACAATTTTGAATGACAATTCTTCAAAATAGTTCTTCGGTAAAGAGAACGTAGGCTTCTGTCTCAATCCTGCTAATACTGGTGATAATTCCTTTATCTCCTTCTCAGCTTCAGTAGTAGAATTTTTAATTGCAGAAAGGATGTTGTAAGAAAAGTTCTCAAAATAACCTTCCGGCACTGAAAAAGGACTGTTAACTTTTGAAATATTAATCGGGTCACCAGAAAATTCAAGACTATCTAATACATTGGACGAAAGCGTATTAAAATACCCGTTTGGTATTGTAAATACGTTTATCCGCTCCATTTCTGCCAGTAATGGACTGATGCCTTCTAACTCGTTCAATATTTCTTTATTCAGATGCACAGCTTATAGACGGTTTTTTAAGCCTGTAGTTTAACGATTGAGTATATAATCTTCAATTTTTTTTACAGCGTGATGATAACTTGCTTTTAAAGCCCCTTCACTCGTTCCCAGCACACGGCTCATCTCTTCATAGGGCATTTCATCATAATACCGTAGGTTGAATACAGCTTTTTGTTTTTCAGGTAAACTTTGAATAGCCAATTGCAGTTTCCATTCAAGTTTATTGCCATCGAAATTACTATCTGCTTTTAGTTTATTTCCCATCAGGTTGTCTTCATCACTGATAGAGATAGCGCTACGCTTTTTTTGCTGCTCCAGAAAGGTTAAACTTTCATTTGTAGCAATCCGGTAGAGCCAGGTATATAATTGACTGTCTTCCCTGAAATTCTCCAGATTTTTCCAAACCTTGATAAAAAGATTTTGCAAAACATCGTTAGCATCTTCATGCTCTACTACCATTCTGCGAATATGCCAATAGAGTTTTTCCTGGTATTTTTTAATAATGCTGGTAAAAGCAGCTTCACGGCTACCTTCATTTTTAAATTGAAGTAATAGTTCTTTATCATCCTGCTGATCGAGCATATAAATTTTCTGATTGGCACAAATGTAAAGCAAGAAGCCCAATACACAATTAAGGAGTACCAGGCTTCCCGAAGATTAAGACTTTCTTATTTATTTTTTATCGCTTATCGCCTGCGACCAGAGCCAGCACTTTTTTTAGGAGCGGCATTTTTTGCAGGAGTTTTTTTAGGAGCCGACTTTTTTACCGGAGCCTTTTTACCAGCAACTTTTTTTGGAGCCGCCTTCTTGGACGGTGCTTTTTTTGCAGGAGATTTTGTAGCTGCTTTTTTTGCAGTGGCTTTAGATGCTGTTGCTTTTTTTGGCGCTGCCTTTTTACTTGCTGCTTTTTTTGCGGCACGGTTTCTAACTGCATTTTTGCTATTTCCATTGCTCATGTCGTCTGTATCACCCAAACTCGCTACAGTGGCTTGGTCCGCCTTAGTATTTAACCTGCTTACTGCCAAGGAAGTAAGAGAATCATCAGCGGCGTATTCTTCATTCAATGTTTCATTCAACAGGTTGGCAACTTTGTCCATGTTCATTTCAATGGCAAATGCTTTTGCAGTGCCATACCCGGATATTTCGTAATGCTCAATTTTTTGTACTGCCGCTATAATTGCAGCGTCCATCACCTGGGGAGTCAGTTCCTCGTTCATTAGTTTATTCGCTTCATCTATCAGGCCCTGTGTGCCTTTGCACTTATGTTTCCCTTCACCAAATAACCGGATAAAAAATCCTTTTTGCTCTTCGCTTTGTTCTGCGCCATTGCCCATTAGGTCACGCACTTTGTCCAGTCTTTTTAATTGAGTACGTGTCACTTTAAGATGATCATCCAATGCTTTTTTTAAAGCTGGATTGTTGGCAGTTCCAATTACATCTGGCAAAGCTTCTATGATCTGTTCTTCGGCAGAATACAAATCATCAATTTCATGTTTTAATAAATCTGAAAGGTTGATTAGTGTGCTCATGGTTGTTGATTTTTAGTCAACCGATGAAAATACCATGCCTGAAAATTTACATATATTATCTCTTAAAAATGAAGTGCTGTTGTAAAATGAAAGACAAATTTTTTAATAGAATAAAATTTGCGTGTAGAGTAAACGTTAGCTAGTATGGCTAAGAATAGTATTCAGAAACTAAAAAGAAATAAAATAAGTAGAAAGCTCAAACCCTTTACTAACCTGAATTTGAAGTAAGTCTGTTTTTTATCAGAGCTTTCTTGCTAATACTTTATCAACTGCAGCCACAATATGGTCAGCATCCAGGCCATATTTTACCAGTAGGTCTGTGGGTTTTCCGCTTTCGCCAAATGTGTCATTTGTTCCTACATATTCAATAGGAACCGGGCATTCCTTTGCAGCTACCTGTGCAATGCTATCCCCAAGTCCGCCAATGATATTATGTTCTTCAGCAGTTACGGCACAGCGGGTTTTCTTTATTGATGCCATTATCGCTTCCCTGTCTATAGGTTTAATAGTATGAATATTCAGTAGGTCTACGCTGATACCCTTGGCTTCAAGGATCTTAGCGGCTTCTATTGCTATCCAAACCATATGGCCACAGGCAAACAACGAAACGTCTTTTCCTTCATTTATGTGATGTGCTTTGCCAATATGAAAATCTTCTTCTTTGGTAAATATTGGCCATACGGGGCGGCCAAACCGTAAGTAAACCGGGCCATCATAATTAGCAATTGCTTTTGTGGCAGCTTTGGTTTGGTTATAATCTGCTGGTACGATCACTGTCATTCCCGGTAGCATTTTCATCATACCAATATCTTCCAGTATTTGGTGTGTGGCACCGTCTTCGCCAAGTGTCAGGCCAGCATGTGATGCACATATTTTTACATTCTTGCCACTGTAAGCAACACTTTGGCGTATTTGGTCATAAACCCGGCCGGTAGAAAAATTTGCAAACGTAGTAGTAAATGGAATTTTGCCGCCTATAGTTAAACCAGCCGCTATACACATCATGTTAGCTTCCGCAATACCGCATTGTATAAAACGTCCCGGAAATTCTTTCATAAATCCACCTAACTTTAAGGAGCCTGCAAGATCTGCTGTAAGTGCTATGATATTTTCATTTTCACGTGCAGCTTCTAATATGCCATCACCAAAACCACTTCTGGTGTCTTTATTTCCGGTTACTTCAATTGTACTTAGCATGTATTGTTGTTTATAATTGGGCGCAAGATAAAGGCGTTTAATTTAAAGCAGGGTTCATGCCGTTAAAAAAATTTTTTTCCTTTTTTAAATTCAGTTCCCAGTTCCAGGCTGTAAGCATCATATCATCCAGGCTGAATTTCAATTGCCAGCCGAGTGTTTCGGTAGCTTTATTATTGTTTGCATAAATCTCAACAACGTCCCCAGCCCGGCGGCTGGTAATTATATATGGCAATGTTTGCCCGGTTACTCTTTCAAAAGTTTTTATTACTTCTAAAACAGTAAATCCATTCCCACTACCAAGATTAAAGATGTCACAATTCGTTTTACTTCTCTTTTCTACCAAATAATTCAATGCAAGTGTGTGGGCATGTGCAATGTCATTTACATGAATATAATCCCTGATACAACTGCCGTCCCTGGTAGAATAGTCATCACCAAAAACTTTCATGGTATCCAGTTTGCCTATAGCAGTTTGTGTAATGGCCGGAACAAGGTTTGAAGGGCTCCCGATGGGTATTTCACCAATTAAACCTGAAGGGTGTGCCCCTACCGGGTTGAAGTACCTGAGGAGTATTGCATTGATACCAGGTTGGCTGTCCACTGTTTGTTGTACAATCTCTTCTCCCATTTGTTTAGTGCTGCCATAAGGTGATTGGGCAGGCTTTAAACAGGATTCTTCTGTAACGGGTATTTTATCCGGGTTTCCATATACAGTGCATGATGAAGAGAAAACAAAATTTGGTATGGAAAATTCGGTTGCACATTTTAAAATATTAATCAGTGAGTTCAGGTTGTTTTCATAATACATCAAAGGTTGCTCTACCGATTCGCCTACTGCTTTATAGGCTGCAAAATGTATTATGCCAGCAATGTCAGGATTCTCCTGGAATACAGCATGTGTATCGTCAAAGTTGCAAAGATCTACATGATAATTTTTAACCTTTGTGCCTGTAATTTTTTCTATACCATTCAGAATTACCGGGTGACTTCGGCTGTTGTTATCAGCAGATATTACCTCAAAACCATTTTGAATCAGATCTACAATAGTATGAGAGCCAATATATCCGCATCCGCCTGTCACCAGGATTTTTTTCATGAAGATTTTTTTTTACTAGATAAGCAAAGATAATGGCGGATCATCATTGAAAAATTAGTAAGTAGCTAACCTGGTGAGCAGGATATAAGCTCTTTTTAAACATCTCTGCGGGTGCATGATGTTCCTATAAAGCCCGGTAAAATATTGCTGGTTTAAAAAAATGAAAATCCGATTTACCTATTCTTACTCAGCAATAAAATGATAAATGTAAAATATGATGGCAGCAAGTACGGCACTTACGGGTATGGTTAAAATCCATGCCCAGATAAGATTGATTGTGACGCCCCAACGTACTGCACTAAGCCGTTTAGTAGCACCCACACCCACGATAGCACCAGTAATTGTATGCGTGGTGGAAACTGGTATTCCCATTTGCTCGGTAACAAACAACGTCATAGCACCAGCAGTTTCTGCGGCTACACCTTCCAGGGGAGTTACCTTTGTTATTTTAGTGCCCATGGTTTTGATGATCTTCCATCCACCGCTCATGGTGCCAAGTGCAATAGCTGTGTAGCATGCAAGTGGCACCCAGGTAGGCATATCTTTCAGATCCGGAATAACACCTTCTGCAACCAATGCTGCTGCAATAATTCCCATCACTTTCTGCGCATCATTACCACCATGTCCTATACTGAATGCTGCTGAAGACAGTAACTGTAATCTTTTAAACATATTGGCTGAGCGTCTTGCACTTGGCGCCCTTATTACATCTACATAAATATAAGTGAGAATAAAAATCAGCGAAACAATTGCAAGGCCATACCTTAAATAACTGTTGTCAGCTTTTACTACTTGTTTTTTAAGATCTTCAGTTATATTAAACTTGTTTAAGTTATTTATTAAAGCCAGCCTTTGGTTTTCACTAAGCTGCAATTGATTGCCAATGCTATCTGCAATAACTGTATTAGGCTGTTTGCCATAAGTTAAAAGTTGTGGTTTTACAAGCTCGGTTAAATTGCTAATACTATCAGTAAGCGGTTTATAGCTTGCATCTTTTTCAGCTATCTTTTTCAGGCTATCAAGCTTATATAATTTTCCCACTTCATCCTTTAGCCTGCTTGTAGTTATATCTGTCAACAATCCTTTTGCAGTAATTTGCCTGGCCACTTCATTACCCCCGATACTGCTGTAATTGGATGCAATGAGCATTGATTCATCCAGGTTATATTTCGCTTTATCAAGCTTTGATTGCTGAGATGGATCTTTTTTTACTGCATCTTCGTACTTATCAACCTTGTAAAATTTAGTAAGGTTATCATGGATCTTTACCTGCTGAAAATGATTGAAAAGAAGCCAGGTTCCGATAGTAGCAACTATTATAATTCCAATCCTTAACCACACATTCCTGTTAATAGTCACAACTGTAATAAAAATGGAAACGATCATACCGATAATGGGAGCCAGGAAAATAAATAGAATGATCTGTATTACTTTTTTATCTTCAATTATTTGTGATAAACCTATAAACCCTTTAATGTTAAAAGCATGAGCAATGGCAGCGCCGGCAAAGCCACCAATAAGCGTATGTGAAGATGAGGATGGAATGCCATACCACCATGTGAGCAGGTTCCATGCAATGGCGGCCAGAAGACCTGAAAGCACAACAGGCAATGTTATAAATTCTGAATGCACTGTTTTAGCAATAGTATTGGCCACAGCATGATCCTTAAAAATAAAGAAGGCAACAAAGTTGAAGAATGCAGCCCATACCACCGCCTGGAAAGGTGTAAGTACCTTGGTAGAAACAATTGTTGCTATGGAATTTGCAGCATCATGAAAGCCATTGATGTAATCAAAAACCAGCGCAAGAAATATGATAACGATTAAAAGAGTGGACATGGTGAAAAGTGAATGGTGAATGGTGAAATGTCAATGGTAATTTTTTCTATCAAAATATCCTAAACTCTTTAAGCTTCCTAAACCTTTGAAACTTCTGAGTTTTTATGAATATTTAATAATGATACTTTCTATTACATTGGCTGCATCTTCACATTTATCTGTAACAATTTCCATTACCTGGTATATTTCTCTTTTTTTAATTACTTCTTTAGCATCCGGCTCGGTAGCAAATAATCTTTCAATACTCATATCAAAAATATCATCGCCCTGGTTTTCTATGCTGTTGATGGCAACTAATGCATCCGTTATCTGCCGCATATTTTTCATATTACGAAGCTCGGTTACTGCTTTATGCACCTGCACACAACCCAATGCTATCAGGTCGCCAAATTTTTGGATGCCAATATCATCCGGATTTACCCGGTAAAAATTTATTTTTTTTGCTGATGCGTAGATATAATCAGCGATATCATCAAGGGCAGAAGCGAGGTAATGAATATCTTCCCTATCAAAAGGTGTTATAAAGTTTTTGCCCAGCTCTGTAAAAATATTGTGCGTATAGTTATCATTTACATGCTCCATGTCTTCCAGTTCTTTTATCAATTTTCCCCTACGGTCAAAATCTGTTTCATGTACGACCTCTTTTAATTTTTCACCCATCTTCACAAGCTCTGCAGCTACGTTTTCAAAAAGGTTATAGAATACCCTGTCTTTTGGAAGAAAAATTTTTAAAATTGAATTTAAAGCCATGTAAAAAAGTTTTGTGCAAAATTAAAGTTATCCCTGGGCTCATTTTCAGCATTCAAATTGATAATAATTTCTTAACATAGAAGTAATATGAAATTGTTATTCCTTTGACGTTCAAATCAGAAACTTGCTAAGGAAGACAATTCTTATTCTAATGTCGCTAATGGCATGCCATTATGCGAACGCCCAGTTTTTAATGGATATGGTAGATACTAGTAAAGATATGGGAAAGGGCATGCTGGGAATTTATAAGAAATTTGATAATATTCGCATCAGCGGATATATGCAACCTCAATGGCAAATGGCTTCTGCAGAAGGGGCCAAAAACTTCAGTGGTGGTGATTTTGCTGCACATAGTAACAATCGTTTCATGCTTCGCCGTGGAAGGATACGTTTTGATTATATACATTTTCCTGAAGCAGGAGGTCCATCTGTTCAGTTTGTATTCCAGTTTGATGGATCAGAAAGAGGTGTTTTTATACGTGATTTCTGGGGGAGATTATTTGAAAATAGATACAAGCTTTTTGCATTTACAGCTGGTATGTTTGCCCGGCCATTTAGTTATGAATTAAATCTTTCTTCAAGCGACAGAGAATCACCTGAACGTGGCAGGATGAGCCAAATACTTATGAAAACGGAAAGGGATCTAGGGGCAATGGTAAGTTTTGAACCAAGGCAAAAAGACCACCCACTTCGATTACTGAAATTTGACATTGGTTTATTCAATGGCCAGGGACTTTCTTCCACTACAGATTTTGACAGCCGCAAAGATCTTATCACAAGACTTGCATTAAAGCCTGCTTTTATTAGTAGGAAATTAATTTTCAGTGCGGGCATTTCTTACTTGAATGGAGGGATGTTGCAAAACAATAAATTCATTTATCATACCGAAGGGAAAGTAGTTACCATTGATTCATCTGTTGCCAATGAAGGAAAGTTTGCACCAAGGAAATATTATGGAGCAGATGCACAATTAAAAATCAAAACAAAAGCGGGCTATACAGAATTGAGAACGGAGATAATAGCTGGCACTCAGACTGGCACCCGGATAAACAGTGAAACTCCTGCAGCTTTGCTTATAGGAAATGATGGTTATTATATCCGGCATTTCAACGGGGCATATTTTTATTTACTTCATAATATTATTAATGCCCAGCATCAACTTATTATAAAGTATGATTGGTATGATCCAAATACAGCTGTGCAAACAAATGATCTTACAGCATCGTCTAATTTCAGTTCTGCAGACATCAAATTTTCGACAGTAGGTTTTGGTTATTGTTATTATATTAATCCTAATGCAAAACTTGTATTGTGGTATGACAGGATCCAAAATGAAAAGACAGTCCTGCCAGGATTTATTTCGGATGTGAAAGATGATGTTTTCACAGCCCGCCTACAATTCAGGTTTTAAGAAAAGTAGGTAACCTTCCCATAACACAGGCATAATATTTCCTTAACCTTTCTTTTACCATCTCATAACATACATGGCTTCTTTTTGCATCAAATAACAATGCATGAAACTGTGTACGCTTCTTATTATTTTTTTATCACTTACTTTTTTTGCAAAAGCCCAATCCGGAGTCATTGAAGGAAAAGTTTCAGACGCAAATTCGGGCGAAAAAATTAGTGGTGTTTCTATTTTAGTGGAAGGAGTAAGATCGGTAGCCTCTGGTGTGGATGGCAGATTTACTTTAACCCTTGAGGTAGGAAAAAAATATTCAATAACAGTAAGTTCAGTGGGCTACCAAACAAAGGTATTGGAAGCAGTAGAAGGAGAGGTAAATAAAATCACCAGCTTAGATATAGTTTTAGACCGTGTATCAAAAAATGAAGAGACAGTGGTAGTTCGATCCTCGGCACGTAAAGAAAGTACGGCGGCCTTAATTGCTTATCAAAAAAATACTTCTGTAGTTGCACAGGTTATAAGTGCAGAAGCCATCAAAAGATCACCAGATAAAAATACAGGCGAAGTTTTGAAGAGAGTGCCGGGTACTTCTATACAGGAAGGAAAATACTTAGTAGTTCGTGGACTTGCCGACAGGTATAACCAGGCAATGCTTAATGGAGTTTTATTAAGCAGCACAGAACCTGATCGCAAAACTTTCAGCTTCGATATTATTCCATCTTCTATGATTGATAATATCATTATCAACAAAGCATTTATTCCAGAATTGCCGGGAGAGTGGGCTGGTGGCCTGATTCAGGTGAATACTAAAGATGTGCCTTCAAAGAATTTTTTAAATGTACAGATTGGAACAGGCTTTAATACACAGACTATTGGTAAAGATTTCTATAGTTATGAAGGCGGTAAAACAGATTGGCTGGGGTATGATGACGGTACAAGAGGGTTGCCGGCAGGATTTCCCAACAAATCAACTTTTGGAGCAGCCAGTGAAACAGAAAAGGCTGCTCTTGGTGCATCTTTTAAAAATACCTGGACCACTGATAAAGGCAATTCCAATTTAAATCTTAATCAGAATTTTCTTATTAATGGCGGTTTTAATAAATCTCTTGGACGGTCAAATAAACTCGCAGCCATCTTTGCAGTAAACTATAACAGGACCATCAAAAGAACCGTTTTTGAAAACAGGATTTTGCGTTTCCAGGATAATGTTCCTGATTTGTATTTTGATTATTTTAATGAAAAATACAATAAAGAAATACTTGCAGGAGCACTTGGGAATATCACGCTTCAGTTAGGTAGCCGCAACAAGATCTCATTCAAAAATATCCTGAATGTAAATACATCTAATTACGCCACATTAAGAACCGGCCTGGACTATGAAGGAAGAACTGCAGGCACTCCAGACAATATTCGTGCAACGGAACTTGCATTTAAAGCCAATACATTTTATAACACGCAACTTTCCGGTGAACATTCTATTAGCAAATACAATGCAAAAATAAACTGGTACGGAAGCTTTAATATCCTGGATCAATACATTCCTGATCAGCGGCGGGTACAATATGTTCAGGACGATCCAACAGTTGCTAATTCTCCATATATCATTTTACTTCCAATATCTAAGTCCTCACAGAAAAATGGCAGCAGGTATTATGGCTTCCTGAATGACTATGTTTACACTGCAGGGGGGGACGTAAGTAAAACTATCCAGGTTAAGAGCTTAGCACAAACCATAAAAGGCGGTTATTTTTTCCAGGTTAAGGACAGGCTGTTTGATTCAAGAGCTTTTGCAATTTATAATCCTTCGGGAAGTAACCAGTTTCAAAATCTTTCTCAGGACAAAATATTTGCTGCAGAAAATTTCGGCGCAGGCAAACTGGCCTTTAATGAACTGGCAGGAAGTAGCTATCGCTATGTGGCCAATTCATTAACTAATGCAGCATTCCTGCAAATAGACAACCAGTTTACGAGTAAGCTTCGTGCCGTTTGGGGTGTGCGTTTAGAGGATTTTGACCAGGTAGTAGGCAGCATGCGTAAGAGTGATCCACGCCATGTATATAACAGGGTTAGAGATTATTTACCCGCATTAAATCTTACTTATAAATTAAATAATAAGACCAATGTAAGGTTATCAGGATCTCAAACAGTTGTACGGCCGGAGTTCAGGGAGTTAAGTACTTTCCAATTTTATGATTTTGAGTTGAGTGCAACTGTCGCCGGTAATACTGGACTGGTAAGAACCAAGGTTTCCAATTTTGACCTGCGTTACGAGGTTTATCCAAGAGGCGGCGAATTATTTACTATCGGCGTTTTTTATAAATATTTCAAAAACCCTTTGGAAGCTTATAT
>JBDSEE010000105.1:0-7637 GCA_039920245.1 Ferruginibacter sp.
CTGTTTTACCCAAAAGTTCAAAACCCAGGGGTAATTTTTGAATGCTATCACTATGGCTCATCCAAACCTGTGATCCGTCCTGTATTCCTTTAAACAATACATCTTCTTTAAGTACATTCAGTGTAGCCCTTCCATATTCTCTTTTGTTACTTTTAGAAACCTGGCCCCCAAACATCTTTGCGGTAAGCTGTGCGCCATAACACACACCGAGTACAGGAACTTTTTCTGCAATTTCGTTTACATTCACAACCGGTGCATCTGTATCATTTACAGAACAAGGGGAACCAGAAAGTATAATGCCTTTCAGATGTTTGTCAAAAATGATTTCTTTGTGAAAAGGAATGATTTCGCAAAAAACATTCGCTTCCCTGACGGCCCTTGCAATAAGTTGAGTGTATTGTGATCCAAAATCAAGGATAAGTATTTTTTCCTTCATAGCTGCGAAGGTAAAATAAATTTAATGCTGCCTGTTTCTAAAAAAGATTTGAATGAAGGAATTAAAGTTTAATATTTGTATCTCAATCAACTAATAGCTATGCTTAAATATTTAATTTTTACCTGTATTATTTGTGTGAATTTTTCCTGTAACTATTCTTCTGGCAGCGGCAACATAGTTACCGAAAAAAGAAATGTTGGATCCTTTCATGGTATAAGTGCCAGCCAGGGATTTGATGTAGAAGTCAGTATCGGTTCTAACAATGAAGTTACCATTGAAGCCGATGATAATCTTATGCACAGTGTGGAGACTTCCGTTAACTCAGGGGTTTTAAAAATAAGCCTGGATAAACACAATGTGAGCAATGCCCACCTTAAAGCTTTTATTACAGCTACGTCAATTGATATTCTAAAAGCTTCTTCATCTGCTTCCATAATTATGAAGAATGAATTGAATTATACGGGCAATGTAAAACTTGAAACAAGCAGTGCGGGTAATATCACTTCTGTAATAAATGCACCCTCAGTAGAAGCTGATGCAAGTAGCGGCAGTGAAATAAACATCAGAGGTCGTACAAAAGATCTTGATGCACAATCTTCAAGCGGTGCTTCTATAAAAGCTTTTGACCTGTTGAGCGAAAATACCAAAGCCTCGGGCAGTAGTGGTGCTTCCCTGCAGGTGCATGCAAGTGTAAACCTTAATGCTTCTGCAAGTAGTGGTGCTAATATCTCGTACCGGGGGGGAGCCAATATTAAAAAGTCTGTAAGTAGCGGTGGGGAAGTACACAAAGAATAGCTTCTTTAATCTCAATACAAAATATAGTGCTTCATGAATATACAATTCATGACAGCATTTTTTCATTCCATTCCTTTCATTTTGAGTAATGTTTTACGGTCCAATACTTTTGAAAAGTAAACCAAAGTATAACATTAAAATTGACATGAAAAAGTCTCTTTTAACCTCAGTTATGACAGGCAAATTAAGCGTTGCTTTGCAGTCCTGGGAAAAACAGGATCCTCCTCATCTGATGAACGCTTTGCTTTGTGTGCTTAGTCTTCGTTGTCTATGTTGTGTGAAAAAAATTTATGAAATAGCCTCTTCTCTTATATAACTATTTTATATTGCTTAATACACCCTCGTAGGACACCCAAGTTTATTCTTGCCCCCGCCGCCACGTCTTCCATTTCCTGCTCCGCTTCCCAGGAGGTAGCTGATCCTGATACCGGTTACATAATACCAATCTTTTTTATCTGGGTTCCCTCTTATTGCCCCTTCCCCGGGGTATGAAGGTGAACCCGGAATTTGCGATCCTCTATAGGCAAATGCCACAGCCTGGGTTCCACGTCCATTTGCCAAAAGGGTTGAATCTGCATAGGTACCACTAACATCATCGAGGTAATCTGTAAATAATTTCCTCAATCCAATTTCAATTTCTACCTGAAGATTATCAGAAAGCGCCAATTTTAAACCTCCTCCAAAAGGTATGGCCAACTGGTTGTTTTTATATAATTGCTTTTCAGGGTAGGCAGTCAGGCCCTGGCCTTCAGTGCCCAATGACCTTAAATATACCCTACTGCCCGATGAGTCGAATGCATATGGATTAAAATGAAAAACAGCAAGTCCCGCAAAAACATAAGGGGTAAAACTCCTTTCCGAAAGGTCGAGTAAGTTATACTCTAACGCTAATTGGGCCTCCAAAACAGATGTTTTAAAAGAAAGATTACGACTCGGGACGCCCTTTGAACCACTATTATTATCTGAACCCTTTACTTTTAAATAAGTAGCCGCCCCCCGGACAATAAGTTTATTGGTTATATCATAAGATAGCCCAAGGCCCAGGGCCGGTCCACTATTGTCAAAAGAGATTTTTTTACCTTGCAGGTCGCCCTGGTAATTGGCAGCTCCGGCATACAGGTCTGCATGAAGACTTTGTGCCTGCGTGCAAAACGATGCGCCAAGCAGGCAGGCAATGAGAATGATTTTCATAAATCTGAGATTTGAATAGGTATGTTAGCAAGCGCCTTGTTTCAAAAACCATTCCATGCAAAGCAAATGGTTAAAAATTTAAATAAGATTTGCAATATGCCTTAAAAAACTTCCTTCTTTTGTTTGCCAATTAAAATACTACCCTTACCTTTGCACTCCAAATTAAAAAACGGAATTTAAAGCTCTTTGCATATGTCACAACGAATCAGGATTAAATTACAGTCTTACGATCACAATTTGGTAGACAAGTCTGCCGAGAAGATTGTAAAAACAGTACGCAGTACAGGTGCAGTAGTAACAGGACCAATTCCTTTACCTACACACAAAAAGATTTTTACCGTATTGCGTTCTCCTCACGTAAATAAAAAAGCTCGTGAGCAGTTCCAATTGTGTACACATAAGCGATTATTAGATATTTACACCAGCAGCAGCCGAACAGTGGATGCTTTAAGTAAGCTTGACTTACCAAGTGGTGTAGATGTTGAAATTAAGGCCTGATGAACTTTTTCCAGCCTGGTAAATACCAGAATGGAAAGAAGCAACAGGTAAGTTCTTAAAAAGAAAAAATGAACGTCTAACTCCCTTGTCAGACTGTCCCGATAGCATCGGGTTGTCGAAACCCAAGGAGCGCTGGACATAAATAAGATACAATGAAAAGTATTATTGGTAAAAAGATTGGCATGACCAGTATCTTTGATACCACCGGTAAACAAACGGCGGTTACAATCATCGAGGCAGGGCCATGTGTAATTACACAAAAGAAAACCGTAGAAACTGACGGTTACAACGCTCTCCAGATCTCATTTGGCGACAAGAAAGAAAAACACTCCCTCAAATCTGAAGTAAGTCACTTCGCAAAAGCCAACACGGCTCCCAAAAAATTTGTTCAGGAAATACGCGATAGCGAAATAGATAAAGCCATTGGCGAATTTATCACAGTTGACATTTTTGCCGAAGGCGATAAAGTTGCTGTTGTAGGTACTACAAAAGGTAAAGGCTTCCAGGGTGTTGTAAAGCGCCACGGATTTAGCGGTGTGGGCGGACAGTCACATGGTCAGCATGACAGGTCTAGGGCTCCCGGTTCTATCGGTAACTCATCTGATGCTAGTCGTGTATTTAAAGGTATGCGTATGGCCGGTCGTATGGGTGGTGACAGGGTGAAGACCAAAGGCCTGAAAGTAGTAAAGATTTTCCCGGAAAAAAATTACATATTAATAAGTGGTTCAGTTCCTGGCCATAATGGTTCCATCGTTTTAATACAGAAGTAATATGCAACTAGATATAATAAATACAAAAGGCGAAAAGACTGGTAGAACCGTTGAATTGCCAGACGACATTTTTGGAATTGAGCCGAACGACCACGTTATTTACCTTGCGGTAAAGCAATACCAGGGCGCACAACGCCAGGGTTCGCATAAAGTAAAAACCCGTGCTGAAGTAAAAGGTTCTTCTAAGAAACTGCACAAGCAAAAAGGAACCGGTGGTGCCCGTAAAGGTAATCTGCGTAACCCATTGTATAAAGGTGGTGGTACCATCTTTGGTCCAAAACCGCACAAATATGATATCAAGTTGAATCGTAAGGTGAAGGATCTGGCTAAAATGAGTGCACTTGCTTATAAAGCTAAAGAAAACGCCATTGTGGTATTGGAAGATGTGAATATGGATGCACCTAAGACTAGCACATTTGCAGGAATTTTAAAAAGCCTGAATATCGGTCGTAAGAAAGCTTTGTTTGTAATACCTGAATATAATGAGAATTTGTATCGCAGCCTTCGCAATGTGCAGGGTGTAAACGGTTCCTTATTGAGCGACCTGAATACGTACGACATTTTAAATGCCAACGTATTGGTTCTTACAGAGAGTTCAGCAAAACTGTTTACAGTAGCTGAAGAAGAAAATGGTGTGGAAGCATAAAAAAATTAAAGCAAACCAACCTGTTCATTTGCAGGTTATCAAATTAGAATTATGAAATCGTCTGATGTTTTAATAAAGCCTGTTTTGTCTGAAAAAGCTAATAAGCTTTCAGAAAAAATGAACCGCTACACATTTGTAGTTGATCGTAAGGCTAATAAGCTGGAAATAAAAAAAGCTGTGGAAGAATTTTATGGTGTACAGGTAGAGAACGTTAACACATTGGTTATCCCTAGCAAGAAAAAAGCAAAATACACAAAGGCAGGATTTATTGTAGGACGTAAGCCTGCAAAAAAGAAAGCCCTGGTTACTGTAGCGGAAGGTGAAACCATCGATCTGTACGGTACCGTTTAAAAATATTAAGGAATGGTAAACTTGCTACCGCAAAAGCAGGGATTTAATAAAATAAAAAGCGCCAAAACTCCTTCGGGACCCAGGCAAAGAAATTAAAATGGCATTAAGAAAATATAAACCTACCACAGCAGGAACCCGTTGGAGAATTGGTAATGCATATGCAGAGATTACTACCAACATCCCTGAAAAAAGTTTGCTGGAAAAGCAAAAGAATACTGCTGGTAGAAATGCGCAAGGTAGAAGGTCAATGCGCTACATGGGAGGTGGAAACAAAACCATGTATCGTATCATCGATTTCAAAAGAAGTAAGAAGGATATTCCTGCAACAGTAAAATCGATTGAATATGATCCAAACCGTACGGCATTTATTGCTTTACTGGCTTATGCAGACGGTGAAAAACGTTACATCCTTGCACCACAGGGATTGCAGGTTGGACAAACAGTTATAAGCGGTGATAATGCAGTACCGGAATTAGGAAATGCTTTGATGTTGAAGAACATGCCATTAGGTACAAATGTTCACAACATTGAAATGCAGCCTGGCCAGGGTGGTATCCTTGTAAGAAGTGCAGGTACTTCGGCACAGTTGAATAACAAAGAAGGAAAATATGCAGTTCTTAAAATGCCAAGTGGTGAGTTAAGAAAAATATTAATCAATTGCTATGCAACAGTAGGTGTTACAAGCAATAGCGATCATAGTCTTGAAAGTATGGGTAAAGCCGGACGTAACCGTTGGAAAGGTATTCGTCCACGTACAAGGGCTGTAGCTATGAACCCGGTAGATCACCCGATGGGTGGTGGTGAAGGAAGGGCTTCAGGTGGTCACCCACGTAGCCGCAAGGGTAAATATGCTAAAGGACAAATTACCCGTACAAGAGGAAAAGGTTCAGATAAAATGATCCTTACCAGGAGAAACGGTAAAAAGTTGCCGAATAAATAAATAAATAGTAATCAGTTAAAATGGTTCTGCATAATGCGGAACAAATAAACAAGATTGAAAATTTAGGCTAAATCCTAAATCAGATATCATAAATCATAAATAAAAATGAGTCGTTCGTTAAAAAAAGGTCCTTACATCGAAGCAAACCTGGAAGTAAAAGTGCTTGCGATAAATGAAGGAAAGAATAAGAAAGGGGTTTTAAAAACATGGAGCCGCAGAAGTACAATTTCGCCTGATTTTGTAGGGCACACTTTCGCCGTTCATAATGGAAATAAATTCATACCGGTTTATGTTACTGAATTTATGGTAGGTCATAAGCTTGGTGAATTTGCACCAACGAGGAATTTCAGGGGACACTCAAGTAAAAAAATGTAATAAAAGTTTGGAGTAATCCTTACAAGAAACAAATAAAGAAAATGGAAGCAATAGCAAAATTGAATAACTATCCTACATCACCACGCAAAATGCGTTTGCTCGCAGATTTGATCCGTGGCATGAAAGTAGAAAAAGCCCTGGCTATTTTGGATCACAATCCAAAACATCCTGCTGTGCCTTTGCGCAAACTGGTTATTTCTGCTATAAGCAACTGGAAATTAAAAAATGAAGGTGCAGATGAAAATGCATTGATAGTAAAAACAATTTTTGTAGATGGAGCAAGGGTTATCAAACGTATGCGTCCGGCGCCACAAGGCCGTGGATACAGGGTACGTAAGCGTAGCAACCATGTAACGGTTATCGTAGACGAAGCTGGTACAGAGGTAAAGCTGGTTAAGAATCAAAAGAAAAACCAGGTGAGCGCTGTAGAAGTTCCGGAAGTGAAAGCTGAAACAAAGAAAGCGGCGCCAAAGAAAGCAGCAGCTAAAAAAGCAGCAGCTAAAAAAGCAGCTCCAAAAAAAGAGAAGACAACTAAATCAGGTACTGAAAATACAAATAATTAAAAACCGAACATGGGTCAAAAAACAAATCCGATTGGCGCAAGATTAGGCATTATTCGTGGCTGGGATAGCAACTGGTATGCACATAAAAAAGATTATGCTAACAAGCTGATTGAAGATGATAGGATCAGGAACTATCTGAATGCCCGTATCAATAAAGGTGGTATTGCCAAAATTGTTATTGAGCGTACACTGAACAAGCTGATCGTAACCATTCATACATCCAAGCCCGGTATCATCATTGGTAAAGGTGGTGGAGAAGTAGACAGGATAAAAGAAGAGCTGAAGAAGCTTTGCGGTAAAGAAGATGTACAAATAAATATTCTTGAGATACGTCGTCCCGAACTGGATGCAAATATTGTAGCAGATACAATTGCACGTCAGTTGGAAAATCGTATCAACTATAAGCGTGCTATTAAGATGTCAATTGCATCTGCACTTAGAATGGGCGCTGAAGGAATTAAGGTAAAAGTTGGTGGCCGCTTAGGTGGTGCCGAGATTGCCCGTAGCGAAGAAATAAAACAAGGCCGTACTCCATTGCACACATTACGTATGGATATTGATTACGCCAATGTATTTGCTCTTACCGTTTATGGCAAAATAGGTATCAAAGTTTGGATATGTAAAGGTGAAGTGTTGGGTAAAAGAGATTTGAATCCTAATATGGTAGCTGGCGGAAAAAATGAGGGACCTGATGGTCATAGTCGCCCGGGTGGTTTCGACCGCAGGGATGACAGAAGAGGCGGTGGTGATGATCGCCGTGGTGGTGGAGACAGAGGTGGTCGTGGCGGAGATGATCGTCGTGGTGGCGGAGGACAAGGTGGAAGGAACCGTGGTGGCGGTGGAGGAAGAAGATAAAAAAATTAGAACATTAGCAAATTATCGAAATAGCAAATTAATATAAGATGTTATCACCAAAAAGAAGCAAACACAGGAAGACACAAAAGGGAAGAATGAAAGGAGACACTAAACGTGGAGCTACCCTTGCATTCGGAACTTTTGGATTAAAAGCGCTTGATAGTGTTTGGCTAACCAATCGACAAATTGAAAGTGCGAGGCAGGCAATGACTCGTCA
>JBDSEE010000106.1:0-8901 GCA_039920245.1 Ferruginibacter sp.
GTCACCTATCAAAACATTTACCCAAATATTGATGTGAGATACTACAGCCAGGGAGACAAACTGAAATATGATTTCATTGTCCATCCCGGTGGTAATCCATCATTAATTGCTTTAAATTATATAGGTCCGACTTCATTAAATATCAGGGATAAAAAACTTATCATTATTACTCCTGTCGGGGACGTTACTGAACTGTCGCCCTATAGCTATCAAACCACTACAGGAAAAAAACAGGAAGTAAGCTGCCGTTATGTTTTAAGCGATAATGTAGTTACTTTCCGATTGGATAATTATGATCTTTCGGCTACGCTAATTATAGATCCTTCCATTATATTCTCAACATTTACCGGTAGCACAGTAGATACCTGGGGGTATACTGCAACACCTGGTCCGGATGGTAGTTTCTTTGCAGCTGGTATCGCTTTTGGTACAGGGTTTCCCGTTTCTCCAGGGGCATATAAAACTACATTTGGAGGTGGTGGCAATGAAGGAGGATTTGGAGGCTATGACATCGCCATTTTTAAATTTTCAGCCAACGGTAGCAATCGCTTATATGCAACATACCTGGGAGGTAACGGTAATGAACAGCCCCATAGTATGATAGTGGATGCACAAGGGAACCTGGTAGTAGCAGGAAGAACTACTTCCGGTAATTATCCTCATGGCAATACCTTAGTAGCCTCGGGTGGATATGACATTGTAGTAACAAAATTTAATGCTGCCGGTACTGCATTGATCGGTTCATATCAAATAGGTGGTAGCGGAGATGATGGCGTTAATATTAAACCAAAATATCCCACTAGTAGTCCTGCAGCCACAAGCCTTCGTAGAAATTATGGAGATGATGCACGCAGCGAAGTAATTCTTGATGCTGCAAATAATATCTATTTGGCGGCTTCTACACAATCAGATAATTTTCCAGTAACCCCGGGCGCTGTCCAACCAGTGCGTGGCGGTGGTTTGCAGGATGGCGCAATCATCAAATTTACACCCACACTATCCAGTGTAATTTTTAGTACTTTCTTTGGCGGCAGTGCTGATGATGCCTGTTTTGTATTGGCTTTAAGTCCACTCACAGGAAATTTATATGTTGGCGGTGCTACTGCAAGTAGCGATTTGCGGGGTAATACAACTGGTACTATTGGCCCTGCCAATGCTGGTGGTATAGATGGTTTTGTCACTGAATTAAGAAGTGATGGATCTTCTATCCTCAGGACTTCTTACTTTGGTACTTCAGGCATCGACCTCGTATACGGATTAAAGTTTGATCGCTTCGGTTTCCCTTACATTATGGGAACTACCACTGGAAACTGGACAGTATTTAATGCACCGTTTAGCCAGGTTGGTGGCAAACAATTTATCAGCAAGCTTCAGCCAGATCTTTCGGCATATGTTTACTCTACTATTTTTGGCACCAACAGTTCTGTGCCTAATATTTCGCCCATCGCCTTCCTGGTAGATCGTTGTGAAAATGTGTATGTGTCTGGCTGGGGTGGAGGCATTAATGTGCAACAAGGGTATACCACTGGCACGACAGCAAATCTATCAGAAGTAAATCCATTACCGGGTATACCAGCGCCAGATGGGGGCGACTTTTACTTTTTTGTTTTGGAAAAAAATTCAACCAGGCAATTATTCGGTAGTCATTTTGGCCAGTTTGGTGGCCTCGGCGATCATGTGGATGGTGGTACAAGCCGCTTTGACGAGAACGGAGTGATCTACCAGGCCATTTGTGCAAATTGTGAAGGAGGTCAATCAAGTTTTGTTTTTCCTACAACTCCCGGATCATGGTCTCCATCAAACAGAAGTAGTGGATGTAGTTATGCTTCTGTAAAAATTGAAATGAATTTTGCAGGTGTAGGAGCAACTGTTCGGGCCTCTATAAATGGAATTTTAAATGATACTACAGGTTGTATCCCGTTGATCGCAAATTTTCAGGATACACTTGCAAAAGGAAAGAAATATTACTGGGATTTTGGAGACGGAAGCCCTGTAGAAATTACAACAACTGCAACCAATAGTCATCCTTATAACAGGGTTGGTACTTTCAGGGTAATGCTTATTTCAGAAGATAGCAGCACATGTAACATTCGTGATACTGCATTTGTAACAATAAAAGCAGGAAATAATAAAGGGAACCTTGATTTCACGTACGCTAAGCTTCCGCCTTGTCAGAGCTTAACAATGCAATACACAAATATTTCAATACCTACGTTTTCACCCTTTAGCAGCAAGAGTTTTTTATGGGATTATGGTGATGGTTCGGCAAGGGATACAGCAGCACTAAATCCACCAAGAATACATATGTATGCGGCACCGGGCACTTATAAGGTCAAACTATATTTAATTGACACGGCTTTTTGTAACTACCCGGATTCCATAGAAAAAACGATCAGGCTAAATCCATTGGTAAAGGCTCAATTCAATGTGCCTGCTCTTGGATGTGCGCCATTCGATGCAGTCTTTGAAAATACATCACTTGCGGGAACAGATTTTATCTGGGAGTTTGGCGATAACACTACCAGTACGATGGTTAGCCCAACGCATAGATATTTATTACCAGGTACCTATAAAGTAAGATTGATTGCAAACGATACAAGTACTTGTAATAAAACAGATACTTCTGCATTCTTTACAATCACAGTAGTATCAAAACCAACTGCCATGTTTAGCTGGCAACCAAATCCACCAACTGAAAATACTCCGACAATATTCACAAATCTTTCGGTTGGAGCTACACGGTATTTATGGAATTTTGGCGATGGAGAAAGTTCTACAGAAACTAATCCGATACATCAATATAATGCCACGGGAAAATACACAGCAGAACTCATTGCATATAATGAAGCTAATTGTACTGATACATTTAGTTTGCCGGTTGATGTAATTGTGGTTCCATTGCTTGATGTGCCTAATGCTTTCACACCGGGAAGGTTTGGTACCAATGCCGTAGTGAGTGTAAAAGGTTTTGGTATCGGCAAGATGACCTGGAGAATTTATAACCGCTGGGGTCAGTTGATGTTTGAAACAAACACTGCAAAGATTGGTTGGAATGGCACTTATAAAGGAAAGTTGCAGCCAACTGATGTATATGCATATACTTTGGATGTAGAGTTTACCGATGGAACTAAGCTGAGAAAAACGGGCGACATTACTTTACTGCGATGAGGATTTTAAAAAGAGGAAGAAAGATGAAAACAAGAATGATATTTTTAACAGCCGCATTTTTTGTATGCATTCATACGCATGCACAGGACCTCCATTTTTCCCAGTTTTTTAATTCGCCGCTAACAACCAATCCTGCAAATACAGGATTTATCCCTGATGCAGATTACAGGTTGGGTGCGCATTATCGCAACCAATGGAGCAGCATTATGAATGCTCCTTATAAAACCATGAGTGTGTTTGGTGATGCTCAGCTTTTCCGTGACAGGCTTGAAAATGGATGGCTGGGCGTAGGTGCGGTAATACTAAGTGATGTAGCTGGTAGTGGCAATCTTCGCTCTACAAAAGTTTATGGATCGGTTGCCTATCACCAGATGTTGGGATTAAGTAGTTTGTTAAGTGCAGGATTTAATCTTGGCTATGCCAATAAGCGTGTTGACCAGACCAATCTGAAATTCCCTGACCAGTTTGACGGAAAATTCTTTGATAATACATTACCTACATCGGTAGTACTTGTAAATAATAGTGTAAGTTATTTTGACATGCAGGTAGGATTGAATTATGCTTATTTCCCACAGGAAAATGTTTATATCAATGCCGGCTATTCAATACACCATGTAAATAAACCCAGGGAAACTTTCTTTAATGATCAGTCAGAAAATGGTGTTATTCCCATGAGGCAAATAGGTTTTGTAAATGCTATTTTAAAAGTGCATGATAAAGTGATCATCAATCCTAATATTTATTTTACGACACAGGCAAAATCTTACGAACTCATAGGCGGCATTAATGCCAATTACAACCTTTCCGAATCAGGAGAAAAGCAATTGATAGCGGGCTTATATTATCGCTATAAGGATGCAGTTATTCCTATGATCGGATTTGTTCTGAACAATGTTAAATTCACTTTTAGTTACGATGCTACAATGTCTCCTGTAAATAGTTTTAACCAATACAGGGGAGCCAGTGAATTTAATGTTATTAAAAATGGTTTTTATCCCGGCAATGTCGACAGGCAATCGCTCTGTCCTCAATTTTGATTTAATGCATGAAGCCTCGATTTTTTTTACGATTTTTACCCAAATAAATTTTACCGGTTAATGCAGCAATCATCCCTTCTTTATAATGAGCATCTCGAATCATTTATACAAATTCTGGGTGAAGCCTATGTGCACACCGATGAAGAAAATAGAAATAAGTATGGACGGGATGAAACCGAGAACTTATTATTTCCACCGGATATCATTATTAAACCCCGAACCGCAGAAGAACTTAGTGAAGTAATGAAGATCTGCAATGCTAACCAGATACCTGTTACTGCAAGAGGAGCAGGCACAGGCCTAAGCGGCGGGGCCTTACCACAGTTTGGAGGTGTACTGGTTTCTTTTGAGCGGATGAATAGCATCCTGGAAATTGATGAAAGAAATTTACAGGTTACCACTGAGCCGGGTGTGATCACAGAAGTTTTGCAGAATGCAGTCAAGGATAAAGGATTGTTTTACCCGCCCGATCCAAGTAGTAGGGGAAGTTGTTTTATTGGCGGCAACATTGCAGAAAATAGCGGTGGTCCAAAGGCAGTAAAATATGGTGTGGTAAAAGATTACGTACTGAACCTACAGGTTGTTTTAGCCAATGGCGATATAATCTGGACAGGTGCTAATGTGTTGAAGAACTCTACAGGCTATAACCTTACACAATTAATGGTTGGTAGTGAAGGAACATTGGGTCTTGTAACAAAGATTGTATTGAAACTTTTACCACATCCAAAACATGAATTGCTCATGCTTGTTCCTTTCAAGAATCTTGAGCAGGCTGGGGCAGCGGTAAGTGCAATATTCCGTGCAGGGTTTACGCCAAGTGCTTTGGAACTGATAGAAATTGATGCATTGAAGATTGTAAGCAGTTTTGTTGATAATATCACTATAAAAATTGACGACGATGTGGCTGCACATCTTATAATTGAAGTAGATGGAAATCATATAGAAACACTGATGGAAGAAATGGAGGCAATTGCTGCAATGCTGAATAAGTATGACTGTGGTGAGATATTATTTGCAGATGATGCACAACAAAAAACAGCATTGTGGATACTTCGCAGAAGAGTAGCAGAAGCTGTAAAGCTTGCTGGCTATAGTATTGAAGAAGATACTGTAGTTCCAAGAGCAGCTTTGCCTGCATTGATTCACGGAGTGAAGGCCCTCGGAAAAGAATATAATTTTCATGCTGTATGTTACGGCCATGCTGGCGATGGAAATCTTCATATCAGGATAAAGAAAGAAGGTAGTATTTACAGCCTGAATAATCCTGAAATTGTGCCTGCACTAAATGCACTTTTTTTATTAGTGAAGTCGCTTGGCGGCACCATTAGCGGCGAACATGGGATAGGCCTTGTACAAAAAGCTTATATGCCGTTACTCTTCCCCGAAGCAAATATGCAAATGATGAGAGGCATAAAAAAAGTTTTTGATCCAAATAATATTTTGAACAAAGGAAAAATCTTTGACAACTAAAAGTAAAGCAGATGAAAAAGTTATGGTATCTATTGTTCGTACTCTCCATTAGCCTGAATGCACTGGCACAGGAAAAAGCAAAAGATGAAGAAGAGAAGCCGACGGGTTTTCAAAAAGATAAATTGTTTACAGGTGGTAGTCTGAATCTATCTTTTGGAAGTGGATATACATCGCTGGGCTTAAGCCCTTTTTTTGGTTACAGCCTCAATAAATATTTAGATGCAGCAGTGTCCGTAGGGTATAATTATACCTCTCAAAGAGATCTTGCTTACCTTGGCGACAAAGCAAGGCAAACAGTGATAGGCCCGGGAGCATTTGTACGAATTTATCCTGTGCACTTTCTTTTCGCTCATGCCCAGTATGAATATAATTTTATTAAATTCAAATACATTCCCGGAAATAATTTACCTAACGAAACTCAAAACTTTAAAGTTTCCAGCGTGCTTATTGGTGGTGGATATACAAGCGGCAGAAAAGATGGCAGCATGTTTTATTACCTTTCTGTTTTGTGGGATGTTGCGAAAGATAAGAACTCTCCATACGTAGATGAATTGAGCAGGACACTGCCAATTTTCAGGGCAGGCATTCAGCTTAAACTTTTCCAGGGAAAAGGAAACAGGGATTAGAGGAAAGGAATCAATTCAGCAGGTTCATGGAGGATAGTCATTTTATCTTCTACATGGCCGTATAAAAAATTTTCATCCTGCATCATATGTATATGGGCCAGCAAGTGATGATAAAATCCACCAGAGTTAAGAAAGAATATTTTTTTAATGTGAATACTTAGTTGGTTCCATGTAAGGATCTCAAACACTTCATCCAATGTTCCAAACCCACCAGGAAGTATGATTGCAGCATCTGCTTTTTCGTAAATCATTTGTTTCCGCATATGCATGGTATCTACAATGTGTAGTTCATTTAGCCCATCATGCTGATGTTCTGCTTCTGTCAATAATTTTGGGATAATGCCAATCACATTGCCATTTTTTTCAAGAGCTGCATTGGCAATAGCGCCCATCAGGCCTTTATTTCCACCTCCATAGATAATATTAATTTTATTTTCTGCCAGTAAGTGACCAAGTGTTTTTGCGTGGTGCGCAAATACAGGATTATTCCCTGTTTTACTACCACAAAAAACGGCTAAAGACTTTATCTGCATATAAGCTTGTGATTTAATTAAACAAAGACACAACGTTTTTTCCTATTTTCAATCTTATTTTTACTTAAACAATTCTTATGTCGCCATACCTGTTGCTTGCTTTCATTATCGGCTATTTTATTTTATTACTTGTTGTAGCATACTTTACTAGCAGGAATTCCAACAATGATTCTTTTTTTATTGGCAACAGGAATTCTAACTGGATGCTGGTGGCTTTTGGCATGATAGGTACATCCCTGAGCGGTGTAACATTTGTAAGTGTTCCAGGAAGTGTGGGTTCAGGAAATTTCTTTTATTTCCAGATCGTTATTGGCTACCTCTTCGGTTATCTTACTATAGCATATGTATTGTTGCCTTTGTATTATAAGATGAATCTTACAAGCATTTACACTTACCTGGAAAGAAGGTTTGGTATTAATGCACACAAGGCAGGCGCTTCGTTTTTTATCTTATCCCGATCAGTGGGTGCAACTGCAAGGCTTTATCTCGTGATCAATATCATGCAGATATTTATTCTTGATAAACTGGGAATTCCTTTCATTGTAACTACATTGATCATTTTATTAATGATCCTTTTGTATACATTCGAAGGCGGTGTGAAAACAATTATTTACACAGATACCCTGCAAACAACCGGTATGCTTGTGGGCCTGGTGGTTTGTATTATAGTTATTATAAAAACTTTAGGAACTGATTTCTCAGGTGTACTTCATCTTATGTCTGCAAAAGGGTATACCCAGGTATTTAATACGGATGTAAAGTCAGGCTCTTTTTTTATGAAGCATATTTTAGGCGGTATGTTTATAGCTATAGCAATGACTGGCCTTGACCAGGAGATGATGCAGAAAAATATCAGCGTAAAAAATCTTCGTGACTCGCAAAAAAATATGATGACTTTTACTGCTGTATTGATGGTGGTGAATTATCTTTTTCTTTTCCTGGGTGGGATACTTTATTTATATGCCAGTTCGCACAATGTTTCAACAGCACCTGATGATCTGTTTCCAACCATTGCATTAAGCCAGGAGTTTAGCGGAACAATAGGTATCCTTTTTATCATTGCATTAATATCTGCATTATTCCCAAGTGTTGATGGTGCGATCACGTCGCTTACTTCTTGTTTTTGTATAGATATACTTGGTGTAAAAAAGGCCCAGCTAACAGAAAAAGCTATGAAGCGCACAAGGTTAAAAGTACATTTTAGTTTTGCTGCTCTTTTCTTTCTATTGGTGCTTGGTTTTAAATTCATCAATGATAAATTGATCATAGATTTTATTTTAAAATTCGCAGGTATCACTTATGGGCCATTACTGGGTTTATTTGCATTCGGTATTTTGACCAAAGGAAAATTAAAAGAAAACCTGATATGGACAGTATGCATTGTTGCACCGATGCTTGCCTTACTATTAGATATGCTAAGCAGCCCAGCCTGGTATGAAAAAAAATTACATATCACACTGGGTATGACAAATGTTTCTGAACGAATTTTTCATGGCTATGTAATTGGCAATGAACTGATCCTGATAAATGGCTTGATAACTTTTCTTGGGTTGTTAATAATTTCAAAAAAAACAACTTCGGAAATATCATGAGTAACATTGTAGAGTCGTCAGCAGAAGCCTATTCAGAAAAATTTTCATCAGCACTCGATCATGTTCGTAATGAACTGTTGGAGCAAACCATTGCCAACCATCCGCATGCTGAAATGATAAGCGGACAGGTACAAGGTAAATTACTTGAAATGTTAAGCCTGATGATAAAGCCATTAAAAGTATTGGAAATAGGCACTTTTACAGGCTTTAGTGCGTTATGTTTATTAAAAGGTGTTGTTAAAGGCGGTGTTTTACATACGATTGAATTAAGAAAAGAAGATGCAGAAACAGCAGCTTCGTGGTTTGAAATAGCAGGGAGTCAAAATATAAAATTGCATGTGGGAGATGCCCGGTCCATCATTCCATTGATAAATGAAGGTTGGGACCTGGTATTTATTGATGCGGATAAAGTAAGTTATATTGAATATTACGAGCTAACTTTGCCGGCAATAAAACCCGGCGGCTGGATAATTGC
>JBDSEE010000107.1:0-17470 GCA_039920245.1 Ferruginibacter sp.
TACCCGAAATAACGCTGATCGAATTGTCTTAGAAGTTATTTGAGGTAATTAAAATATTATTCTAATACATAATTAATGTTCAAAAAAAAGTATGCCGTACAAGAGTTCCGATATTTATCGGGAGACACAACCCTGCCCGACCTGACATCGTTCAGGTGGGGATGATGTTTACAAGGATCTAAAGCTGGTTTCAACAATAAATAACTCAAACAGCCTCTTAGTCTTTATTGCGGTAATTTAGTACAGGCAATAAAGGAAAATACATGCCCGTAATCTTTCAAACCGTATGCAAGCTGACCGCAAACATATTTTACACCGGATCATTAGCTGGGTACTTTCAATTGCAGGCATTTTTTTATTGCTGTTGATGGGACTTCATATTTGGTTTGTAAATAATGCCCGTGGCCAGCTCATAAAGATCGTAAAGGAAAAATCTCATGGCAAAGTCTCTTTGCAACTCCGGCACCTCAGTTACAATTTTTTAAGCGATGACCTGGAAGTAAAAGACGCAAGGATATTTAGTACAAACAAAAATGATGCACTTGCTTATAACGTTCGCTTTACAAAACTGCATCTCAGGGTACAATCATTTTGGCCTTTATTGTTTCAAAGGAAATTATTGCTCGATTCAATTCGCCTGCAGGACCCTGTAATTGAGCTAGTAAAAAATAGAAATGCAGATAAACGTTCCGACAGTTCCCTGTCTGATTTGTCATTGCCAAAAGAAATTGGAAAGATATATAATTCGATGATGGATGTTTTCGATGACTTCCGGGTTCGGAGAATAGTTGTTGATAATGCCAGCTTTAAACTGACCAATGCCGTAGTGCCGCAAGCGCCGGTAAGTATCAGTGATATTTATTTAAATATTAGCCGCAATATAGCCGGTAGTACTAATGTACACCAGGAAGAAGCTGTGAATTTAGTAACGACCAATCAACATATACAATTGCCGGGAGGCAGACATAAACTCTCCTTTAAAAAGTTTAGCCTGCAGCTACTTGATAGCAGGATAGAATTGGATAGTTGTACGATAACGGCAATTCCTACGAACAGTACTAGCAGCAGTTACCGGATATATTTTAATAAGTTATTCCTGGTGGGAGTGGACTTTGCTGCCATGTATACAAAAGATGTTATAAAAGCCGATTCAGTTTATTGCGAAGGCCCCTTGTTTCAGGTAAAACTGAATACTGCAATGGCATCCGCAAAAAAACAAAGGCCTGATTTTGATAAGATCATTAAAGACCTTACCGGCGATTTGAATTTAGGATTTGTAGGCGTGAAAGATGCAGGCATTCAGGTGGATCTTATTGGTAAAAAATCACGTTCACTTATTAACTCGCATAAAGATAATTTCCAGATAAAAGGCCTGGTCATTGATGCGGACAGGGACATGCCTGCTACTATTGAAGAATTTAATATGCTGGTGCGTGACTATCGGCTATATAGTTATGATAGCAGCTCTGTGTATGGATTTGACAGCCTTCATTTCAGGAATAATAAAGTTGTGCTTAATAATTTTACAGTGACAGGAACCAAACAATCAGGTAATAATAAAAATTTTGTCATACCTCATTTTGAATTATCAGGGCTCGACTGGTACAGCCTGGTGTTTGAACAGAGTCTTGTGGCTGATGAAGCAGTGATGTATAGTCCTTCTATCAGGTACACAAAAAATGCACAGGCAAGCAAAAAGAATAAGCGGAACTTATTTTCCATTCTTGCAAGCCTTGATAGCCTACTTACTTTACAGCGAATTAAAATTATAAATGGTGATGTAAATGTGAAGTTGGGTAAACTTGGCTTTCAGTTACACGATGTCGATCTTGACATTAATAGCAATGCATTCCTTGGGGCAGCGTCAAATAAAAGCATGCTCAGTTCTGTAAAACAAATATCATTTGCATCGGCTGATCTAGCATCCGGACAGATGCATGTAAGTCTTAAAAATTCAGTGTATAATAAAAAGGATGGGTTGGTGAGTAAAGAACTTTCAATTACACAGGGAGACAAAATAAAAGGCGTATTCAAATATGTTTCATTGGGCGATCTTGTATTCAATACGGATGGACAAATAAAAGTTATAGATAGGCTGCAATGGACTGAAAGTTCCATAAATATAAATCCTGGCGGAACAGGCAATGTTGAGGGAGATGGATTGCTCGTTAGGACTGTGAATGGGAAAAACACAGAAATATATTTTGAAAATAATGGGCGATTTTTTAAAACAGAAATCAATAGAATATCCTTCAATACATTAACCAGGCTACCAGGAGGTAAATTATATTTTGATGATCTTTTTGTTGATGGAAAAAGTATTTCTTATCTGGATCAGGCTACCAAAGCATCGGTATCTGCATACCAGGTTAATCAGCGAACCGGGTCTTCCTTTACTGGTCTTATCTTAAATCATTATTCAAATGCTGATACGATTAAAATAAAAACTCCTCACCTGGAGTTGAATACTGATATCAATAAATTATGGGAAAATGATATTGCAATAAATGCTTTGAGGGCAACATCACCTGATATTTATTTTTTAAAAAGAAATAATAATATTTCGACAAGCGGAAACAGTCGTTCAATAAATATTCATGATATAGAATTTACAAATCCTTCCCTAAATGTTTTTGTTTATAAGAAAGATTCAGGCATGCAATTGAGTATACCGGCAGGGAGGGGAAGTTTGCTGCAGGCAAAGGACATGAAATTCAATAGTTTTGGCTTTACTGGAAATGAAATTAAAATAAAGTCAGTTGGGTATGATTTTAAAGGGATGGATGAACAACGGCTTTCTGCCAAGAATGGAGAAGTAAATATAAATTTAACAAAGCTCTCCATACCAAGAGACAAAACTCAGCCCACCATTATTAACCTTGCAAATGCGAGTGTGACAGAACCTGATACCATTTTGTTGTCAAATAACTCCCGGTTATGGATCAAGGATGCCAGCCTTGATAATCTATTTATATCCACTTCCATGCATCAAAATTTGCTTGAAGCATTAAGAAAAAACAGCGGGACGATTGTCCATAGTTCAGCAGGACAATTAATAATTCCTGGCAATAAAATTAACTGGCAACATGTACAATATGATGCTGCAAAAAAAATCTTCAGAGCCGATTCAATTCTTTACAGTCCATTGCTCAACCTTGAACAAACAATTGCTGCACAAAAATTCCAGGAAGATTATTTGCATTTAAGTATAGACCATATAATGATAAACGGGTTTGACCTGGAAGGATTCAGGAAGGACAGCAGCGTTACTGCAAGTGAGGTACAATTAGATAAGCCAACAATTTATATTTACAGGGATAGGCAAAAGCAGTATAAAGAAGGGATAATAAAATCATTACCTGCAACTTTTCTTTCAACGCTTTATTTTCCACTTTTTCTTACGGCGCTTACTACAAACAACGGAACAGTTTTTTATACAGAGAGAAATGCAAAAACAGGAGCAGAAAGTACAATTAAAATCGGCGGTATTAATGGTACAATAAGCAATATAAACAGCCGTTCATTTGAGACGCATGATTCCCTGCGTATGCAACTAAAGGGAGTTATTTTTGATTCTTCGTTAATTGCATTGAAAGTAAGTCAATCATACCATGATAGTTTAGGATCAATGCAATTGAATATAGGTCTGCAGCGTATGAATGCTTCAATTTTAAATCCCTTGATAGCCCCGTTTGCAAAAGTGAAATTAATATCTGGAGTTGTTGATTCATTCCTGATAACAACTAAAGCCAATGACTATTATGCCTATGGCAAAATGGATATGTATTATCATAACCTGAAGCTGCAATTAGTGAACGCAAAAGATTCATTGCACCAGGGAATCATTAGAAAGATAGGCAGCTCTCTTTTGAATACTTTTTTTATAAAAACAAATGCAAATGGCCGCTCCGGCCTTGTTTATTTTGAAAGATTAAGAGATAGGTCTTTTTTTAATTACCTGATAAAAATTAGTTTGTCGGGATTGCTTACAACAACCGGTGCAAAGTCAAATAAGTCGGTTAGAAAAAAATATAATCACTTCCTTGACGGGCAAAAAGTTTTGCGGGGCAAAACGAATTTTTAATAAGTCACTGACTACAGAAAGCAATTCACGCTTTATAAATCTATGAAAATTTAGTACCTTACATTTCAAATATTACAAGATGAAAAGAGACAAAGTAATGGACACGGTAAAAGAATTCCCTAAAGAATTTGAGCTAGAAGATCTTATTGAAAAACTTGTTTTTGTAGAAAAAGTAGAAAAAGGTTTAGCGCAAACAAAAGAAGGCAAAACTGTCTCGCATGAAAACGTTAAGGAAATTGCTAAAAAATGGTAAGAGTAGTTTGGACAGAAATTGCCATCGAAGATTTAAGATTAATACATGAGTACATATCTAAGGATTCAAAGCATTATGCAGATAGATTTATTGAAAAACTAATAGAGCGTGTTGACCAATTAGAGCGTTTTCCAAAAGCCGGCAGAGTTGTTCCTGAATTCGATACCAAAATAATTCGGGAATTAATTGAAGGAAATTATAGATTGGTATATAAAATATCTCCTGACCAAATTTCCATCATTCGTGTGCACCATTCAGCAAGGCAATTAAAATAACTAAAAGCTTATTAGCAACAATTGCCTGCAGCGATAATTCCTAAACCTGGCATGTCCACCGATTTAAATCACCACATCCTCACTTGTAAATTTCTATTTAACTTGGATTAAATATTTATTATGAACAGACAACATTTTTACGCTATCCAGAATACGTGGACCGGCAATACTGGCGAGGGAACAAAATCATATACAAGCTATGAGCGAAGTCATATCCTCTCAGCAGATGGGAAAAATGAAATAGTTGCTTCCTCTGATTCATCCTTCAGAGGTGATGCCAAAAAATATAATCCTGAAGAACTTTTTTTATGCAGTATATCATCGTGTCATATGCTTTGGTACCTGCATTTATGTGCAGACAATGGAATTACCGTCATGAGTTATCATGATGAAGCTACCGGAATTATGGAAGAAAATATGAATGGAGGTAAGTTTGTGCAGGCAGTATTGAAACCACATGTAAAAATAAGGGAAGCGGATAAGTCTGACCTGGCTACCCGTTTACATGAAGAAGCCAACAGGAAATGTTATATCGCCAATTCATGTAATTTTCCAATTATACATGAACCTTCAATCAGTATAATTTAATAGCGATGGATACACAGTCTTATTTGCAAAAAAATAAAGATGCCTGGAATAAAAAAACTGCATTTCACCTCCAATCACCTTTTTATGATCAGCCAGGTTTTTTAAAAGGAAGAAACAGTTTAAATAATATTGAGCTTGATCTGCTTGGAGATATCCGGGATAAAAAAATCCTGCACCTGCAATGCCATTTTGGACAGGATACTATCTCGCTTGCCCGCATGGGCGCTCATGTAACTGGGGTAGATTTTTCTGAAGAAGCCATCACTATTGCAAATGAAACAGCCCGGCAAATCAATGCCACGGCCACTTTTATCTGTACAGATATTTATAATCTACCAGGCCAGTTGGATGAAAAATTTGATATTGTGTTTACAAGCTATGGTACCATCGGCTGGCTGCCCGATATTAATAAATGGGCAGAAGTAGTCTCGCATTTTCTTAAAGATGAGGGGATATTTGTTTTTGCAGAATTTCATCCCGTGGTGTGGATGTTTGATAATGACTTTAAAAATATTGAGTATAATTATTTTAAGGATGAACCGATCATTGAAGTAGAAACCGGGACCTATGCAGACAAAGATGCAGGAATTACATCTGAGACTATAAGCTGGAATCATTCATTGAGTGAAGTGATGAATAGTTTACTTGCTCAAAAAATAAAAATCCTGTCCTTTAATGAGTATGATTATTCTCCCTATAGTTGTTTTAAAGGCATGACAGAAATTGCGCCTGGAAAATTCAGGATTAGCCATTTACAAAATAAGATCCCGATGGTTTATTCAATTAAAGCCATCAAAGAAAAATAATTATTGCCTGCGGAAGTTGATCAGCTTATCATCTGGCAAAGAAAGCATGAGGTAATTATTTTTCACCTGGTAACTGATCAGTTGATTGCTCAGCATCTGGTTGTATATCTTTTCCATTGCATTATTTTTACAGCCTTTTTGTGCAATATTAAAAGGGGAAAATCTTATTTGCTTTCCGAACAACTCAATGGAGCCGGAGATCCTGTTGCAACCATCATTGCCGGCAACTTTATTTGTTTCAAGATTAAAATCAAGGAAAGGTAAACCCGAAGCATAGTCAATTGCTGCTTGTGGAATATTGTTGACCTTATCTAAGATCCATTTTCCTTTCAAAGCGGGATCGTACAAGTACTGACCGCAACCAGTGTAGAGTTTTTTATTTAATGTCACTTCTACTTTTCGTTGTTTGCCACCGGCGCAAGCGGATTCATAAACCATTATATCCAGCAGGCTGTTGCTGGTTTTAATATGATAATTACTTGCAGCAATGGATGATAATTTTACAGGTGCAACAGCCAAGACTCTTACAGAAGATCCATCTGCAGCATAAAATTTTATTTCATCAATGGTATTAATGGAAGCTGACCATTGAACCGGGAAATTGCCGGTAGCAAAAAAATCAACACCTTGTTTCATTTTGTTAACTAAGCTATCCGGCAATACAGTGTTAGCATGCTGCATAGTTTTTTTGGAAGAATAGATATCCTTTGATGAATGACAGGACGTAAAAAGCATGATCAGAATTAAACCTAGAGAAAAGCGTGTGCAATTTATTGGCGATAAAATCCTGGTAAATTTAAAACTGCTTTCCCGTTTCTGTGACATTAGTAATGCATAATTTTATATTTTACAAGTTATCAATTAAAACTTATGAAGCAATCAAATGCCTTTGCTATAATAGCTATGCTGATGTTAATTATAGGATGCAAAAGTACCAGTAAGATTCCCCAAAATAAACAACCGCTCCTACCACAAAATATAACCATCGGTGGAAAATTGTTTACAACTATTTACCAGCAAAAATCGGCGGAGTACCGGGCGCTTTGTTACCAGGCTTATAATATTGCCCGGCTTCGGATAGATAACTACAAGGCCACAGATGGCAGACCACTAGCTATCATCACCGATATTGATGAAACAATTTTTGACAACAGCCCATATGCTGCCCACCGTGGCTTGCATGGGAAAGATTATGAATCCGTTTCCTGGTATGAATGGACGGACAAATCTGCTGCGGATACGATGCCCGGTGCTGGTAGTTTTTTAAAATATGCAGCAAGTAAAAACATTGAAATATTTTATGTGACCAATAGGGAAAAGAGAGAGCGGATGAGTACACTAAAAAATCTTCAGAGATTTGCCTTGCCCAATGCAAATGAAGCCCACTTACTTACCAGGGTAACGGTTTCCAGCAAAGAAGAAAGAAGAATGACTGTGGCATCATCTCATAATATCATCCTGCTTATGGGTGATAACCTGGCCGACTTCAGTGTTTTGTTTGATAAGAAACCAGCTGATGAAAGACAAAGAAATACAGATGCTTCAGCAGCAGAATTTGGGAAACGTTTTATTATTTTTCCTAACCCTGATTATGGTGACTGGGAAGGCGCTTTGAACAAATATAATTACGCTTTGTCTGTGATGCAGAAAGATTCTATCATTAAAGCTTCACTGAATTCATATTAAACAAAGTGCCCTGGAATATTATGTCAATTGCAATGTATTTCGTAGGTTTAAATAAATTCATGGATCGATGCTGAAAATTATTGGTATTCTTTTTTGTGTAGTTTTTTCTTCTACTGCGATATCACAAGTGCAAGACACTTTATTTACTGAAGCTTTAGTTAAGCAAGAACTGGGCATGTTCAACGCAATAAGCCAGAATGATTCTGCGTATCTTCAAAAGCTAATGGCTGATGACTTTGTCAGTATTAATGCTGATGGAAAAATGGCTGATAAAACATCAACGTTAAAAAATCTTTCAAAGTTTAAAGGCGCAACGTTCAAACTTACAAATAAAGCCATTAGGATGTATGAAAACACTGGCATTATAAACGGAAGGGCCAAATTTTATTTTCGCTCTTTGCTTGTGGCCGACGTGTGGTATACTGAAGTATGGAGAAACGAAAACGGAACCTGGAGGTATAACGAATGGCAGGGAACGATGACCGGCTGGCCTTCATTTTACCCGGTTATCGTGACCATCATAAGTATCTTCCTGCTCTGGCTGATCTTTATGTTTGTATTTAAAAACAGACGTAAAAAGACTTTTTAAAAAATTTCTCTTATTCCACTGTCACACTTTTTGCAAGATTTCTTGGCTTATCTACATCAATTCCTTTTGCAACGCCTGTATAATAGGATAGCAATTGCAATGGTATCACGCTGATGATGGGGGCTATCAATTCATCGGCAGGCGGTATAGCAATGTACTCATCACTAAGCGTTGGGCTAATTGTATCGCCATCGGTGATGATGGATATTATTTTCCCTTTTCTTGCTTTTATCTCCTGCATGTTGCTTACAATCTTTTCATGATAAGAATCTTTAGTAGCTACAAATACGACTGGTAAATTTTCATCTACTAATGCAATTGGGCCGTGTTTCATTTCTGCCGCAGGATATCCTTCAGCATGTATGTAAGAGATTTCTTTAAGTTTTAAAGCACCTTCAAGCGCCACCGGGAAATTATAGCCTCTTCCCAAAAATAAAAAATCATTTGCATCCTTATATTTTTCTGCAATTGCTTTAATGGGTTCACTATTCTTTAATATGGCATCTACTTTTTCAGGAACGTCCTGTAGTTCGTTTAGCAGGTGCAGGTATCTTTCTTCACTGATCGTTTTTTTATGCATAGCAATTTTCAATGCAATCATCATGAGTACGGCAAGCTGGCCGGTAAAAGCTTTTGTAGATGCTACACCTATTTCCGGCCCGGCATGAGTATAAGCGCCTGCATGCGATATGCGGGCAATAGATGAACCTACTGCATTCACAACACCAAAAATGAAAGCGCCATTTTCCTTCGCTTTTTCTAATGCTACCAATGTGTCCGCTGTTTCTCCACTTTGAGAAATAGCAATGATAACATCGCCTTCATTTACGATAGGATTTCGATAACGGAACTCAGATGCGTACTCCACTTCCACCGGTATCCTGCATAATTCTTCAATAATGTATTCGGCCACCAAACCTGCATGCCAACTGGTGCCGCACGCCACGATCATGATCCGGTTTGCATTGGCGAGTTTGTCAATGTTTTTCTCTACACCATCCATTTTAATAATTCCATTGGCTGCATCCAATCTTCCCCTCAGGCAATCATGAATTGTACTTGGTTGCTCGTAAATTTCTTTCAGCATAAAATGCTCGTAGCCGCCTTTTTCAATAGCAGCAAGTTCCATATCAAGTGTAGTTATATATGGTGTGATCGTTTCATTGCCGAGATTCTTTAAGATGAGTTCTACCGGTTTTACAATTGCCAGTTCATAATCATTTACATACACAACTTCTTTTGTGTATTCAATGATGGGTGATGCATCACTGGCAAGAAAATGTTCTCCTTTACCTATACCAATTACCAATGGGCTTCCCTTGCGTGCAGCAATAATGGTTTCAGGATCATTCTTATCAATAAGTAAAATGCAATAAGCTCCTGTGATCCTTTTTAGGGCGATCCTTAAAGCTTCTTCCAGGCTGCATTCGTTGTTCTTTTTAATGTATTCAATAAAATTCAACAGAACTTCTGTGTCTGTGTCACTGCTGAAAGAATACCCTTTTTTTACAAGCTCCGTTTTTAACTGTGTATAATTTTCAATGATACCATTATGGATGATTGCCAGGTTACCACTACTGGATGTATGAGGATGGGCATTCCTGTCGCTTGGTTCGCCATGCGTAGCCCAGCGGGTGTGACCAATCCCGGTATGAGCTTGCAGATCCTTTCCTATTACAAATTCTTCAAGCTCCGAAACTTTGCCTTTCTTTTTATAAATATTCAATGCGCCATTATGAAGCAATGCAACGCCACTGCTGTCGTAGCCACGGTATTCAAGTCTTTTTAATCCTTTTAATATGATCGGGTAAGCTTCTCTCGGTCCTGTATATCCTACTATTCCACACATAAGAATTATTGTTTTTATCAGAAAAAATTCCCTGCAATATTATTGAAAATTAACCTGTCCACCTTTTTCTTGTTTTATTGAAATAAATTGCCACTTAATTATCAGACATGTATTTAAACAAATTAGTTACCAGTTTTTATTTTTTAGTCTGCTGTTCTTTTATAACTTATGCACAAGCAGATTATAGGAATACAACAATCTATATTGTGAGACATGCGGAAAAAGATACCGGCAACAATCCCGTATTGACAGAAGGCGGCAGGCAAAGAGCAGGGGAGCTTATGCGATTGCTAAAGAAAGTAAAGCTGCATCATATTTATACAACTCCTTTCAGGCGCACGGAAATGACTGCTGACTCTATCCGCATAAAAAAAGGAACCGATACAATACATTATGCTGCAAAGCCCTCAGCCGAAAGCCTGTTTACATTACTTCAGAGAAATAATGACATTGGGAAAAAAGTTTTATTTGTTGGTCATAGCAATACCGTTCCGCTGCTCCTCAAAAACTTCGGCGTTGTAGATTACCCCCAGGCTGATATCCCTGATGATGCATTTGATAATATTTTTATCATTCATTTTAAGAAAGGAAAACCCACCCTGGAAAATAAAAAATATGGAAAGCCTTCGGGCAAATCAGAAAGTATGCATTGATCTATAGTAAGATCCCTTTCAGGAAAAGATAGGCTACTGAAAAATATATAACGATACCGGTAACATCTACAAGCGTTGCTACAAATGGTGCTGATGATGCAGCAGGATCAAATTTTAGTCTCTTTAAAATAATAGGTAACATAGACCCCATCATACTGCCCCACATCACAATACCGATGAGTGAAAAGAAAATGGTTGCACCAATCAGCTTCCAATAGATCCCATAATCAAATACATGCAGGTTCTGCCATAACAGTATCCGTAAGAATCCAATGCTTCCCAGTATAACGCCAAGCATTAGCCCAGATAAAAATTCACGCCTCATTACACGCCACCAGTCAGTAATGGTAAGTTCACCCAGCGCCATCGCTTGTATGATAAGGGTGGATGCCTGCGAGCCGCTATTGCCACCACTACTCATGATCAATGGAATAAACAATGCCAGCACAGTGGCTGCTTCTATCTCTTTCTGAAAATATTGCATAGCAGTTGCAGTAAGCATTTCGCCCAAAAATAAGATCACCAGCCAGCTTGCCCTTTTCTTTACAAGCTTCACCAGGCTAATATCTAAGTAAGGTTCTTCCAATGCTTCAGTACCACCAATTTTTTGTATGTCTTCACTGTACTCTTCATTGGCTACCCATAGCACATCATCAATAGTTACAATCCCAAGCAAAATATTATTATCATCTGTCACCGGTAATGCCACCCGGTTATTCATGCGGAATACATCGTTTGCTATTTCCTGGTCATCATTTACATTTAGCGCAATAACCCTGTCATCCATAAGTTCATCCACCGTTACTTCCGGCGCTGCAAGAATGAAATCCCTGATCCTGATGTCATCCATCAATTCGCCTTTATTATTTATCACATAGATCACATCTATGGTTTCGGTATTGGTGCCAAAGCGGCGAATGGTTTCCAATACTTCCTTCACGGTGTTGCGCTCATATACATAAACATAATCAGGCGTCATCAGCCTGCCTACACTGTTTTCAGGATAGCCTAACAATTCAAGGGTTATCTTTCTTTCTTCCGGGTCAAGTGTTTTTATCAGTTCACGAACGGCACTGGTTGGCAATTCTTCCAGGAAATCCACCCGGTCATCCGGCGGCAATTCATTCAGGAGTTCAGCACTTTTAAAAGGTGGAAGATTTTTAATGATCCTTTTTTGTTCGCCAACATCTAATATCTTAAACACACTGGCGGCCCGGTGTATGGAAAGGTGTGAAATGATCTGGGTTTCATAATCAGGGTTTTCATAAATAAGATTAGCTACATCACTGATGTTCTGGTTATTAAGGAAATCCTTAATTTCCAGTTGGTTTTCAGAAGCGATCACTTCTTCAAACTGTTGCTGAAACGATATGTCATCGATTTCCAGTGGCATGAGTAATAAGATAATTTAAATGAAGGAGCTGCAATTTAGTTTTTTATTCATTAAACGAGCCCATGATAAGATCCTGTTTATTTATTGAAAGAACGAATGAAAAAGGTAGGGGCGTATTTACCAGCGAGATCATAAAAGCAGGAACCATCATTGAAGTTTCGCCAGTGATAGTAATGGAAAGATCAGACCGGCTGCACTTAGACAAAAGCCTGCTGCATGATTATATTTTTGAATGGGACAAATCGAAAGATCAATGCTGTATGGCGCTTGGATGGATACCGATGTACAACCATAGTTATAAAAGTAACTGCGAGTATTTCATGGATTATGAAAAAGATGAAATGATGATAAAGGCTGCAAGAAAAATAAACAAGGGGGAAGAGATTACGATTAATTATAACGGCGACTGGAATGATGAGAAAAAGCTATGGTTTGATGCAATTTAAGAGCAACAACAAATCCATTAGATAATTTACAAGCAGGCCTTATCTTATCAATAAAATGCTTCCTTTTTTAGATAATGTTTCGCCGCTTCTGAAACGGTAATTTACCTGCCAGGTATATTCTCATTATTTACAAACAATCAGATATGCCTAAGGAAAAGTGGGCTGATATGCTTGCCTTTATTGATGCAGCTTATAATAATTCTTATAAATATATTTTGCTAAAACCAAAAGGGTAAAGGGAATTAATTGTATAGCCAATTAAAGATATTTAAGCTGAATAAGAGTGGGCATATTTATAAAGATTAATTTAGCCTGTACAAAAACCTTTTACCAACCAGCAGGCTAACATGATAAAATTTATTTTATTCATTTGCTTATTTGTTTCTCAGTTAAATATTAAAGCACAAAAGCACAAAGCTGACAGCCTGTTTGCATTGCTTGCCGTTGAAAAAAAGGATAGCAACCGGGTCACTCTTTTATGGAACCTTGCCATAGTAAAAAATGCTTATAATCCCGATACTGCATTGGTTCTTGCCAGGGAAGCATTATTTCTTTCCAGGAAAATAAGGTATACCAGCGCCGAATCGAAAGCGCTGGGCATTATTGCAAACAGCTTTTTAAAAATCGGTAATTATCCAAAGGCACTGGAGTTTTATTTAGATAAATTAAAGATTGAAGAGCAAAGAAATGATGCTTATAACCTGGCCAGTGTAACTATGAATATCGGCATTGTGTATGTGTTGCAGGAAGAATTTCGCAGTGCACTGCCTTACTACTACAAGGCTGATTCACTCATCTCGGTAAATAAAGTAACTGATCTTGAATATAATATTGCGATAAACCTGGGAGATGTTTATAACAGGCTTCACATAAACGATAGTGCTTTTTTATATTTTCAAAGATCACTTGCGATAGCACAGCGCTCGCAGGACAAAGGACTTATTGGTGCATCTATGGTTGGTATGGGGCATAGCTATGCAAGCTCTGAAGATTATGATAAGGCCACCCTCTATTATCATGATGCGATCAATAACCTTCTAGCTGCAAATGATGAAGACCTTGCCTGTGAAGCGTACCTTGGCATTGCCAAAGTATTTAAAACTACATTGTTGTTAGATTCTGCACGGAATTATGCTACCTATGCATTGGAGATTGCAATGAAAGATGGTTTTATTTCCTGGCAGCTTGAAGCTGCAAATTTTCTTACAGAACATTTTAAAAAGATAAATAAAAGCGACAGTGCATTTAAATATATCCAGTTTGCACAGGTGCTAAAAGATTCAATCAGCAGTAAAGAAAAAGTGAGGGCATCACAGGTATTGTCAAGTAATGAACAATTAAGACAGTCAGAGCTTGCAGAAGCGGCAAGGATAGCAAAGTCTGAGCGCTCGCAGCAGTTGCAATATCTCTTTATCGGCATTTTTATTCCAGGATTATTTTTAACCACTTTATTTCTTAGCAGGAAAAAAGTGCATATCAGGGTGATCAGGACGATGGGTATCATTTCTCTTCTTATGCTGTTTGAATACCTTACTCTATTGTTGCATCCCCGTGTGGTGCAGTTGACAGGTCACACACCAGTTTTTGAGATCATGATATTTGTATGCCTTGCAGCGATATTAATTCCAACTCATCACCGTGTGGAACGCTGGCTCATAGAAACGCTGACCGGCAAGCCAGGAACAAGCAGTGATGGCAAGATCCTATTACAAACAAAAAAGCTTGTAACGAAACAGCCTCCTTCCGATAATTAGAAGGAGGCCGTTAATAAATAACTTTTTTACAGTTTAGTTTCCAGGAACTATTGGCCGCTGGCTGGCAGTGTCTATATGATTGGTGTCTGGTGCCATCATATTTGTAGAATCTACCGTGGGCATTTGCATAGAATCTTTAACAGTGGTTGTTTCTGTACTTGATTCTTTATTGTCGTTGCAACCGGTAAAAATAATAGCGCTTAACATACATAATCCTAAGGCCGCAGCAAATAAGAAAGTTGATTTTTGTTTTTGCATAAAATAGTTTTAGTGATATAATATTACATAATTTCTTTAAGTAAACAGTTTCTTTTTTTGTTTCTTTACGCTGTTAGTATTTCCACTGCCTTCTGAAAGTGTATGTATAATTAAGAAGTGGTAACATCGTTTTAGGAAATTAAATATTTTAAATTCTTTACAACATGAGGTGCTTGCAGCTCGTACTTTTTTTTATGATTGGGTGTGCAATGATCACCTTACCATCCACAGCACAAACTAATTCTGCGGTAAATAATATCTCCAAACCAAGAGTATATGCGGTAGTGGTTGGAATATCATCTTATGAGAATCCCGGGATTCCACAGCTTTCATTTGCCCATAAAGACGCACAGGTTTTTGCAAATTATCTTAGCTCAAAGTCCGGGGGATCGGTACCGCTGGATCAAATCAGGATGTTGCTGAATGAGCAAGCAACTTATGCTGCCATTTATGATGCATTAAATTGGCTTTTGGAAAATGTAAAAGAGAATGACCTTGTATATTTTTATTTTTCCGGGCATGGGGATATGGAAAACAATACGATCTATAAGTTGGGTTTCCTGCTTTCTTATAACAGCCCAAGGAACAATTATATCAACAGTGCAGTAAGAATTGAAGACCTGAATAATATTGCTAACACACTTTCAGTAAAAGCAAAAGCTAAAGTAATATTGATCACAGATGCTTGTCATTCGGGCAAACTTGCGGGCAGTGATTTCAGGGGAAATTCCTTAGTGGGGGAACAATTAGTTGCTATGAAAAAACAGGAGATACGTATGACTTCCTGTGAGCCGGAACAACTATCTGCAGAAGATGTAGGATGGGGTGGTGGAAGGGGTGTATTTTCCTATTACCTGATAAAAGGGTTGCAAGGCCGTGCAGATAAAGGACATGATGGAGTAGTTACTGTAAGTGAAATTAAAAGTTATTTAGACTCTGTGATGTCGGGTGATGTGTTATTAGCGCAAAAAGAAATGAAGCAAACTCCAGGTATTACCGGTAATATAAATTTTCCTATAGCTTTTGTAGATAAACAACAGGACATGCAAGTGCCTGCGCCGGTAGTAACACTGTCTTCTCCATCCACTCAGCAAACTGTATTATTAAAACCACTTGCTAAGCCGGCACAAGCATATTTATTTGATGTATTTGAGTCGCAAAAAATTGAAGAGATATATGATTTTGATTCTTTGAATGCTTTCAGTGAAGATGAAATTCCTCTTGCTTTTCTTTCCCAATTGCCAAACAATTATAAAGAATTTATTACGGCTGAAAAAGTGAATGAAATAAAGATTAGCCTGCAAAGCAATCCTGAAGCATTAAAAAGATTTAAGAATAAGCTTGTCGTAATCCTCAGTGACAGGGGGCAGTCTGTTATCAATCAATATATTGATGGGGACGAAGCAGAACTGGAGCGAAGAAGATATTATAATGTTTACAACAGTGGTTACGATGAATATCCAAAAATGTTTGCAGTGGCATTAAAGCTTGTTCAGCCGGGAAGCAACCTGGAAAATATCCTTAAAATAAAGTTCTATTATTTTACGGCTGTGGCAGCAATATTAAAAATACCTACAGTAAAAGATCCTTCCGGTTTAATAGATAGCGCAATGAAATATATGCAACGAGCATATGCTCTGGAAGAAAATGCTGCCTATATTCAAAATGAACTGGGGCTTTTATACAACCTGAAAAATGATTTGATAAAAGCAGAAAAATTTTACTTAAGGGCGACACAGATATCACCAACCTGGGCCATTCCCTGGAATAACCTTGCGGGTATTTACCTGCAAAAAAAAGAATATGAAAAGTCAATGGAGGCTGTAAAAAAAGCGATTGACCTGCAGCCGAAGTACCAGGGCAGTTATATAAATCTTGCGCTCTTACATGAACGACAAAATAATCTTTTGCTTGGAGAAGAATATTTCAGGAGGAGTATAAAAATGAATTCAAGGCACTACCTGCCGTTTGAAAGACTTGCGTATGAATACATGGCCACAACAGATTATGCACTGGCTGATTCTTTTTTTTATGAATCAGATCTCAGGAAGAAAGGGTTTTTTTTTCCGAAGCATATGAAATTTCCTAAACCAATGGATGAGAGTATCAGTGTACTTCCACCATTTTTTTGTCCCGTAAATAAAGCCGATGTAAAAGATAATGATGTGCTGGGAAATTTTGCGCTGGGAATGCAGGCATACATGCATAACGATAGTTCCACTGCGGAAGTACAGTTCAGGAAAACCCTCATGCTTGATAAAGAAAATCCATTGGCCTGGCATTACCTGGGCAAAGTTCTTTACAACCAGCAGCGCTGGCAGGAGGCTGCCGTTATGTTTGAGAAAGCAAAAAGAAATTATGCAGATAGTGCGAGCTTTGATGCCTATTATAAAAAGTTTGCTGAGAAATCATTGTCTTCGCCTTCCAATAATTGCATCAGGGCCGTGAATTTTTATGCTAATTATAGAAAAATAGAGGATGGTTATTTGCTTGCATCAGTGTATGAAAGATGGAATCATTTTACAGAAGCTGAAAAAATGTATAGAGAGATCATTAGCAGTGATCCCTCATTTGCAGGAGGCTACCAGAAGCTATGGGGATTATTTGAAAGCATGGGACGATATGCAGATGCAGAAGCGGTATTAAATCAATTTAGTTTTAATGATCACTCTACTGCTGCTAAAGAAATGAATGCTTTTTATGCAAGGTGGGTTGATAAATTTCCAGCCGATAAGAATGTTTATTATAAAGCCGGTAATTTTTTATACAACATGGTGGCAGCAAATCCAACCAGGTTTGTTATGGATATTAAAGATATTTTGCCAGACACCGATAG
>JBDSEE010000108.1:0-9643 GCA_039920245.1 Ferruginibacter sp.
TCCTTGTGTAAGCAATAAAGGAAATTTTGCCGGCAGGGTAACGGGTTCATTTTTGCGCCCGTCATAACTTAATTGCCAATTGGTTGTTTTCGCATTGAACAAAACATCCAATGCAAATTTGCTAAGCCTGGCTTCAATATATCTTGGCGCAGCAGCATCATCACCGGTGCGTACATCGCCCCAGTTGCCTTGTGTTTCTATCAGCAAATCTTTTTGTCCAAGGTTTACTATCGCATCGCCAATACTTGCATCACCATGCGGATGGTACTGCATACTTTGCCCGATGATGTTAGCAACTTTATTGAACCTACCATCGTCCATTTCCTTCATGGCATGCAGGATACGCCTTTGCACAGGCTTCAAACCATCTTCTATTGCAGGCACAGCACGCTCCAAAATAACATAGCTGGCATAATCCAGGAACCATGTCTTGTATTGCCCGCTCACACCTGTGTCGCTGTGTGTATATTCTTCTTTTATTTTTTTTGCCATTACTTTTTACTAAACTTCTAAGCTCACTAAATTTTATCCCTTCAACTTCACTTCAAATTCTTTCATATTACCAACAGTTCCTTGTACATCAAAAATATTCGCTGTTATCATTTGTTTCAATCTCCACAATAAATAAGCATCGCCAGTAGTTTCTTTTGCTTTATTCAAACATTGATGAATTATTTTAAATGCTTTTTGCCAGTCAGCAGTTACAAATTTCTTCAGCTCAGAATCATAATAATAATAATCTTCCTGCACAAGTTTTTTTCCACCTTCCAGTAACCTAACGCCTTTATCTTCGTTGCTTAGCTTTATCCACTCATCCGGATCTATTTCAAATTCTCCCGGCGTTATTTCCCGGGCAAGTTTTTTCGCTTTCAAAAATTCTTTTGCAGGTATCTCATGCAACCATTGCGGGTAAAAAATAGCCCCCTTATCATTAAAGAATGGAAGATTGTTGAGATATAAAATAAAAACCCTGCCCTGGAATTCTTTCATGTAATGCAGTAACCAATAGTAACCACTTACATCATGTTTATTCTGCGCAGCCCATATCCATATTTGCTCATCTTCATTTCTTCGCATGTTGCCAACGAGGTCAGCAGCGGTTTTGTAATCATCAATACTTTCATCATCCGTTTTCCCTTCGTAGTCCCCTCCGGCCAATACTTCTTTCCACCAGATTTTACGAATGTTTTTGCCTTCGCCCTGGTAAAGATTTTGCAAAGGTCCCACTGCATAATCATCTTTTATTTGGATAACCTGCCCCGAAAGACTTTCGTCAAGTTCAATTGCTTTTTGTAATACGGTTACGTCCGCTTCATTAAATACAATATGGATCATTAATTTTCTTTTGCTATTATAAAAAATACTGCTGTAGTAAAAAAATTCCTTACAAAGGGAATGCTTTTTATCAGACTAATTTGTTCTTTTGGCTTCCACCCAAATTTATATTGATAGACCGGGTTAATTAGCCAATGCTTTTCCTTTAAAATTTCATACCCGGTATGCTTCACTATTCTTTTAAATCGTTCTATAGATATCCCCGTCTGCTTCACTTCAACCAGGTCTTCGTTATACTGCTTAGTTATTTTCATCATGCCTTTAAAAATGGGCCATGGCAGTAAGTGCCACCAGGGCATTTTTGCAAGCCATCCTTTAAGCACCTGCTGGTGTCCGCCATAAGGCATATACCAGGGTGGAAATGCAAAGAAGATAATTCCCGCTGGTTTTAAAAAGCCCTTCATCCATCCGATCAGTTTTTCCTGGTCATGAATATGCTCAATAACATCTTTCAAAACAATAATATCGAATGCAGTTCCGAGATCTTTTTCAGCATCCACATCATAAATATTACTGCTGATGATCCTGACCTTACCCTGTGCAATTTCAGGTTGCAGCATTTCATTTGCTTTCTCCAGCCATAAAGGAAACATTTCTACCCCAGTGCATATACAACCTTTTTCACTGAATGCCCGAAGCAGAGAACCTTGCCCACAGCCAATTTCAAGCATCTGCATGCCGGCTCCGATGGGTTTTGCTGTTTCCACAAAAGGTATTATCCATTGCCTGGCATTCTCCAGTTGAATGTCAAAATATCTTTTATGGTCTGTATGAAACTCTAGCATATCAAGTGAAATCAATTACCCGAATTAAATCTCTCCATCCACTACATCCAGTTCCACCTTCAGGTTTTCAATTATAAATTCCTGACGCTGTGGCGTGTTCTTACCCATATAATATTCCAGTAGGTTTTGGATATGTTCGCCCTGCTCAGTGATTACAGGTTGTAGTTTTATATCTGCATTTATGAAGCGGGCAAATTCATCAGGGCTTATTTCACCAAGACCTTTAAACCTTGTTATCTCGGGTTTTACACCCAACTTTTTCATGGCAGCCTGCTTTTCTTTTTCATCATAACAGTAAATAGTTTCCTGCTTATTCCGCACACGAAACAAAGGGGTTTCCAATACATACACATGGCCATTCTTCACCAGGTCCGGAAAAAATTGCAGGAAGAATGTCATCAGCAACAATCTTATATGCATACCATCTACATCGGCATCTGTAGCAATCACAATATTATTGTAGCGCAACCCTTCATAGCCTTCTTCAATGTTCAATGCATGTTGCAATAAATTGAACTCTTCATTTTCATACACAATCTTTTTTGTAAGCCCATAACAATTCAGTGGTTTCCCTCTAAGGCTAAAAACGGCTTGTGTATTTACACTGCGTGCCTTCGTGATGGAACCGCTTGCACTATCTCCTTCTGTTATAAAAATGCTGCTCTCTTTTTGTTTTTCTATAATGAGGTCTTTATCCTTTCCGGTAGGTTCGTCATTGTAATGATATTTGCAATCACGCAATTTTTTATTATGAAGGTTTGCTTTCTTCGCCCGTTCATTTGCCAGTTTTTTTATACCAGCCAATTCCTTACGCTCCCTTTCATTTTGTTCTATGCGGCGTTTAAGTGCATCAGCCGTTGCCGCATTCTTATGTAGAAAATTATCCAGTTCCTTCCCCAAAAAATCAGCAATAAAATTTTTCATGCTTGGACCGCCTTCATACACCGTTTGAGAACCCAGTTTGGTTTTGGTCTGGCTTTCAAACACGGGCTCCTGCACACGCACTGAAATTGCGGCACAAATACTACCCCTTATATCAGCAGCATCATAATCCTTCTTATAAAAATCACGGATAGTTTTTACAAAACCTTCCCTGAAAGCTGCCAGGTGTGTTCCACCTTGTGTGGTGAACTGTCCGTTTACAAAGCTGTAATACTCTTCGCCGTAGCTGCTTTCGTGCGTAAGAGCCATTTCAATGTCTTCGCCTTTAAGGTGTATAATGGGATATCTAATTTCATCCTCATTCGTCTTTCGTTGTAGCAGATCCAGCAAGCCATTTTTGCTCACGTACCTTTTGTTATTCAGGTTCATCACCAACCCTGCATTCAGGTAACAGTAATTCCAAAACTGGTTGTCTAAGTATTCCTGTACAAAATGAAAATTCTTGAAAACAGTTTCATCAGGTATAAAAGTTACAAAAGTTCCATTCTCTTCTTTAGTCGCAGTCTCTTTATATTCCTTCGTTAAAATCCCCCTTTCAAATTCAGCGGTTTTTTCTTTGCCTTCCCGGTAAGCTGTTACTTTAAAATAATGACTAAGTGCATTCACTGCCTTTGAACCAACACCATTCAACCCCACACTTTTTTGAAACGCTTTGCTATCATACTTGGCGCCGGTATTCATTTTACTTACCACATCTACCACTTTGCCCAATGGTATACCACGGCCATAATCCCTCACGGTAATTGTTTTACCCTCAATCTTTACATCCACATGCTTGCCATAACCCATTGTATGTTCATCAATACAATTATCAATCACTTCTTTTAGCAATACATAAATACCATCATCGGGACTACTACCGTCACCCAATTTTCCTATGTACATTCCGGGGCGCAGGCGTATATGTTCCTGCCAGTCAAGGCTCCGGATATTTTCTTCCGTATAATTAAATAAATCTTTTTCTGCCATCTATCTTTCTATTTTTAACCAGCTTTATTTGCATTTATCAACTTCAATGGCTGCCTGTCCCGATCTTTATCGGATTGCACCCTTGTACAATATATCTTTTATGATCAAAAAACAACAACTGAATGGAGATAAAAAACAACTGGTTTCAGCGTGCGAATATAATAGAATGCTACCAGTTTTCTTTATGGCCATTTATCCACAAGGCTGCGAATAAATATGATCAAATGACAGCGCTGTATCAACGATGTTCCGGCCATTATGGCTTTACATTCCTTGCGATCTTGACAGATAGTCCGAAAAATTTTTCTAATTTTTACATTTTGTCCGGGAAATTTCAATGGAATACAATTTGAACAACTCATTGCAAATAAATATTACACAAACATTTTTAAAAATTATAACCATGACACTCGTAAAAGTAAACAACCCATTAAGCAAACAACTAGATGGTATGATGAAAGATTTTTTTAATGAATTTCCATCAACTGTAAGTAAGACTTTCAGGGAAGATGTACTGCATTTTCCACCCGTAAATATTGTAGATAAAAATGATAAATACCTCCTGGAGCTTGCCTCACCTGGCTTTGAGAAAGCTGATTTTAATATCAAGCTGGAAGAAAATCTGCTTACCATCAGCACAGAAAAAAAAGTTGAGAATGTAACCGAAGGCGATAAAGTTGTTCGCAGGGAATTCAGTTACAAGACTTTCAAGCGCAGTTTCACAATAGATGAAAAAATTGAAACTGAGAACATAAGCGCAACATATGAAAACGGAATTTTAAGATTGGTATTACCTAAGAAAGAAATAACAAAAGCAGGCGCAAAAGAAATTAATATTTTATAAGCGTAGATTACATACAGTTGGTTACCTTAAAAAAGGTACTCCTCCCTGTTTCTACAGGGAGGTTTTTATTTGCAATCATTTTTGCGACGTGTATCTACCAGGTATTGAATTTTCCAGGCACCACCAATTCTCACCAATTGAAATGAGTTTACACCGCAATGACTAAAAACTGATTTGTAATAAAATGAATATGGCGTCCAGGCTATTGCCAGGTCATCATCAATTCTTATTACGTCAAATTGAATTCTTTCATCAAGCGAGCCTTTCGCTTGTGTGCCCACTAATGATACAAATTCAGAGAGCGGTTCGGATTTTATTTCCACTCCGGCCTTTTTACTGATTGTTTGTAATATAGCACCATCAGCAAAACAGGTTTTCAATAATGTACTGTCGGATGTTATCATGGCGGTAAATAAATTATTTACAACTTTTTTTACAGAGTCTTCAGCGGTTTGCGCCTGAGCTTTGTTTGCTGCGAACAGTAGTGATAGACAAGTGATTAGTTTAAGCATAGCTTTTTATTGACAAGGTGATAGTATATCTATAATTTGTAATTAGTTTTTCTTTAAGAAAAGATGGAGAGATTTTAGCGATATCATGAGAAATTCATAATCCTACTATAAGATCATTCAAATCAAGATAGAAAAGCCGAATTGCTATTCCTATGATATACTTTGCATTCTGAATCATAAAAGCCCGTTGATCTTCGACGGGCTTTTTATTTATATCCTAATATTTAAAGCATGCTTTGTGCAGTTTGTTCTTTTGCATAAACCCAATCAACCAGTTTCCCATTTTTATCATGCCCCACGATAATATGTTTCGGCGATGGAATAAGACAATGCTTTATTCCCCCATAACCACTTATCTGGTCCTGGTATGCACCCGTATGAAAAAAACCAAGATATAATGGCTCACCGGTTGCTGTTACTTTAGGCAAGAAAACTTCATTAATATGTTCTTCACTATCATAGTAATCATGACTGTCGCATGTAATGCCACCTAAGACTACCCTTTGATATTCCTCATCCCATTTATTTATGGGAAGCATTAAAAACTTCTCACCGATACCCCATGTATCAGGTAGGGTAGTAATAAATGATGAATCGATCATGTACCAGGTTTCCCGGTCATTCTGCATCTTCTCGCCTATCACGCTGTAGATATGACCCATGCTTTCTCCTACTGTAAAGCTTCCGAATTCTGTGAAGATATTCGGCATCGGAACCTTAGTTTTTTTGCACGCCACTTTAATGTTGCGTACAATTTCATTGATCATGAACTGGTAATCATAATCAAAACCTAATGAATGTTTTATTGGAAATCCACCGCCAATATTTATTGAATCAAGCTCCGGGCATATCTTTTTCAATTGACAATAAAGGTTAATCACTTTATTCAATTCACTCCAGTAATATATATCGTCTTTTATCCCTTTATTCAAAAATAAATGCAGCATCTTTAACTGGAACCTGTGTTCATTCCCTTCTATTTTATCAACATAAAATTCCAGTATATCTTTTGCCCTTATACCAAGCCTCGAAGTATAGAACGGGAACGATGGTTCTTCTTCTGTAGCTACCCTTATCCCAAGGTTGAAAGGCACTTTAACCGATTTTATGTATGCCCTAAGTTCATCGGTATTATCTAATACCGGGATAACATTTTTAAAGCCAGTGTTTAGAAGGTTTGCAATCCTGTTGGTGTAAGGCTTTTGTTTAAAACCATTACAAATTATATAGGTGTCTTTAGTGATCTTTCTTTTAGCGTATAATTTTTTTATGATCTCTATGTCATACGCATAAGATGTTTCCAGGTGTATCTCATGCTTCAATGCTTCCTCAACCACAAAACTAAAATGTGAACTCTTGGTACAATAACAATAATTGTATTGGCCTTCATACTTATGCTTTTTAAAAGCGGTTGCAAACATTTGCTTTGCTTTGTTTATTTGCATCCCTATTTTAGGAAGATAGGTGAGTTTCATGGGGGTGCCATACTTATCTATCAGGGCTTTTACATCTACTCCGTTATACTGCAGGTAATCATTTTTTAATTGAAAATCTTCCTGGGGAAAAGTGAAGGTTTGTTGTACCAGGTCTCTGTAGGTATTATTCATTTTTTTTAAGGGGCTGCTGGTTTTGAGTCAATGAATTAATAATTTTTACAAATGTAGTTTTTAGCACCGGTAATCAATAAAAAACCGTTCCGGTTTTATCGGAACGGTTATAATATGCTAAGCGTTTATACAAATTATTTTACTGAGTTTACCAGTATCTTAAAAGTCTCGGGCTCATTCATGGCAAGGTCAGCAAGTACCTTACGATTCAGGTCGATCTTTTTTTCTGAAAGCCTATGAATGAAATCGCTGTAAGTCATTCCTTCTTCTCTTACAGCAGCATTGATACGTGCGATCCACAATGTGCGGTATTCACGCTTTTTAAGCTTACGACCCACATAACTGTAGGTTAAGCCTTTTTCCATTACGTTTTTGGCAACGGTATAAACATTTTTGCGCTTGCCATAATATCCTTTGGCAGCTTTTAAAATTCTTTTGCGGCGGGCCCTGCTGGCTACTGCATTTACTGAACGTGGCATAATAAATTAGTTGATAGTTAAAAGTTGATAGTTAAAATCACGAAGCATTTAGTGCTCCAGTTAAAGGATTATTTCATCCCTAATAGTCTTTTTACAAAATGAAGATTTGCGTCGCTAACTGTTCCATCAAGGCGCATGTTACGCTTGCGTTTTGTTGATTTCTTGGTTAGAATGTGACGTTTAAAAGCTTTCTGAAAAGTGATTTTACCTGAACCGGTAACTTTGAAGCGCTTCTTGGCGCTACTGTTGGTTTTAACCTTTGGCATTATAAATAACTTAATTAGTTACTCCCTGCTGGCGCTCCCGCAAGGGCGGGAAACTTATGGAGCCGTGTGGGAAATGTTCCGAAAAAACATTTTATTTTTCGGGCTGCAAAGTTAGGGAATTATGTTGTAAAAACACACCTGTTTAAAAGGTTTTTCTCTTCAATGAAAGGGATATCAAAGCGTTGACCTAGATCTATAAGTCTTCCTCTTTCTCATAAAAAACTATAAGCCTTATATTGCAACACTAATTAAGACTTATGCACCATCAACCTTCAAAACGCAGCAAACTTACTTTATATATAGGAATAGGCCTGGTTCTGGGTATAATTACAGGTTTTGCACTTAACAAAAACTATGTAGGTAATGAGAACCAACGTATAGCTAATGCTGAAACTTACAAAGAGCAACTTCATAATCAAATGAAGGATTACCAGGGCTACAATGATAGCAGTTACAGCATTATCCTTATAACTAAAAAACAACTTGCGGATAAAAAGACCGCAATCGAAAAAAGCTTGCTGGATAATTCCAGTTCGGGCAAATATGCTGAGATAAAAATATTGTCTGATAGTATTTCAAACCTAGATCAACAGTTAGTTGCCATATCAGACACGAGTAAACCTGCATATAAAAACCTGGTAAAAGAAAATAGCCTTGTTAGTATCCAGAAAAATGAGAGCATTAAAGCAAGAGATAAAAAACTTGAATGGTTTAGTTTACTAGCTGATATCTTTCTCCGGCTTATTAAAATGATTGTAGCGCCGCTTGTGTTTACTACACTTGTTGTAGGTGTAGCCAGGCTTGGAGATATTAGTTCCGTAGGGCGTATAGGGGGAAAAACATTGCTATGGTTTATTTCTGCTTCGCTGATGAGTTTATTCCTGGGCATGTTGCTGGTAAACATTTTTCAGCCAGGGCATGCTATGCATTTGGCCCTACCGGATAAGGAAGATCTGGGAATTGATAAAGCAGCCCTTAGCATTAAAGATTTTTTCTACCATGTCTTTCCTGCCAGTGTAATAGATGCAATGGCTAAAAACGAAATACTTCAAATAGTTGTTTTTGCCTTGTTTTTTGGTGTGGGCGCTGCAGCATTAGGTGAGATAGCAAGCCCGGTTATCAAGGCATTAGATGCGATATCTCATATTATACTAAAAGTGACAGGATATGTAATGAAGTTTGCACCTTTTGCTGTATTTGGCGCTATGTCTGCAATCATTGCAAAGCAGGGACTGGGGATTTTAAAAACGTATTCAATCTTTATAAGTGAGTTTTATTTTGGCTTGCTGCTACTGTGGATCTTACTCATACTAGCGGGAAGCTTGTTCTTAAAAAAACGGATATTCAAATTAATAAAGCGTATCAAAGAACCAATATTGTTGGCTTTCAGCACAGCCAGTAGCGAAGCGGCGTATCCTAAAACTATGATGGAACTGGAACGTTTTGGATGCAAGGACAAGATTGTGAGTTTTGTGCTGCCGCTTGGATATTCTTTTAACCTGGACGGAAGTATGATGTACATGACGTTTGCAGCCCTGTTTATCGCCCAGAGTTATGGAATACACTTGGACGTAGCGACACAGATCAGTATGCTCCTTGTATTGATGCTTACCAGCAAAGGCATAGCAGGTGTGCCCAGGGCAAGCCTGGTGGTAATTGCCGGAACATTGGCAAGTTTTAATATTCCCGAAGCCGGGCTGGCCTTATTACTTGGTATAGATCCCTTGCTGGATATGGGCCGCAGCGCAACTAACGTGGTAGGCAATAGCGTAGCCACAGCTGTAATAAGCAAGTGGGAAGGCGAACTGGAAGAGGGGTAATGGAAAGTAGGTAAGTAAAAAGTATATAAAGTTGAAAAGTAATAAAGAAGAAACTCTTAAACTTTTTAAACCTTTTAAATTTCT
>JBDSEE010000109.1:0-3426 GCA_039920245.1 Ferruginibacter sp.
TTTTTGAAATCAAGGGGAAAATTGTACATTAGCCCTAGCTAAACGCTTTACTATGGCTTATGTAAAGGATAAATGGATGCTGGGTAAAAACCCGGATATCAACATATACGAGGATGTGCATTCTGCAGCAGGATGGTACCGCAGGAAAAAAAGAAGCAAGGGCACAGCGGTAAATCATGTGCTTAAACATAATGCGAAGAATAAGAAACCGGCCCTGGCAGCTGCGGACAGAATCCTTGCTAAACTGAATGAATGGACAAGGGGACTGCAACTGCACAATGTACGCATGACGATGTCCGGCAGACTCATTAAACGTCTTAATGAAACTGAAGATGTAGATTATAAGTACATGCCGGATATAGAGATACAACCTTACAAACCACTGAGCGCATTATTAAAATCACCTTACCGTGTTGACCTGGAGAAAGAACAAGTAGTTATAACCATAGATTTAACCGGCAGGAATATAGAGTTGAAAAACAGTATAGCCACTGATTATTTTTTTGATGCTATAATTCTTTGGGGTGACCCTATGAAAGAGAAAAGCCTGAGGGTAAATGATGTTGAATCTAAACTATATGCTATTAAAAGTAAGGAAGATGAGACCTGTGTGCTTAGCCTTGACCTGCCCGTAAAAAAAGAGCCATGGCTGGTGCTGCTTAAAGTTAGTTGCCTTGAAGGGAATGAATATGCAATTAATGCGAGGCATTATGGGATGAAGGTGGTAGGGGTGAGTGTGGGAGAATAGAAAGATTGTGTTGTGTGTTAAGTGTTTTGTGTTGAATAATTGCCTTTTTTTAAATTCAGTCGCAGCCTTAATCCTTTAATCCCTGCTGTGGGTTTTGATGATCGTGTGAACCAGCTGAGGAACAAATGATGAGTGTGATTGCTTCGTGCCTGGCAATGACTGAAAAGAAAGTTTCACACAAAGAAACCAAGAATACAAAGTAACCACGAAAATTCAGTCGCTGCCTTAATCCTTTAATGCCTGCTGTAGGTTTTGATGATCGTGTGAACCAGCTGAGGAACAAATGATGAGTGAGATTGCTTCGTGCCTGGCAATGACTCAGAAGAAAGTTTCACACAAAGAAACCAAGAATACAAAGTAACCACGAAAATTCAGTCGCAGCCTTAATCCTTTAATGCCTGATGTGGGTTTTGATGTCGTGTGAACCAGCTGAGGAACAAATGATGAGTGAGATTATTTCGTTCCCGCAATAACTCAGAAGAAAGTTTCACACAAAGAAACCAAGGATACAAAGTAACCACGATTTCGACAAGCTCAGGGTAAACTCCCTGCTTGCTGGGTGCTTTATCATGGTTGCTTTGTTGCTATAATTCGAAACCTATTCCGTAAATAAAACGACCCTGACCAGGATAATTGTTTGCATGCGGAATATTATGAAAGTACCCGGCATTTAATCCTGCATAAAATAATCCAAACAGCTTAAAACGTAAAAGGCTATTTAATATAAATCCAATTTCGTGGTAGCCTTTACCAGGAACAGAAAAAATAATCCCCTGGTGAACTGATGAATTTAAAAGTGTTCCATATAAAAAATTATAAGCTATTGCCGGTTTTGGCGTAACCGACAGATCGCTATTTATTATTGTACGAAAAAGTGGTTGATTAAACTGATGGAGCCAATAAAAATTAATAAACCTGTCAGCATAAAACTGATAAGGCAACATCGTTTCCATTACGCCAAAAGCATAAATAAAACTGCCTTCAGCCAAAAAACCGTTACCTGCAAATAATTTACTTATTGGAAGTGATTGCCTGTTCAAGGAAATTCCACCTGATAACAAAAATCTTTCTTTGCCGATCCTGTTTATATTTTTAGTAAAAGTAATTGCCCCTATTGCCTGCGTATAATTTATGTTGGCATTGGTTATTTTCCCCCTGATCATTCGGCCATATATAACAGGATATTTTGTATCGTTACTATAATATTTACCTAAAAAAGGTGCCGATGTTTCGCCAAAAGCATAACGCAGATTTACAGAGGCTTCAATTATAGAAAAGGATCTAAACAGTTTATTACCAGAAGTAAAAGCATAATTGTATTGCGGTTGTACGTCTTCCCTGCCAACTGTAGTTTCTACATTTAAATAGCCAAACTTTTTTATGGCTGATACATTCCATCCTTCCACTTTATCTGCCCTGCTTATTAAAAACATGCGGATTGCATTATTATCAATGTCATTATGTATTTGTAACCTGCCCGGATCCCGAAGATCTTTATAGTATGAAGCTCTAAACACAAACTCCTTATACCTGTCAACAAACAATTCAGCAAAAGCACCATATTTCCATTGTTTGTCCATTGTTCCATATCCTGCCCACCCACCTATTGAAAATGTTTTTGAAATTTTTTCATTTGTTTGCATGCCCCATCCCATCCTGTTGTTTTCAAAAACATTATAACTGTATAACCTGCTGAGATTAATATCAAATTTGCCTGCAGGAAATTTTCCTTCCGCTAATTTGGTTCCATAATATACAAGCTTTTCTATTTTTGCTTTTTTTAATATGCTGTCCAAAACATGGTATGTTTTCCTTTCTTTTTCATCAAGCGCTATGGGTCTAAGTTTCATCCATACACTGTCTCTTCTCTCTTCTGCTGTAGCTGATAGCTTTATCGTATGTGCTTTATCAAATTTAAAATTGTTGTTTATAAAGCTGACGGAATCAATTAATGATACCCCGTTTATGCTTACGCTAACAGAATCTTCTTTACCTATCTGCCATTGCAAATTATAGTTCAACTGCTGCGGAAACCACCGGCTTCCGTATTTTGTGTACTGCTGTTCTATCCCTAAATCTTTTTTGCTGGCAACATCAAGGCTATGTGCAATTATATGTGTTATGGCAAATCCATCTGAAGTAATGTAAACTGTGCCGGCAAGTTCTGCAGGATCTGTTTTTGGCTGAAAGTTAATGACCCAAATAGTATCGGCCTGCTGCACTATCTCTTCAATTAATTTAAAGTGAAACCGCTTGTATAACCCTTTGCTTAAAGGATTATAAAAATCTTTCCCGTTAAGATTTATGAAATCATCATATACATGAAAAGGCAGCAAATCTGTAATGAGCCCTGATATAATTGGCTTACTAAAACCTGACATACGGGATGCAATTATTTCTTCCTGAAGGCTTGCAGGTTTCTGCCAGGTACGTTTACTGTATGTTTCAGCGAGCATAATATATGTATCCTGCAGGGCTTGCTGTACTGAATCTTTTTTACTGGCTGTATCTTTTGTAACAGAAGAATCCTGTATATCCATGTGCATCTTATAGTACACATTGCATTGATACCAATCGTAATTATCCGGATTATGCATGCTGCGATTGGCAATTGCCGTGTTAAGTATTCTTTTTAATTTATTGCCTGTAGCTTTTATAATAACTACTTCCTGATCAAC
>JBDSEE010000110.1:0-63045 GCA_039920245.1 Ferruginibacter sp.
TATATCCTGGAGAACATGAACTGAAGATAAATGATGAGGGAGATTTCTTTGCAGTTTCATTGATGGTTAAATTGAGCGGCAGCATAACTGACTATAAAATGCAACATCTCAAATTTGTAACTGCTCAAACTATCACCGCATGAAACTTCGTTGCCTGCTTATAGATGATGAGCCGCCCGCATTGAAAGTGCTGACGAAATATATTTCTTCCCTTAATGACATGGAAATTGTGGGCCAGTGCAGAAATGCGATTGAAGCATTAGGCGTATTGCGGCACAAAACAGTTGATGTTATTTTTCTGGATATTAAAATGCCCCGCATCATCGGTACTGAATTTTTAAAAAATCTTTCCCATCCGCCCAAAGTAATTTTTGTTACGGCTTACAGGGAATATGCAATTGATGGTTTTGAACTGGACGCAGTGGATTATTTGGTTAAGCCTGTTTCTTTTGAACGTTTTTTCAAAGCCATCACCAAATTAAACCGGATGATGGGCCATGAATTGGCTGTAACAACAATAAATGTAGCACCTGACCCGGCCTCTTTTATTTACCTGAAAGTGGACAGGGATATGAAAAAAGTTTTTGTGAATGAAATTGAGTATATCGAAAGCTGGAAAGATTATGTAAAGATTTTTCTTACAGGAGGCAGACATTTTCTGGTAAAACGTGCCATTAGTGTAATTGAAAATATTTTGTCCGATCATAAGTTTATCCGGGTGCACCGGTCCTATATTGTTTCCTTCAGCAAAATTTCTGGCTTTAATGGATTGGCTGTGCAAATAGGCCAATGTCAAATTCCAATCGGGCGACTGTATAAACAATCAGTAATGGAACGACTGCAAGGCAAAGAATAGGCATAAATCTCATACCCAGCTCAGAATGCATATTCTCTGACGGAGGGCTGACAAAAACAATTATTCATTCCACGTTATAAACATTTTGTTTATTTTGTAAAATTGTTTCTTTACAGCCTTTCGTTTGGCTTTGTTCTAATTTTTTTTATCAGTTATTTTTTTCCGTTAGTATTTCCAAACCGGAATTTTTATAACGCTGTTATTAAACCATTTTATTTCTAACGGAACTTTTCCATCATTTATATTTTCATCACTTACATTTTTGCCCGTTCCATAATTAACTTCCCAATCCCTGTTTTTATTTATGCCTGCAAGCACTATTATTCTACTTCCGGCACTAAGCTTTTTGCTTACAAAAAAACTGTTATTTATAGGGATATTTTCTTCTTTGAAGGGTTGCAGTAATTGTCTTTTGCTTTTATCTTTTGTATAGCTGGCTCTTGTAATGTAACTGCTTAGCTGAAAATATTTACCATCAGGCTGAAGCTCATACAACTGCACATTAATATCAACATCTTTTTTATTTATGGATGTAATTATTTCGCCTGCGAAGGAACCTGTTATTTCTATCGGCTTTGCAAGCGGAGCACTTATAAACTTCAAATAATTTCTTGTATCAATTGTGCTATCCAAAATGGGATAATCATCAGAATTTCTCACATCATTCATGTCCATGGAATCACTTCTATCCATGAAATTTATGTTTTGATCAATGCTGTATTTTACCGCAGGCTGTTTGGTTTGTAACTGATAGTATTTATTTTCAACAGCAGTATTACTTAAGTAAAATATAAGTGTATCATTATTAAGTTTAGCTAATGTGGGTACATGTTTCCATTGATTTGTCCCCATTACCTCATAATTAATTTTATCCTTTAAAATGGCGGGCTTACTGCTGTCTTTTAAAATATAATTGAACCATTGAAAAACAATGTCATCAATACTGATATTTCCTGCGGCATCCAGCGTATAACCCGCTGTTGAGTATCCATGGCTTTGTGCACCACCGTGATTCCAGGGTCCGATAACCAAATAATGATCAGCATTTTTATTATAAAGATGATGCCGGTTAAAATAATAAAAGGCACCCCGCTGGTCATCATCAAAATATCCTGTTATTGTTAAGACGGGGATATTAATTTTTGCAAACTCTTCTTTTTGCGGCGTCATGCTTTTCCAATAACTATCGTATGCGGGATGCTGTAGCCATCGTTGAAAGATAAAGTTTGGTCTGCCTTCAACGGTGTCTAATGAACGAAAAGAATTTCCTGCTGTATACCATTTTATAAAAGTTGCATTCCATTTTTTGGTATCATTAAATTCTGATTCATCTGCTCGATCGGTTAGCTTGTTATTGGCTACATAATGTATCCAGCGAAGCATATAGCTCATAAAAACGCCGTTATGCATAGGATAATCTATACCTGCAGCCACAGCCACCTGCGGCACAATTGTTTTAAGAGCAGGATGCAAGTTTTTTACAGCGGCCCATTGGGTGAACCCTAAATAACTTCCGCCATACATTCCTATTTTGCCGTTACACCAGGATTGCCGGCTAATCCAGTCTATGGCATCATAAGCATCATTGGCATCATGTTCAAATGGTTCGATTGCTGCATCAGAAAGATATTTACCCCGTGTATTGAGCATTACAAACGCAAAGCCTTTATGTACAACAAATTTCCCCTTCGCAACTTCATAAGGGGAATAATAAATATTGCTCATCATCACGACAGGCTGCGGAATTGTAGCTTTTCTACTTCTTACAATAACGGCAGCTAATTTTACACCGTCCCGCATTGTTATCAATACGCTATCCTGGATAATAAATTCTTTTTGATCCTGCGCTGCAAAATAGGTTTGTAAAAAAGGGAATATCTGGCGGTAAATATTGTAAGAATTGTAACTTCTGCAAAGTGCCCGGGCATCGTTCAACGAGATACTGTCTGAGTTTGCCAGCTTCCTTAATAATCCATAAAACAGATATTTGCCTTGACTTACATTATACGTTAACATGTTTGGTGTTATATCCTTTGCGCTCTGCGATAAATCAAGATAGTAATTGTCAAAATTATTTTTATAAATTTCAATAAAAGAAGAACTTTTATCCTGCTGCAATATTTTTGCTGATGCATATGTTTCAAATTGAAAAGCAATTCCTTTAGCGGTCAAGGTATCGCTTCCACCGCTTTCATTTAAAACAGCTCGATATAAGTTTATCGTTTGGATGGCTTGCTGGTATTGCTTAGCTACTATCTGGTAACGAGAAAGGTTATCATAATAGGATAATTTATTTTCCTCTTTATAAGCCATTATAACTTGGCTGGCTAAAACAGGTATATTTTTTTCTAAGGCAATACTGTCGGTGTAATAAGCAGGCGGAAAATAAAACTTTTGCGCTGATAACTTAAGTGAAATTGTGATAATAAAAAGAAGCAGTAAACTTTTTTTCATGGTATACTTTATTTTTACAAATGGTATTGAATTGTTATTTTCATTTGAGTATTTTTTCATAACACACAACGTTAAGGCTTAGAACTGGAATGGTATTTCATAATGTTAAGCCCCATAACTGAAGCCGGTTTAAAAACTAAAGTACAATATAACAAGCCACAAAGGTATTACCCCCAATTATTTAATTTTATTGCTTCCATAAAGTTACTGGTGTTTCAGTGCTGTAAATAAACCCCTTCTGGCGCAGGTCTCCTGACCTGTGCTGCTACGTCACTGAATGCCCAGGATTACTAACTTTATAATATAAGTTCAAAATACAAGTTTAAAGAAAAATAAGCTGTTTATTCCTTCTGGCGCAGGTCTCCTGACCTGTGCTGCTACGTCACTAAACACCTATGATAAGTAACTTTCAAACATGAGTACGAAGTATAAGTTTACGGATAAAGAAGCTGTTTATTTTGTTACAGGAACAGTAGTAAATTGGGTTGATGTTTTTACCAGGAATATTTACAGGAATACCTTTCTGGCGCAGGCCTCCTGACCTGTGCCTCTACGTAATTAAACACCTATGATAAGTAACTTACAAACATGAGTACGAAGTATAAGTTTACGGATAAAGAAGCAGTTTATTTTGTTACAGGAACAGTTGTAAATTGGGTTGATGTTTTTACCAGGAATATTTACAGGAATATCTTAGTGGACAGTTTTAGATTTTGTCAGAAAAATCAAGGTTTGCAAATACATTCCTGGATAATAATGCCAAATCATTTTCACAACTTTCTGGCGCAGGTCTCCCGACCTGTGCTACTGCGTTACTGAATGCCCAGGATTAGTAACTTTATAATATGAGTTCAAAATACAAGTTTAAAGAAAAAGAAGCTGTTTATTTTATAACGGGAACAGTAATAAGCCTTTCTGGCGCAGGTCTCCTGACCTGTACCTCTACGTCACTAAACACCTATGATAAGTAACTTACAAACATGAGTACGAAGTATAAGTTTACGGATAAAGAAGCTGTTTATTTTGTTACAGGAACAGTAGTAAATTGGGTTGATGTTTTTACCAGAAATATTTACAGGAATATCTTAGTGGACAGTTTTAGATTTTGTCAGAAAAATCAAGGTTTGCAAATACATTCCTGGATAATAATGCCAAATCATTTTCACATGATTTGTTCATTTATAAATGACAAGGATCCGGGATTAGTAATAAAAAACATAAAAAGTTTCACTGCTATAAAAATTATAGATGCAATTATAAATAATGTTCAAGAAAGCCGCAAAGATTGGATGCTTGATATATTTGAAAAAAATGGACAAATAAATAAGAGCAATTACCGCTTCCAATTTTGGCAGCATGAAAATCATCTAATTCTTTTGGATAATCCATTTATCTATAATCAGCGTAAAGATTATCTACACGAAAATCCTGTAAGGGCTGGCTTTGTTTATGAGCCACAGGAATGGTTTTATGGAAGTGGAATTGATTATTATACAACTAATGAAAAAGGGTTACTTGACATTATTTTTCTTGATTAATATTCTTATTCTACTTTGTAAAATAGCTGCTTAAGTAACGAACAGGCACAGGTCTGGAGACCTGCGCCAGAAAGTTTGCTTTGTTTATGAGCCACAGGAATGGATTTATGGAAGTGGTATTGATTATTATACAACTAATGAAAAAGGGTTACTTAACATTATTTTTCTTGATTAATATTCTTATTCTAGTTTGTAAATAGCTGCTTAAGTAACGAACAGGCACAGGCCTGGAGACCTGCGCCAGAAAGTTGGCTTTGTTTATGAGCCACAGGAATGGATTTATGTAAGTGGTATTGATTATTATACAACTAATGAAAAAGGGTTACTTAACATTATTTTTCTGGATTAATATTTTATTCTACTTTGTAAAATAGCAGCTTAAATAACGAACAGGCACAGGTCTGGAAACCTGCGCCAGAAAAAGAAAGACTTGTGTAAAATTACTTAGGTACACACATTAACCAAGGGTCTGCCAGTATTTATCAATAAAAATAAATTAAGAGTCAGTTTTTTTCGTGACCACGTTACTAAATAACTGGGATATCTAGCTTGAAAATAATAACAGCAGAACCTTGGGATTTTAAATATTATAAATTAAGCTTCAGCACTATTTCCGGTTTAAGGAAGATAGCAATATGTGTAGAAAGAAGAACGGAGTTGCTTTCAAGTCCTAAAGATAAACTAGCCCGTTTTGCTTTATTTCTATTTACTACTGATGAAATTACAAAAGGAATGCTGGCTATCCCCGATAGCAAACCAGCACCCATTAAGATTAAACCGGAATTACCATATTTGTAGGCAACAGCCCCAGATACAATCAGGAAAAGTGCACTTCCTGCCAATATTAAAGCGGTAGTAGCCTGGTGTTTACTTTTTAAAAGATAACTATTTTTCGCAACTGGTTGGGCAAGGGTTGTTTGTTGACAGAAGGTATTTATTGAAAGCATCAGTAACATCATACAAATAGTAATTTGTTTCATAACAATTTGTTTTAAATGAAAGAAAACATAATGAAGCTTTGAAGGAAACTACAGAGCATTAGTTTTTATTTTAAGAACATTTATAAATCTACTATTTATAAAATTTAGTTTTTTTCTTTTTTTCTTGTAGGCATATAAGGTGCAGTGTCATCGGAGTTTTCGACTTTATTATCCCCATAAATAAATTCACTAACTGCGAAACTCCAATGCTTAAGTAACGAACATGTACAGGTCTGGAGACCTGCACCAGAAAAGAGTAATTTATTATTTGACTTTGAATTTAAAAACCTTCTTTCGTGTGCCTTGAATCAAGGCGGTGAAGACGCCAGAAAGGTACCCTATATCACTAATACAGCAAACCTTGGCAGAGTTTTAGAATGATATGTATATATGAAGCGATGTTTACTCTATAAATTCCTTTTGGTACAGATAGCTGCAGGATTTACATCTGTAGCTTTCCCACAATCTCCCATTGTAAAAATGGATTCCCTTCACTATAAAGAACTGAGTGCCGGGCCACAATACAAAAGACCTTCTTTTTACCAATGGCTATGGGGAACAAATTACCGTAAGGAATGGACCCGGCCGGTTACATTACCAGTTTTATACCTGGATACCTTAAGGGGTGGACTTATTTCCATTAAAGAAGGGGGCAGCAACCAGTCGAAATCACTGCAGCTTAAAACCGCTGCTGGCAAAGAATATGCATTGAGATCTGTGGATAAGAGCCTGGATAAAGTAATTCCAGACATTTTTGAAAATACGTTTGTAACAGACATTGTGAATGATGAAATATCCATGTCTCACCCATATGGCGCCCTGGGAGTACCCCATATGGCAAAGGCAATTGGAATAAACCACAGCATTCCTCAATATTATTATTTACCCCAACAGAAGGCGCTGGATTCCCTGAAAAAGAAATATGCCGGTAAAATATTCCTACTGGAACAACGTCCAAAAGACGACTGGAGCGATGCTGATAACCTGGGGAATTTTAAAGAATTTGAAAGCCTGGAGGAAATGTTCCATCATATTTTAAAGGATAATCATTACAGCCTGGACCAGGAGGCATTTGCAAGGGCCCGTTTATTCGACATGTTGATTGGCGATTACGACCGGCATGGAGACCAATGGAAGTGGGGTATAAAGAAGGAAGGAGAAGAGACCATCTTAGTTCCTGTGCCCACGGACCGGGACCAGGCATTTTCTACAGCCAGTGGATTGTTTCTAAAAATGATTGTAAAAATGGCGGGATTAAACTTTATAAATGAATATGATGATAAAATACAAAACGTAAAGGCTTTTGCCCGGATAAACCGTTTAATAGACAGGCTTGCTACCAACAAACTCACCAAGGATCAATGGCTGCATATTGCAAAGGATATTCAAAACAAGCTTACTGATAGTGTAATTGAAACTTCGATCAAAGGCATGCCCTCCGAAATCTTTACAATCAGGGGCAACGAGATCATCTCTAAATTAAAATCCCGAAGGAACAAAATAACTGAGTATGCGACAGATTATTACGGCTTAATGGCAGAAGAGGCAGAAGTTGTGGGGACAGCAAAAGATGAATATTTTGAGATAAATAACCAGGTGGGTAATGTTGCGGTAAAAATCTTCCGGCTTAATAAAAATGGAGAGAGAGAAACCAGCCCTTTTTATTCCCGCATTTTCAGCGATTCAGAAACTGATGAACTCAGAGTTTATGGCATCGCCGGCAATGATGTTTATGCGGTTGATGGTAAATTAAGTAAAAAAATAAACATGAGGATCATTGGGGGACCAGGCCGTGATTCAATTTTTGATAATACTACTGCAAATGGAAGCAGGAAGTTGCAGGTATATGATAATCCAGGAAATTACGTCAGTGGAAATGGCAATCATAAACTGCATTTTTCCAAAGACAGTGCAATAAATAATTATAATTATAACAGCTTTAAAGCAGATAAAAAAGGGCTTTCAACACACCCGGGTTATAATGATGCTGACAGGATATATGTTGGTCTTAAATACCAGTTTACTAATTACAAATGGCGTAAAAAACCCTTTGCATCCAAACAAAGTGTTTTTGTGGATTACTCCATTAACCAGAAAGCTTTCAGCAGCACCTACAATGGTTTATTCCCGGCAGTGTTTAGCAAATGGGATCTTGTTGCAAAGGCAAATTATGATAAGGAAAGATGGATAAACTTTCATGGCCTTGGCAATGAAACACAAAATATTTCAAACAACTTAGACTTTTACCGCATGCGAAGTGAGGATGCATCAGCAAATTTAGGTGTGGTACGAAGCTGGGGGAAAAGTCATATGGGTTTTTCGGGTTTTTACCAACGGGTAAAGATTAAAAATGATACGGCAAGATTTATATACAAAGTAATTGCACCCGGATCACCGGGAATATTCACAACAGATAATTTTACCGGCGCACAGTTCAGTTACGATTTTGCCGATGTAAAAGATTCTGTGTTGCCACAGAAAGGGATAACATTTTCCCTGGGGGTAAGGCATACGCAAAACATGGGTGTAACAGAAAGGTCATACCAGTTATATTCTGGCAATGTCCAGTTTTTTATACCGCTTATTCCCAAAATATCACTGGCAATAAAAACGGGTGGGGCAACCATTTCCGGCACGCCTTTATTTTACCAGTATCCCTCTATTGGTGAAAGTTATAACCTGCGTGTGTTCAAAAGAGAAAGGTTCAGCGGGAAATCTACTTTTTATAATAATACAGAGCTCAGGTTTATATCTAAAATACGTTCCTACCTGTTCAACGGAAAAGCCGGCCTGCTTGCTTTTGTAGATAACGGCAGGGTATGGATGCCAGGAGAAAGATCCAATAAAATTCATACTGCTTATGGCGGAGGAATTTTGATTGCACCCTTTAACCTGGTATCGGGAGTAATTACTTATGGTATTTCTAATGAAACTAAATTGCTGCAATTCCGGCTGGGCATGCTTTTTTAAAAGCTTCATTCTTTACTGTAAAAGCAGTGATGAACAGATACTTGGTTGGGAAGTAAAATTTATAAAGATTACTGGTAGCTCGCTATCATATTATCTTAAAATAAAAAAGAATTATAAAAATAGTAATTTAGATAAAAAAAATAAAATGACAACACAGGAAATTGCCACCAAACTTGTAGAGATTTGCCGAACTGCAAATTTTGAAAAAGCACAAACTGAATTGTTTGCAGATGATGCTATTAGTATTGAACCTGAAGCATCGCCTGCATTTGAAAAAGAAACAAAGGGATTACCGGCTATATTAGAGAAAGGAAAAAAATTTAGCTCTATGGTTGAAAAAATGCATTCAATTTCAGTTTCTGATCCATTGATAGGCACTAATTCATTTGCAGTAACCATGCGTTTAGATGTTACCATGAAACATGAAGGTCACATGGATATGACTGAACTTTGTATTTATAAAGTAAAGGATGGGAAAATTATTTCGGAAGAATTTTTAATGTAGTTCAACCATTATCAATGAATGTAGCACACCGCTACTTTCTTTACGTGCAGCGTTAGCAGTGATAATATTAATAATGCTCAATAATAAGTTCTACGGATCTTGAGTATACAGACCACGATTTAGGGAGCCTATGTTATATACGTATTTAAAATAGGTTTCAAACCATTAATAAGTTCCTGGAATGAAGAAGGCTTTGTCAGGAATTTATCTGCGCCTAAATCTTTGCAACGTTTAATATCCCTCTCACTATAAGATGTGCTTAGAATAATAACAGGAATATTTTTGTACTGATCATCTTTTTTAAGAACAGTTAATGTTTCATAGCCATTCATTATCGGCATATTGAGGTCAAGAAATATTACATCATAGGGCGGTGGGAAAGCAAGTTTCTGCAATCCTTCCAGTCCATTGTTTGCCATTACACATTCTATATCCTCAATTATTGCTTCAATCGCATCACAAAACAGGGCCTGGTCATCAGTATCGTCATCGACTACTAATATTCTTTTGAAATTTTTCACTTTTTGTGGTTTAGAGCGCTTAAAAATAAATACAATTAATCAAAATGCAAATTCTTTACATAAAAATGACTTGATAGATAAACAAGGAAGGGGAACCCGGAATAAAAGCTCCCTGCAAACTGTTCATTTACTTTTTGATATATAACGGTAAGATGATTTTAAAGTGAGGGATAATGCAAGAGGCGGCTCTAAGCGGAAGTTTAGTTTAGACAGCGTTTTTTTGAACATTATATTTAATAAAGTTATTAGGGGAGGCGCAGTATTTCCAATATCCCATAATTAGAGTAATTATCTTTTTCAATTCATCTAAGCTATTTGGCTTTAAAAAAAATCCCTGGATTGATTTTTCATAAGCTGCTATTACATTATCCTGGGTTAATGCTGATGTAAAGAAAAGGTAAGGAATACACCTGATTTGCAATTTAGCATCCAATTTTATTTTGTCTCTCAAAGCAAACCCATCAAGTTTAGGCATATTAATATCCGATATTATCAGGAAGGGTATAAGCTTTTCCCCTTCACCATTTAAGAAATTCAAGGCAGTTTCCCCGTCCGTAAAAAACATTAATTCATTACTATATTCAAGTTCAGAAAAACATGTCTGAAATAGTAACTGGTCATCCATATCATCTTCAATAATAATTATGGGCCCTTTTTTATTCATGATCAACTGTCTTAAAGTTAATAATATCGTAATACCACAATTATATTGCCTAAATGAATGCTTGAGCTTGAGACAACCATTTTTCGCCGGGGTTGCTGTTCCCTTTAAAATGCATCTAAACCCTATCCTTTAAACGCTTTGTGGGTGTTTTTCACCAACTAGCCAATTTTATAAAATATCTAAATGATTTTTTTTAAAATATTTTTATGTTTGATTAATGTAGCCATTATACACAACTGAATGGCAGCGGCTCTTTACAGCAACTACTCCGTATTTGCAGCCAATACTAAAAAATGATAATAATAAATACATCATTATTGATGCGCTACGATTGGCTATAAAAGAAAAGAGAATTAATCTCATTGCTTATGTTATACGGGTGAGGGCTCTATTCACATAGTGTGTATATTTGATAGACGACGGTTTTTTCACAAATTCTCGTTGAGCGTCATGCAATGACAGCACTAATTTGGAATAATTGTATAAGAATAAAGTAAAAATCAAAACGGAAAAGCAGAAAACCGATTAGAGTATGCACTAAATTTAAACATCTATGAAGTCAGTTTTAATTTCAGGAACAAGTAAAGGGATTGGTCTTCAAACAGCACTCACATTTGCCCGTGCAGGATATCAAGTTTTTGCTACAATGCGTAATCCTGATGCAGCTTCATCATTAAAAGAACATATTGCCAGCGAAAACCTGCCAATAATAATTTATGAAATGGATGTTGATTCAGATGAATCAGTTAAACAATGCATAGCCATAATTATGCAGGAGCATGGAACAATAGATGTATTAGTTAACAATGCAGGTATTGAGCGGCACGGTTCAATTGAGGAATTGGCAATGGCTGATTTTAAAGCTGTGATGGAGACCAATTATTTTGGTATCATCAGGTGTGTAAAGGCAGTCCTTCCTCAAATGCGCCAAAATAAAAATGGCTGTATCATCATTGTAGGTTCTACTTCAGGAAAAATGGCGCTCAGCCCGTTGGGTGCTTATGCCGCCAGCAAGTTTGCAGTGGAGGCGCTTTCTGAGGCATTGGCAATGGAAGTGAAACCTTTCAATATCAGAGTAGCTTTGTTAGAGCCCGGAATAATTAATACACAAATGGCTGGGGATATAAGTGTTGATGGTGTTTCTATATATCCACAATCACGCCGCCTTGCAGAGATTTACAAAGAATCGCTTAAGCATCCAACACCAGCGGCATCCGTAGCGGACACAATACTTGAAATTGCAAATAACAGTTCATGGCAATTAAGGTACCTAGTTGGACCTGACGCTGCACCATTCTTAGGATGGCGTGCATCTATGACTGATGAACAGTGGGTAGATTGGCATGCACAAAATGATGAAGAGTTTTGCAATGCTGTCAAAAATACTTTTGGAATGACTATAGAGCTTTAAAATAGTTTGCTAAATACATAAAAGCAGCGCGAACGCACAACAAAAGTATCCTATGTACCTTAAGTTTTCCGGAGAGCGCTAATATGGTAAATAATAATTTCTTTTGAAAGATAAAGATTTATTGGTTTAATAAACCCTTCCTCTACGCCAGATTTCTTTCCTCATCTCATAGCAAAATAAGTTTGATGTCGTGAAGTTCCAGTTATAAAATTCATATTTATAATCACACAAAACCAATACAGTAATCTGCTCTATTCACATACTGTGTATATTTGATGGACGGCGGTTTTTTCACAAACTTACGTTGTGTGCTATGTTAAACACAAACGCCAACTATTGTAAAGTCGTTGAACATACAACAAATTTCATCAACAGTAAGCGACGTAAAATGGACTTGACACCATTTGTGCAACAAAAGAAAGCAACAACTGAGTATTTATTTTAATTTGCGATTAAATTCATTTTTAAAATACTGTTATTATGAAACATAAATTTTTTATTAACATCCTGGCAGTTATAACTCTCATCATTACTTCTTGTTCCAAGGATAAATCTCCTTATATTCCGGATACTTCTTCAAATAACGTATCCGCAACTATTTCTATAGGCAATAATGCTCCATTTCAGTTTTCTGCAACAGGAGCAGCGGCAAAAATTTATCCATTATTAGCGAATCCGTCATCGTACCGCATAGAGGCTAGAGACGTTAATAATAATAATCTTATCATTGCTGTTGAAAATATCACTCAAACAGGAACATATCCTTTTACTAGTAACAACGGTATTGGCAATGGATTATCATTCATTAAAGATGAAGGGTCAATATCGCAAGTTACTTATAGGACATCAGACCCATCAATTACTAATAAAGGTAGCGTGACTATAACAGCCCTGAATAATCATCACATTGAGGGTTTGTTTACTGCTTTCTGTAAAAGTGATAATAATACAGGTGAAGTTGCGCAAATAAGTAGTGGATCATACAAAGGAAATTTTTGAGGAATATTCATACTTGTTCTTCAAAAGACACAGCAGGCAACAGGCGGTTTTGCGTCAGCAGGGAGCGACGAATAAATTCTCATCTTAGTACTACTATCAGCTACATATCCGGCTGACCTAACACGGATGAGCAATAGAATATATTTTCAACTTTTGTAACTTACATCGGCTGCAGTTCCAGGCGGACAAGCAATAAATTCTAGCACTGCAGCAAGCCCTGCCCGTTGTTTGCAGGCTTACTTGAATAGTCTATTATTTTAAATAACTAGGCGGTCTTGAATAATTTAGTATAAGATTATTAACTACAATAATACTAACCCGACTAAAGATGTTACTAAACTCAACCTTACCTAAATCTTCATATCAGTTGGCAGCCTATACAATACTTACGAGTGGCATAATTGGAATATTATCATTCGGTTTTTTAATTGCTTTTTTAGTATTACGATCACCAAGCCCAGATACAGGTACTTTCATGATTCAATCTCATGATGTTGGAGTTATTCTTCAATTCCTTTTATTGATGCCATTTGTGTTTGGGCTTTATGCCATCTTATACAAACGATCTCCTGCCATGAGCCGGTTAAATCTATGCATAGGGATAGGAGCATTGTTTTTCACTATTCTTTTCTTAATACTTGGGTCTATCAAAATTATTTCAGATACCTTGTACATGTTTCCACAAGGCTTGTTCGGTATTTGGCTAATTGCATTAAATCCCCTCATGCTAGATATTCTTCCCAGAGGCCTAAGAAGATTTGGTAAAGTAGTCGGTTTTGGTCTTATGCTAGCTGGGACATTCCCTATTGCATTTGCAATCTTTGTTGATCCAGTTACGGGGTTTGGTCCAATCCCCAAAAATTATGTAGACAAAGATTCTATAGCAAACCTCATTACACATATCGTACTTATAATTGGCACATTTATGGGCGTCATAACTTTGCCTATTTGGTCCATATTGATTGGTCGTAAATTGTTGAGTTTCCAAGGCCATCTTTAGCAAAAGCCAGCATACAACATGAACTGTGCAAAAAATCTAATAAAAATCAGACTATTTTAAGGCTTGGCTGAACAATAATTTGGTTGATACAAAGTCCCGTTTTTTACCACAGCAAAAACCTGCTTTAAAAGCTTATTACATACTGCAATCAATCCCTGCTTTCCTGTTTTCCCATTAGCTCTTAATCTTTCATATAATGCCTTACAGGCAACGTTTGTTTTGATGGCATTCATGGAACACATGTACAATACATCCCTGATATTTTTTCCTCCCCGTTTATAAATCCTGGGCTTCCCTTGTATGCTGCTTCCACTTTTAAATTGGCAGGGGCTTAATCCAGCAAAGTTTATCGGCTACCTTTTCTGCGACACTGCTATTTTTGAAGTCTGGAATAAATTAATTTTGTCAAACGAATTTCAATAACATGGCAAAAAATTTAAAACATAAAGCATCAATACCAAATCCTGCACTCAAACCATTTGGAGTGTTGGTTGGTAAATGGAACGCAGTTGGTACTCATCCAGGAGTGCCAGATACTATATTACACGGACAGTCTTCATTTAAGTGGATTGAAGGAGGTGCTTTCTTAATGTGGTCTTCGGAAGTTGACTATAAGGGTTTCCCGAAAGGAATCGCCATCTTCGGCAGTGATAATACGGCAGAAGAATATTTTATGCTCTACTTTGATGAGCGTAAGGTTTCAAGAAAATATGACGTGTCATTTCAAAAAAATGTTTTGAAATGGTGGCGGACTGCACCCGAATTTTCACAACGCTATTCCTGGACTTTCGCAGAGGATGGCAACACTATTATTGGCAAGGGAGAATTATCAAAAGATGGTACGACCTGGGAAAAGGATTTAGACTTAACTTATACTCGTGTTGGATAAGTAGAAGACATGACAGAAAGGATAAAAATAAGGCAGCCGATAATATTGATAGCAAGTTTAATGGACATCACTTTAACAATGAAATTCTCTCAAAATTTTATAGAATAATGCAAAATGACAATTTATTAAAACAAGTAGCTTTTATATTAGAGATTGACAAGTTAAAATACATAAAACGCAAGACTAAATTATTCAATAGTGACAGACATGAGAATGATGCTGAACATAGTTGGCATTTAGCAATGATGACAATTGTATTGGCAGAACATTCAGACAAGCCAATAGACATTCTTAAAGTTTTAAAAATGGTTTTAATCCACGACATTGTAGAAATTGATGCAGGCGACACTTTTATTTATGATTCTACAAAAAGCCACACAAATACGGAGGAAGAACATATTGCTGCGAAACGAATTTTTGGACTTTTACCGATAGAACAAGCAGAGGAATTTCTTACAATTTGGAAAGAATTTGAAGATGGCACTACTGATGAAGCAAAGTTTGCAAAGTCAATGGATAGATTTGAACCTTTGCTACAAAACACTTCAAATAATGGTGGGACCTGGGTAGAATTTAATGTGCCGTATCAAAAAGTTTATGACAAGAAAAAAGTAATTAAAAATGGTTCGACATCAATTTGGAATTATGCAAAGAATTTAATTAACGATAGTGTGAACAAAGGAATTCTAAAAAAGCAAACCTGACTGACCGAGCAGAAAAACTGCTACCAACAAGGGTATTTATAAAAGCTGGACGGGCAAAAGCCGTGATTCAACAGTTGGAGTTTTACTCCGCCTATGTTGGTGTTCTTTTTTTGTTTACAAGTCAATCTGCAACCCTTTTAGGGCCCTTGCTGGTGTTTTTCACCAGCAAGTAAATTTTACAAAGTATCGGAATGATTTTCAACAAGGGCATCCGCACGGGGTAGCTAGCAGCTGCGGAAATTCATATTTATAATTACACAAAACCAATACAGTAATCTGCTCTATTCACATAGTGTGTATATTTGATGGACGGGGGTTTTTTCACAAACTCACGTTGGCTGAAATGGCATTGAGCAGTTCACTCCTTTATAGATTTTGTATATTTGTTTTATGACATTAGATAGTACCAAAATAGAATCAATTAAGGATTACTTCAAGACACGCCCTGTTTTGAAAGCGTACTTATTTGGCTCATATGTTCGAGGTTTGGCAGACAACAAGAGCGATATAGATATTTTAGTTGATTTAGATTACAGTCAAAAAATAGGATTACAATTTATCCAAATGAAACTTGATCTCGAGAAGCTATTGGATAATGAAGTCGATTTAGTTTCTTCGAATGGGATGTCTAAATATATTAAACCAATTGTTGACGTAGTAAAGCGTTTAATATATGAGAAATGAATTAGGAGACAAAATCAGACTGCAGCATATTCTTGACGCAATTGATGAAATTCATAAATATTTAACTTCGGCAGACCTTTCAGTATTTCTCGGCAATTCAATGATGCGATTTGCTTGTATAAAACAAATGGAAATAATTGGCGAAGCCAGTAATCATCTATCTACAGAATTAAAAGCCAAGTTTTCAGATATAGAGTGGGCTCAAATTGTTGGAATGCGAAATGTATTTGCACATGAATACTTTGGTATAGACTCAAGGTTAGTTTGGGAAATTATTAAAAATGATATTCCAGCATAAAAGGAAAAATTCAATATATTTTAGAATCATTACAGTAGCCACTTCAGCCAACAACAGTATTTGCAAAAGCAGGGCTGGAGAATGTAACATCAGATATATGCAAGCATCAGCTGTGGTTTAGGGTGACATTTATAAATTTGGCAGTTGGTCGTTAACTTCAACAATATATTTGTCTCGTCCTGAAATAGGTGACTAAAAATCAACTTAAAATGGACTTAAAAGATCAAATCATTTTAGAGTACCTGTAGCAAGGCTGTGGGTAGAGGAAGCTACAACAGAAGTATGGCAACTGAAAAAATAAAACACGCTAACGTTATGAATCGAATACCTTCAATAATGCCATTTTGAATATTTCATTCATTTAAAATATAGAAAATGAAAATTAAATCTGTGTTTACCACTTTTATTTCAAAAACCTTACTTTTTACCTGCATAACCGTTGGCTTTTCAAGCTTGATTGTAGTCAATGCGCAATCGTCTGTTATAGGCAAATGGAACGAAGTTTCGACTAAACAATTCTTTACTGCCGAAGGCGCTAAACAAACAGGTAAATCAGTTATTGAAGGACATACATCTTCTACTAATAAAATGGAATTAGAATTTAAATCAGACCATACATATACAGAAATCGCCGGGCATATAAAATTCCATACGGTAACCGGCATATGGTCAGTTTCAGGAAATCAATTAACAATGATTGGCACTGCGGAAAAAAAGCAGGGATGGAAGGCAGAATTTATACCTTTTCTATTACTGGTAATACGATGACAAGAACAATGATAGTTAAGCCTCCATATAATACGATGGTTTTTAAGACAGAAGATACCAGTACAAGAATGTAATAAAACTTTAAGAAATCTTAAAAGAGAACCTTCTTTAATCCCATTATCAATGACACCGCAACATTCATAAAACTTCTGAAGAAACGAATGTTAGCAACAAGGAAGCACGATCAAAATTTATCATTACCTAAATACAAATTAATATGAAAACAAAATCTGTTACAACTACTTTTTTTCTTGTCCTCTGTTATACATTCTCTTTTGGACAAACCATAAATGACAGCATGATCGTAAAGAATATCAATCGACTTGAATGGCACCCCAAGACGAGTTTGCCACCAGGAGCAATGTCCACCATTCTCTACGGAGATCCTGCAAAAGGGAATTTTGATTTTTATGGAAATTTTCCAAAAAATTATACTGTTCCTATGCATTGGCATTCGTTTGAGTGTAAAGTCATTATTATAAAAGGTAGCATGACAATAAAAAGAGGCAACGCTGCTGACATTACAATAACCCAAGGTGGTTTTTTCACATTACCTGCTAAAATGAAATATATTGCTTATACACCTAAGGAATGTATATTTCTTGTTCATGGGGAACATCCATTCGATATTTTTTATGAAAACCCTAAGGACGATCCAAGAAATCATTAATACTATTGACCTAATGCTGCAGCCAAAATAGGAGGTAGTCTGGCATATGACGGGGCGATGAATATATTATCAACTTTTTTCAGGACTGGTCACTGCACTGTGAGAAGCAGTACGAGCAGACGGAATACTCTTTTGGCTTTTTGTTGTTATCTTGGTCTATAGTTTTATAACTGGCTTCAGTTCCGGAGTTTGAGCAGTAATGAATTCCTTGCAAACAGCTACTCAACATTGTGCGTCATGCAGCGACATTGCAAACCATACAAATTCGTTCATTAAATAAATCTAAAATAAAATGAAAATAATTAATCTTAGTATGACTTTAATCTGTTTTTTTTTTCTCATTACAGGTTCATATGGACAAGACCTGAAAACAGAAAAGTTAATGGAATTGAATTATGTTTTAGACCCAGCAGTCTTAGCGGGTACAAAAATTATTTACGCTAACAAAAGTGGAACGGCGTCAGGTAAAATTAATGGCAAGATATTATCCATAGGTGGTGATTTTGGAACACTTACAGCACCAGCAACTTTTAAACTTGATGTAAGAGCAGTAATTCAGACCGAGGACAGTGCAACTATTTATCTAACCTACACAGGTTTTATTTATGCTGACGAAGCAACTTTCAAAAAAATGGTTTCAGGCGACGTAAAAAATCTTAGTCCCGACAAATATTATTTTCGGATAAATCCAATTTTTGAGACTACATCGCCTAAATACGATTGGCTGAATCATACAGTTGCTATTGGTGTTGGGACAAGAACAGAAACCGGTGTTAGTTACAAGGTTTATGCAATTAAGTAAGTACAATCAAGAGGAGAAAGCAGCAGGGCAAAACTGCATGAAAAAATTAGCACGAACATACAACATGGGATTTTGTGCAAGCATGGCTCGACGTTGTTAACTTCGTCCTTTGTTTGTTATCGGCTTTCATTGGGCTTGACAAACATCGCTGAACTAATCACTGAATGAAAAGATTAAACAAAACCTTCTTTGTATTTGGTACAATAATCATAGTACTTCTAATCTTTTTTTTCATTCCGGAAAGTAAAAAGAAAATGAAGACTGAACATTTTATGTTTCATTATAGCACTAGTATTGATAGGAAAAAAATAAATCTGCTTGCAAATGCCTTGGAAGAAAATTACGCGAGAATAGGCAATGATTTAAAAACAACTCCTTCTTCAAATATTGAAGTAAACATTTATTCTCAAAGATGGAGGTATATAAAAGCAACTAAAAATTGGGGCGCTTCGGGTAATATTGAAGGAATCTCAAAGCTTCATTTTGTTGAACAAGCCTGGGGCGAAACCGATAACAACAAAGTGTCAGTACACGAGTTTGCTCATACAGTAACTTTAAAATTACTGCTGGATAACGAACCACAACCAGTTAATTCAAAAACCTTTGATGCAAAGTTCTCAACTTTTCAAAGGTGGCTTTGGGAAGGCATAAGCGTATATGAAGCACGACAATTTGTTGATCCTAAAACTTTACCATATCTATCTAATGGACAATACCCAAGTATTGCAGAACTTAACAATCGCTTAAAGGGTGGGAAGATTTATACTTGTGGCTATATAATTATTGAATACATTTTATCAAGGTATGGACAAGACAAACTCATATCGCTGATTAAAAATTATGGAAACTTACAAACCACACTGAAAATAACAGATGACCAATTTTGTAAGGAATGGCAGAAATATATTGCGGAAAAATATTTGAAATAAAAACTACCGTTAACAGAAGTATTTGCAATAGCAGGGCTGAATAATGTAACATCAGCTAAGGGCAAGCATCAGCAGCGGTTATGGCTCGAAATTCAATTTTCAGCTTTAGTTCATAACTTCAACAATATATTTTCAGTTGGGAATTTTTCCGGGCTTGACCAGCTACTATCCCCGTACTTTGACTCAACGTTTTGGCAATTTATCGCCACTCTAAAATTATAGTATGAAGTTTAATTTAGGCTTTCTTATAATGGTATGGATCATCCGATTCCTGGGCTTGAAGATTGTCTTGTTTTCCAGTATTGCTAACTGAACTGGCAAGACGTAGCTGGACGGAAACAGAATTGAAAGAAGTAACGGGCCAAAATTATTTACGGGTGTTTGAAATGGTGGAGGAAAAGGTACGATCTTAAAAAATAAATAAGCATTGGTTCGGAATTTAAACTGGCAGGCTCATAATTAAATTAATACAATCAACTTCTGCCCATGAAATGTTTATTGCAAATTGTACCAGGATTATTATTGATGCATAGTGCCGTTGCACAGCAAATACAATATCCTGTATCAAAAGAAAAAGCAAAACAAATTGTTGCGGAAATTTTAAAGACGTCACCAATCATTGACGGACACAATGATTTGTTTGTAAATTATTTTGATTGTAAAACATGCCCCAAAGATCTTACTGATTACCCTATTGACATTATTGCTCCTGGTCAAACGGATATTCCCCGTATGAGACAAGGTGCTGTAGGAGGTTTATTAATGAATATTTTTGGCAGAGAGAGAACTTTGGATTCTTATATGCAGGCATGGGATCTTCTTTATCGTATGCAGGACAAGTACAGTGCTGATTTAAAAATAGTAAGTACTGCAGCAGAAATGCGAAAGGGTATGCAAGAAGGAAAAATCACCATTCTTCCTTCATTGGAAAGGTCGGCACGATTGGGGGACAATAAGTACCTCCTTCGGACATACTATAAACTTGGTTTGCGCAGTGTAACATTTGCCTATGAAACAAATCAGTTTGCTGATGGCAGTAATGATACGGCTAAATATAATGGCATATCAGCTAAAGGGAAGGAGATGGTAAAAGAAATGAACAGGCTGGGTATGCTTATAGATATTTCCCATATATCATCTAAAGCAATGAATGACATTTTAGATATAACAAAAGCACCCATTATTTTCAGCCATTCGAATGTAAAAGTCTTATGCAATATTAATCGCAATGTTCCTGACGATGTATTAAAACGCTTAAAACTAAATGGGGGCATTATCATGCTCTGCCCTGTTCCCTACTTTACAACCAATGCACATTTCGATTGGCACAACCTTAACGATAATTTCTTCGACAATTTGTCTGCTAAGTTTAAAAAGAATCGCGGCGACAGCGCTGAACTCGACAAAATAGCAATACAATGGGAGAAAGATAATCCTCCTCCATTGGTTACAGAGGTTGATCTTGCCAATCATTTTGACTATGTAAAAAAACTTATAGGTGTTGATTATATTGGAATCGCAGGTGACTATGATGGGATAGAATATACAATTAAAGGAATGGAAGATGTATCCACTTATCCAAAACTTTTGATTGAGCTGATACGCAGGGGTTGGACTGTATCAGAAATAAGAAAAATTACAAGTGGAAATTTTTTACGAGTTTTTGAAGAGGTTGAAAAACATAGCAAATTAAAGTAAACTACCGCCAACAAAAATATTTGCAAAAGCAAGGGTGGACAATCTAACATCAGCTATGTGCAAGGTTCAGCAGTTGTTCGGGCAGAAATTTATAAATTAGGCTTTTAGTCTTTAACTTCAACTCCATATTTTCAATTAGCATCATCACCGGGCAGGACCACTCTTTGGGAATACAAAACGTTGTGTGCAACTAATTCTTCCATCCAAAAACCTCAACAGATGAGTAAATTTTTGATTACTGCATTAAATATCCTAATTGCTTTAACATCTTTTTGCCAGCCACATGCAGCTAAAACGATAGTTGGGATATTTGCCCATCCAGACGATGAAAATATGGTTGGCAGCGTGTTGGCAAAATATGCAAGAGAAGGAAGTAAAGTATATATAATTATTGCTACTGATGGAAAATATGGAACAAGGGTAACGAAAATACCCGAAGGTGATTCTTTAGGCGCCATCCGTCAACAAGAGACAATATGCGCCTGTAAAAAACTCGCCATTGAACCTCCCATCTTTTTATCACTGGACAGGTTAGATACGAAAAACGGTTTACGCTCTTATTTAAACAACCATAAAAAATTACTGGCAGAATTAAAAACATACATTGATTCTCTAAAACCAGATATACTTATCACGTTTGGACCTGATGGAGAATATGGACACTCTGAGCACATTGTGGCGGGTGCTTCTGTTACAGAACTTTTATTGAGAGAGGGCTGGGTAGAAAAATATCCGCTCTATTTTCTTGCGTGGAAAAAAGAACAGGTTACTGATGATGCAGATTTAAGTTATGTCGCAGATAAATACGTCGATGTTGAAATAACCTATTCAGAGGAAGATGAACAGAAATACTTTGAAGCATTTGCATGTTTCATTTCGCAATTCACAAGTGAAGAGATAAAAGAGTCAATAAACAAACAAAAAAACGACAAGACAAATAAAGTCCCCTTTCGAAAATTTTATCTTCCCCAAAAAAAGAAAATAAAAAGGAGCTTTTGATGTACGCTTTGGCAGCACACAACATGAACTGTGTAAAAAACCAAATAAAAATCAGACGATTTTAGGGCCTGGCTGAGCAATAATTTTGTTGATACAAAGGTCCGTTTTTACCACAGAAAAAACCTGCTTCAAAAGCTTATTACATTCTGCAATCAATCCCTGCTTTCCTGTTTTCCCCTTAGCTCTTAATCGCTCATACAATGCCTTACAGGCAACATTTGTTTTGATCTCATTTATGGAATGCTATAAACTAAGGCTTAACTTGTTTGACCGACGTAATGGGAATCACCAGCTTTACTTCACAACCCTTACCAGTTGAAGTAATAATTTCAACCTTACCATTCAGCATCTGTGCCCTTCTTCGAATGTTTTGTAATCCAATGCCTTCTTTTTTCTTGTTGATGTCAAACCCTTTCCCATTATCCTTTACCTGTAAATAAATTTCATGATTCAAGTGCCTGATATTTATTTCTACTGTGGATGCGTCAGCATATCTCAGGATATTGCCCAGTTGTTCCTGCAGGATCCTGTATAAGCTAAGTTGAGTATCATCATCTAGTGGCTTTTCGAAATCATCAATATGAACAGCCACTGAAAGTTTTTCAGTAAGTTTCAAGCTACTTATGAGCCACGCTATTTTATCATTAAGTGATGTACCCGATTCAACCAAAGGGGCCAACTGGTGAGAAAGCCGCCGTAATTCATCGATGGCCAGTGTATTAAATTTCTTAAGCTCCTCCAGCATATTATTAACTAGTTCTTTATCATCCAGCTTTTGTTGCGCTACGCTCAAGTACAGGCCCGATCCTGCTAATATTTGTTTTACGTTATCATGCAACTCCATACCGATCTGCAGCCGTTCCTTTTCCTGGGCATCTATTACTGCCTGGTTCATTTTTCTTTCTTCTTCAATACGGCCAGTAATATCTACCAGCGTCCCGATTATAGCAGGCTCATTATTAAACGATATCATAGAAGCTATAACTTCAAGATGCAGAACAGCACCTCCATTCCGGACTGCCCTGAAAATATACTGGTGACTTGTTTTACGCTTGCTGACCCTATTAGTATAATGATTGCTTACCAGCTCAATATCATCCGGGTGAACCAATCCTTCGAATGTCATTTTGTTGATCAGCTTATTTTTTGAATAACCGAATATTTTTTCAAAACCCGGGTTTACATAAACCAGTTTACCGTTTTGAATGATGTAAATGCCTACCAAACTTTGCTCAACAATACTTCTGAATTTCTCTTCACTTTCCTGTAATACAGCTTCCGAACGTTTTCTTTCATTGATATCATCTGTAAGAACCCGAACACCTATTAGTTTACTTTCCCGGTCATATACTGGGGAAGTTTTTGACTGAAACCAAAGATAATCGCCTGTTATACTTTTTGCTTTTACTTCCTCGATGCGATAAATTCCTTTTAGTGCATCTTCGAACTGGGATTGAAAAAGATCGCTTTTATCGGGATACACAAATTCTCTAAAATCTGCACCGATATATATTTCCATTCCCCGGGTTATGCGTTCTCTTTCACTTGCAGTACTATTAAATTGAAGTACTTTGTATTCCGGTGAAATAAGGTAAATAGACTCCTTTGTATTCTCAATAATGGCCTGGAATGTTTCTGCCTGTTCTTTTATAAGTGCCTCAGCATTTTTTCTTTCCGCTGCACTGCCCAGGATTTCTGCAATAGAGTTAATGAGCGCTCTTTCTTCTTTAAGGAATGGGCCTTCATCCAGTTCCGGCATGTCCCGGTTATAAAAAATTTCCACTAACCCTGTATTTACATTGTTTATTTTAATCGTTGCATCTTGCTTCCATATAGATTCAGAAAAATTCCTGGATTCGAATGTGTGACCTTTGAAAGTTATCCTGGCAGTTGTGATTTCGGGATATTGGTACGAGGGTGGGATAATTTGGACAAGTTCCTGTAAAATATCTTCGATTGTTTTACCCGGAGCATTTGTAAGTTCAGATAATCGATAAAGGCAATTAAGTTCCTTTACCCGCTCCCCGATATCATGATTGATGCTTTTAAGTTGTGCTTCTGCCAGTTTTCGCTCTGTAATATCAATGTGCGTGCCTTGTGTAACATTGGTTGGGTTTCCATCTTTATCAAGAAGCCTCCTGGCACGGGACCATATCCAAATCCACTCTCCGTTTTCATGCCTCATGCGAAAATAATTTTCATATAAACCGCTAGAGCCTCCTTTTAAATACTCCTCGAAATATTTCATTGAAGGTTCACGGTCATCCGGATGCAATCTTTCGTTCCATGAAGTATTCAACGACTCATCCCAAGCGCCATCGGGCCGGTTCAACCCGAGCATGGCGAAATATTGTGGACTATACCATACCCGATTAGTATCCAGATGATATTCCCATGCCCCCGTATTTGAAACGTCAATGATGGATCTATATCGTTCCTCACTTGCCCTTAATTTTTCCGATGCTTCTTTCTTTTCTGTAACATCTTCTACCTGTGCTATAAAATAAAGAGCTTTCCCCATTTCATCATATACGACAGAGCTGGTAATATTTACCCAAATAATATTGCTGTTCTTATGTATGTATCTTTTCTCTGTAACATAAGTATTAAGTTTACTGGCTATAGCATTTTGAACAATGGAAAGTCCTTCATGTATATCTGCAAAGTGAGTGAGATCGAAAAAGTCCTTCTTTAATAATTCTTGCTCACTATATCCGGTGATTTGAGCAAATTTTTTATTGACCTTTAAAAATTTTCCCTCAGGAGATACAATCACCATGCCCATTGCGGAATGCTCAAAAGCAGTCTTGAAATTGGATTCGCCTAAGGCAATTCTTTTTTGAGCAATGCGACGTTCTGTTATGTTTCTACCTATAGCTATGATCAGGTTTTCTGAAACCCGCTTTACATTAACTTCCACTTCAACAATAGACCCGTCTTTTTTTTGTAGCCGAAGTTCCCTGAGTATATGTTCACCATTCAAAAGAGGTGCAAGGGCAATGAGATCATTTTTCAATTCATCAGGATCTACCAAGGCAACTATATTCATTTGCATTAACTCCTCCCGGGTATAACCCAGTAACCTACACAGGCTCCTGTTTACATCAGTTAGCCGGCCTTCCTTATTCCAGAGTATAATGCTATCAGAAGCCTCATTAAAGATGGTGAAATATTTGTCTTCTCCGGGTGTCATTGTTCATTCATATTGCAGATGGATATTTAAAAAAGCTGAATCTTTATTATCATAAATATAAAACAATGCATGCTACTTTTTCTACACTAAATAGTAATAGATTTTCATGCCATCCTGGATTTCCTTAAAAGAAACCACTTATGAAATGCCGCCCCGGCATGGCCACGGGCAGTATAAACCTCAGGCTAATTTCCCGAATAATTTGATATGCTTAGACAAACCTCGGCGAAGGAGGCCTGGTTGATATTTTGAGCGGATAATGTTTGCAACGTCCCTCCCTGAGAAGTAATTATTTTAAAACTCCAAGGCTATCCAACTCTTGCGGAGTTACTGAGGGGGGCATAATATTATGCCCTATTTTATATAATACCAACACGGCTGCTTTTTTTGCTTTTGCCTCTGTACTAAATCCATTATTACCCTCTACTGCGGGAATGGAAGGCTGATGTATATATAGGGCATCATCTTTATAAATATTGTAACCGAAGCCCTTAATGGATTTATCAGTTTTCACCGTATCGTTATTAAAGATTTTTATTTGCAGGGATGCAACATCTTGTGCAATTACTTTAGCTGTATCACCGCTACCGCCGGTTTCACGGTTAACAGTTTTCCCCTGTTCATTATTGCAGGCAATAAAAAAAACTAAGGTGAAAAATCCAATTACTACTTTATTCATAAAACTCAATGTGATTTATTTATTTTATGGCTGGCAATATTCCCAGAAGTCCTTTCTCTTAGAACCATCATCTCCTTTCCCAATATAACCTTTAGGGCCTATCGCAAAGCCAACTGCACCACGTCGTGCTGTTCCGCCAAAGTCAGTTTTCTGAATCCAGGTATTACCCGAAGGGTTGTATTCCCAGAAGTCGTTTTTAGATACAGAACCATCAAAACCTGTCCCGATATAACCCTTGGTGCCGATAGCAAAACCAACGGCATCGTTTCGTGCTACTCCGCCAAAGTCGGTTTTCGGAGTCCAGGTATTGCCCGAAGGGTCATATTCCCAGAAGTCCTTTTTATAAGCACCATCATATCCTGTTCCGATATACCCCTTGGAGCCGATAGCAAAGCCAACAGCACCGAATCGTGCTGTTCCGCCAAAATCTGCTTTCTTCGTCCAGGTGCCTCCAACACCTACAGAAGGGTCATATTCCCAAAAATCTTTGTTATTTGCTGGATCCAACCCTGTTCCGATATACCCTTTGGACCCAATAGCAAAGCCTACAGCATATTGTCGTGCGGTTCCGCCAAAGTCAGTTTTCGGAGTCCAGGTATTGCCCGAAGGGTCGTATTCCCAGAAGTCTTTTTTACTTGAACCATCACTCCCTGTCCCTATATACCCTTTGGTTCCAATGGCAAAGCCAGTGGCAGAGATTCGTGCTGTCCCGCCAAAGTCGGCTTTCTGCGTCCAGGTGTTGCCTGAAGGGTCATATTCCCAGAAGTCTTTTTTAAAGGAACCATCATTCCCTGTTCCGATATACCCTTTGGTGCCAATCGCAAAGCCAACGGTATATGCTCGTGCTGTTACGCCAAAGTCGGCCTTTGAACTCCATGAGTTAGGTGAGCAAGTAATTATGGGTGTGCCGTTAAAAAAATTACCTGTAGCGCATACAGACATCCAACCTATGCCATTCCAGGTTTCCACGCAGTTATCATCGGTATTATAAACCTGCAATCCGGCAGCAGGAGAAGAAATAGAATTTCGCTGGGCAGTAGTCATGCGAGGCATGAGCAAACCACGAGTGGTGGAAGAAACATCCAATTGGGCTGAGTTATGAGGAGTGGGAGTTCCTATACCTACATTTTGGGCAAAGGAAACAACTATAAATAACAAGGATGTGAATAGTAAATAAAGCTGTTTCATAACGGATTTATTATGTTCAAGCAAGATAATTTGTTTTTGATTATTATTTAAGGAGTATGATTTTTTTATTTTTTCAAATACGATATTGATCTTTCATCCTTTTACAACAGAAACTAACTGTATAAAACATTAATTATATAGAGCTGTACTTCGATGGATAGTTAAAACTTGTTTTCGTAAGAATGAGCCAAGGCAGAGCGCCTTTTATTTAAGTCCTGGTTAGTAACATAAAACAAAAACTTTACAAACCATGTGAATACCTGGTATAAATTTTTAAGTACAACGAAAAATATTTATTTTTTTTAACCAATTAATCCGAAATTCAATCTTCAATCATTTATAGATGTCTCACGATAAACATTGCAATGACGAAGAGAAATTTCTGCATCATTCCCGCAGAAACTTCTTAAAACAATCTTCTCTCTTAACAGCCGTAGCATTGGCGCCACCTGCTTTAAGCAGGGCCGGTGACTTTACAGATGACAAAGTTTCTGAGCTTTTTGAACAGCAATATATTCAAATTGAAGTGAATGGGATTGCTCACAAGTTTTCTGTTGAGCCCCGTGTAACCGCACTGGATCTGTTGAGGGAGCAATTACATTTAACAGGCACAAAGAAAGGATGTGATTTTGGCCAATGCGGTGCCTGCACAGTTCATATAGATGGTGAAAGGGTTTTGAGTTGCCTGAGCCTGGCGGTAATGCAGAACGGGAAAAAAATCACAACAATCGAAGGCCTTGCAGATGGTGAAAAACTTCACCCGATGCAGGAAGCATTTATAGCTCATGACGGTATGCAATGTGGCTACTGTACTCCGGGGCAGATCATGTCGGCAATAGCGTGTGTGCGTGAAGGCCATGCAGGAAGTGCGGAGGAAGTTCGTCAATACATGAGTGGAAATATTTGCCGTTGTGGAGCTTACCCAAATATTGTTGATGCCATTATGGATGTAAAACAAAAAGGAGTAACCTTATGATCAATTTCGATTATGTAAAAATATCTTCTTCAAAATCTGCAATAGATGCTTTGAATAAAGATGCTAAGTCTCAATTTATTGCGGGAGGTACTAACCTTGTTGACCTGATGAAGAGGGGCGTAGCAGCTCCTGAAAAATTAATTGATATAAGAGGCCTTCAGCTGAAAGGAATTGAGCAGCAAAATGGTTTTATCCGCATCGGTGCTTTGGCATTGAACAGTGCAGTTGCCGATAATGATATGATCATTAAAAAACTTCCCTTGCTTTCACAGGCATTGAAAGCAGGCGCTTCGCCGCAATTGCGTAACATGGCAACAGTAGGCGGTAATATGATGCAGAGAACACGCTGCACTTATTTTTATGATACTACAATGCCCTGTAATAAAAGACAACCTGGCAGCGGTTGCGGTGCGATGAAAGGCTATAACAGGATGCATGCAATTTTGGGTGCTTCAGACAAATGTATTGCTGTACATCCCAGCGATATGTGTGTTGCCTTAACTGCGCTTGATGCCCTTGTGATCATAAGCAGTAATAAAGGAGAGCGGAAAATGCTCTTTGCAGATTTTCACCGGTTGCCCGGTAATACTCCTGAAAAAGATAATAATTTACTAAGAGGGGAATTGATAACTGCAATAGAAATTCCTGAGCATGATGAATACGCAGCTCATTCTTTATATGTAAAGATCCGAGATCGTGCTTCCTATGCATTTGCATTGATATCTGTTGCAGCTGCATTAGACATGAAAGGCAATACCATAAAAAATGCAAAACTTGCCATGGGTGGCGTTGCACACAAGCCATGGCGTTTAGTTTCAGCAGAAAACTTTCTTAAAGGAAAACCTGCATCATTGGTAAATTTTAAACAGGCTGCAGGCATAGCCATGAAAGATGCAAAGGGTTACGGCTATAATGATTTTAAATTAAAGCTTGCGCCAAACACAATTGTGGAAGCATTGAAAACAGTTTCAGGATTATCATAAATTATTTGTTATGGGATTTCTTCCGGAAGAACTTGACAGGATAGACGCCAGGGCTAAAGTTACCGGCCAGGCGCAGTTCTCTTATGAATATAATTTTCCAAACCTTGCATACGGTGTAATGGTGGGAAGTAATATTGCCAAAGGAACTATCATTGCGCTTGATACCAAAACCGCCGGGAGAGCGCCGGGGGTTATAGCTGTTATCAGTCATCTTAATATTCCAAAACTTACAGGTTATGAGCCTGTTGCTGATGCGGATAAGCTTCCCGCTATTAAAAAAGGCTTTAAAGTTTTCAGTGATAATGTTATTCGCTTTAACGGGCAACCCATTGCAATTGTAGTAGCTGATACTTTTGAAAGAGCAACTTATGCTGCATCATTGGTAAAGGCTCAATATCAAAAAGAAGAATCGCATACTGACCTCCGGGAGCAATCAAAAAATGCAAAACCATTAGAAGGAGCTTCGTATAAAGATTATGTAAGGGGAGAAGCGGATGCCTGGAAAAACGCTGAAGTAAAAATAGAAGCAGAATACGAGATGCCTTATGAAGTGCATCTGCCAATGGAAATGCATGGACTTACTGTAAAATGGGAAGCTGAGGATAAAGTAACCTTGTATGAAAAAACACAAACATTACAAGGAACACAGAGAAACATTGCCAGGGTTTTTGGCATCCCTGAAAAAAATGTACATGTGATCACAGCATTTGTTGGTGGTGCATTTGGGAGCGCAGGTAACACATGGCCTCATTCCATTGCAGCAGCTATCGCAGCAAAAGTGATCGGGCGGCCGCTCAAAGTTTCGCTGACCCGTGACCAAATGTTTATGATGGTTGGGTATCGGCCTAAAGCAATACAAAAAATCGGCATGGGCGCTTCAAAGGACGGAAAGCTTTTTGGCATTACCCACGAGGCAGATGAAAATACGGCATCATATGCTGAATTCCGGGAAGGTTCTGTAAACACAACAAAGTCGTTGTACGCATGCCCGAATGTGAATACACGTTACAAAGTTTTTCCGCTTGATTTAAGTCTGCCGACATATATGCGTGGCCCTGGTGAAACAACAGGAATGTATGCATTGGAATGTGCGATGGATGAAATGGCTTATGCTTTAAAAATGGACCCGCTGGAATTTCGCCTTTTGAATTATGCAGAAACCGACCAGGAAAAAAATCGTCCGTATTCCAGTAAATTTTTAAAAGAAGCTTACCAGATGGGTGCAGATGCCATAGGCTGGAAAGATCGCAAACGCCAATTAAGTTCAATGAAGGAGGGTGAATGGCTGGTGGGTTATGGTATGGGATCAGGTGTATTTAGTTCAGGACGAGGTGCTGCAAAACTCGGTATCAAGTTTTTGGCTGATGGTACGTTGATATTACAAACAGGTGTAACAGATATGGGTCCTGGTACTTCCACTTCCATGACTAAACTTGCATCTGAAACATTCGGCATTCCAGTCAATAAAATAAAATTTGAAATGGGAGATTCTGATCTTCCACCAGGGCCGGGACAGTTCGGTTCCCAAACAACATCTGCTCTAGGTTCCGCTGTAAGTAACGCTTCCGAAAGATGGAAGAAAAAAATGGTGGAGTTTGCTAAGCAAACTAATTACTTCCATACAGAAAATTTTACGTTTGAAAAAGGCTTCATGAGCCTTACAGAAGATCCGTCAAAAAAATTAAGTTATGCTGATATTTTAAAAAGCGCCAATGTACCATCAATAGAACTGTTGGAAGATTCTCCAGGGGCTTCACAGGATAAATTTACCACCTATGCATATGCCGTACATTTTGTAAAATTGCATGTGCATCCTGCAACAGGCGTAATTAAGTTCAGCAAAATCGTTGCTGTTGTGGATGGTGGAAAAATTGTAAGTGAAAAAACGGCAAGAAGCCAGGTGATCGGCGGAGTAGTCAGTGGCATTGGTATGGCTTTAATGGAAGAGGGCGTTATTGATCATCGTTATGGCCGATGGGTGAATAATAATTTTGCAGACTATCATGTACCGGTACATGCTGATGTTCCGCATATTGAAGCCCTGTTTGTAAACAAGCCGGATCCTTTAGTAAATCCAATAGGCTCAAAAGGAATAGGGGAGGTTACTATGGTTGGCTTTGCGTCAGCAGTTGCCAATGCAGTGTTTCATGCCACAGGTAAAAGGGTTAGAGATTTACCGATTACTCCTGATAAGTTAATTTGATAGTATTTCTTTATGTCTTGACAATCTACTATGCCCGTACTTCGACAAGGCCTCGAACATTATCCGGATTCTTGTTAATCTTTTAACTTCTAATTAATTGAAAGAATGAGAAAAGACTTAGCACTGTTATATTTTTTGCTTATAATTTTTTGCAATAGTTGCAATGAACATCAAAATGAAGATGCGATAAGTTCTGATAAAGACAAACTTATAGTTTTAGAAGCTAAATGCCTTGAAGCAGAATTTGCCCTTGATACAGCATATATTTCCCCATTTATTGATAAATCCTGTTTGGTGATTTCTGAAGAAGGAATTCATAATAAGCAAGAATATTTAATAAGCATGTACTCAAACATCAGTCAACGAATTAAAGACAGCATTTTTGTAGATTCATTCAAGTTAGAAAATGAAATCGTAAATCTATACCACAATACAGCAGTGGTAACTTTTATAGTACATACATACAAAAAGACCAAAGGCATTCCTATTGAGAAAAGAACCCGATTTTATGATGTATGGATAAAAGATAAAAAAGATTGGAAAATGGTAGCTTCTCAAGGAACACCAGTAAAGGAATGAAATCTTTCCCTTGCTGTTGGAGTTGTTTCCATAAAACGCCGCCGCTGTAAACTATCTACATTTAACAAACCAGTTTTAATAATTCAAGGGAAACAGGACATTGTTGAAGAAAGGACAGCACTCAAAGAACAGCATGCTTTTAAAAATTCCCAATTGATTTTATTGGACAATTGTGTTCATTACGGTTGGTTAGATCGACCAGATGAATACTTTTTTCAAATAAATAAATTTATTCAATCCAATTAAACATCCGCTAACAAAAGCATTGGCGAGAGGGGTGCAACTTTTGTGTGGAGTGAGACATCCGACTTAAATAAAAAAGGTTCTACACAATGGAGTCCATGTGCCGAGACAACAAAATATTTTGAACCTTCTGCAAAAGACTTTATGATTAACTACAGAGTCGCTGATTTGAAAGCACTTGTTGAAGAACTAAAAAAAGAAGCTGTAATAATTGTTGAAAAAATAGAAATTTTTTTGCCGGGCCTAAACAGTTCCTTGTTTAAAACATACCGTTCAGGAGATAAAACAGGCAGTTCGTTCAATAATAATTTCTTTATTCCCCATCCTATCGCATTTTTGAATTGCATTAGTAACCAATAAAAAAATGATCATGCAATTTTTAAATAATCTTCAAAGAATTCCTTTCCAACTTCCTGTACCAACATCCAAGGGAACGTATTTTTTTGATCCCTGTGATATTATTCGCCTGGAGGCAAGCAGTAATTATACCTGTATATACTTCAATAACCGGCTACCACTTTTAATTGCAAAGATTCTGGGTGATTATGAAGACGTACTTGCCGGATGCGGATTTGTACGAACCCACCGTTCGCACCTGGTAAATAAAAGTTACGTAAGCTTTGTAGACAATGCAGGTAATATTTTAATGAAGGATGCATCCCGGGTAGAAATTTCAAGGCGTAAAAGAAAACAAGTAATTGAGTTATTAAAGGCCGCCTGAACCCATCCTGCAAAAGCGTATTTTTTTTGAGACTGCATTTTTGAAATTCAAAAATATTTTTTCACAAAATATCGCCCCGCCACATGCGGACTTAAAAATTAACTGCGCTCAACAAGTGCTTAGCTGCTATGTGCAATGCGTTCGAGTATAATTATTTGAAGTCTTACGTTTGAAGTTAATAGAAGGGTTACTATAAATGATCTAACAAATTTTTAACCGAACTTCTAACCTTATAATCGGGATTAAAAAAAGCATATTTTATTTTGCCATTTTTTCCAACAATATAAGTTGCAGGAACGGGTAAATTAGCGCCATTGCTTCCATTTGCTTCAGAAAAAACTATCCCATATTTTTTGTATTTTACTTGCGTTGTTTCATCTACCGCAAAGTTCACTTTATACATTTTCATGATTTTCAATGCAGAGTCACTTAGTATTGGAAAAGAGGCTTTTGTTTTTCCTATAGTTTTGGCCACATTTTCTTTTGTTTCCGGTGTTATTGCAATCACAGTTGCGCCTTTTGCAGTAATTAGAGAAAGGGAGTCGTTCAATTGACTCAATTCCTTATTGCAAAACGGACACCATTGACCACGATAAAATATTATGACAACGTTTCCTGTCTTTAGTTGCCTTTTTAGATTAAAAGGCTTCCCGCTATTATCAGTGCCAAGAAATTGTGGAGCTTTATCTCCCACTTTAAGACCTTCAGGATAAACAGTATTTTGCGCAAGAGAAGTGGCAGATAAGAAAATAGTTATCAGTAATGAAAGTAATTTATTCATTTTGTAAATTTTCCTACTAAAATAAACTATTGCAGCTAAAGGAAAAGATTAATGTTTTGAAATAGCATAACATTAAGTAATTCGCACAGCACATTGGATTGGTTTTTACAGATGATGCAGGGTACAAAGTCGGTAGATTATAATTACAACATTTTAAAAACTCCACAGAGCTGTCACCTCCTGCAAGCTTTGCAAAAGCTGTCACTTCTTACTGATAGCATTTAAAGCCTTGTAAAATATTATCTATAAAATATATTTCAGTTTGTATCTTGTCTCATCATTTAATAAAATAAAATGTATGAAACAAGGCATTGTTTGTTTACTTATACTCATAGGGTTTAGCGCAACGGCGCAGGATATTGATTCTATATGGGTGCGGAATAACTATACTAAAAAAGAAGTGTACATCACCATGCGTGACGGCATAAGGTTATTCACCGCCGTGTATATACCAAAAGGAATTGCTGAAAAACACCCGATCTTAATGACCCGTACGCCTTATTCCTGTGAACCGTATGGTGAAAATAATTTTGAATATTTCTGGTATAGCTATCAAAAAGCATATTTAAAAGAAGGCTATATCATGGTGCGGCAGGATGTAAGAGGAAGGTGGATGAGCGAAGGACAGTTTGTAAATGTACGGCCCTTCAACGCCAATAAAAAAGGCAAAGAAACAGACGAAGCCAGTGATACTTATGACACTGTGGACTGGCTGGTAAAAAATATTGAGAACAACAATGGCAGCGTAGGTGTGTTTGGAATTTCTTATCCAGGGTATTTCAGCAATATGGCTGCTGCCAGTAATCACCCGGCTTTAAAAGCAGTTAGCCCGCAGGCTCCAGTTACCAACTGGTTCATAGGTGATGACTTTCATCATAACGGCGCTTTCTTTCAAATGGATGCTTTTGGATTTTATGCATCGCAAGGTTTTGCGTTTGGTGTGCCGCATCCCCGGCCGGTTTCTGTTGCCGCCACTTCAGTGGGTTTTCCTATTCATGATAATTATAAATTTTTTTTGGATGCCGGCACTTTAAAAAATCTTACTAAATATACCGGTGACACGATTGCATTCTGGAACGACCTGATGATGCATCCCGATTACGATTCCTGGTGGAAGGCCCGTGATGCAAGAAATGCTACAAAGAATTTACAACCTGCAATGCTTTGGGTAGGGGGCCTCTTTGATGCTGAAGATTGCTGGGGTGCCTGGAATGCTTATAAGGCTGCCGAACAAAATAATCCGGGCAAGGCTTTTAATAAAATTGTGGAAGGGCCATGGTATCATGGGCAATGGGCAAATTTTGATGGCACCCACCATGGCAATATACAATTTGGAACCAACACAAGTTCTTATTACCAGCAGCAATATGAAATTCCTTTTTTCAATTATTTCTTAAAGGGTAAAGGTGATATATCAAAAATAGCAGAAGCAAATATTTATATGACCGGTGCCGATGAATGGAAGTCATATGCACAATGGCCGCCTGCGGCGAAGCAGGATATGGACATGTACCTGCAGCAGAATGGCAAGCTAGGGTGGGGGAAACCTGCTGCTAACAGTAGTTTCAGCGAATATCTCAGTGACCCATCCAAGCCGGTTCCATACGAAGAAGGCGTACAGTTCAACAGGAGCAGAACTTATATGTCTGCTGACCAGCGCTTTGCTGCACGCCGGCCCGATGTACTGGTTTTTGAAACAGATAGTTTGACAAATGATGTAACTGTAACCGGCAATGTGATTGCTGATATTATGACAAGCATTTCAACAACAGATGCGGATTTTGTGGTAAAAATAATAGATGTATACCCTGAATACATGGGATATAATGATGTAAATATTTATGCTGAAACCGATCCCGTTTCTCCCTACCCGATGGGAGGCTATCAGATGCTGGTAAGAGCAGAAATATTCCGTGGCCGTTACCGTAACAGTTATGAACATCCCACGGCATTTATCCCCGGAAAAATAGAAGAAGTGAAATTTGAATTTCCTTCTATTGCTCACCGTTTTAAAAAAGGACATCGCATTATGGTGCAGATTCAAAGTAGTTGGTTCCCCTTGGTGGACCGCAATCCCCAGCAGTTTGTGGACATTTATCATGCCGATGAAAAAGATTTTATTAAGAGCAATATCAAGATCTATCATGATGCCCGGCATGCATCCAAAATTATTTTGCCTGTATTGAAATGATAGAAGATAAAAAAAGATTGTCTTAGTTTTTAATTGCTACGAAGACACAAAGGCTTAAAGTAAAAACAAACAAGATATTTAAAACTTTGTGATTTTGTGTCTTCGGGGCAAAGTACATTCATTTCTCTTTTGCGGCAATCTCTTTATGTAGACTGCATTAAAATGTTTGATACATTATAGATTAAACGTTTTTAAAATCTTCCAAGATTCATAACCTTTGTCCAAACAGCTACAAAATCTTTTACAAACTTCTCTTCTGAATCTGCAGATGCATATACTTCTGCAATGGCCCGCAACTCTGAGTTACTGCCGAAAATCAGATCGACACGGGTGCCTGTCCATTTTATTTCTCCTGTCTTACGATCACGGCCTTCAAAACTGTCCTGCCCATCCGAAGTTGCTTTCCAGGTGGTGACCAGGTCCAGCAGGTTTACGAAATAATCGTTGGTCAATACGCCGGGGCGATTTGTGAATACTCCATGCTGAGACTGATCACAGTTTGTATTAAGTACACGCATACCAGCAACCAACACCGTTAGTTGTGGTGTGGTAAGCTTTAGTAGTTGTGCTTTGTCTATCAGCATTTCCTCTGCAGAAGCCTTGTGCCGGACATTCAAATAATTGCGGAACCCGTCTGCCGCTGGCTCCATCGCAGCAAAGGATGCAACATCTGTTTGTTCCTGTGTAGCATCGGCTCTTCCTGGCGTAAAAGGTACTGCTACCTTATGACCGGCTTCTTTTGCTGACTGCTCTATGCCGACACATCCGCCGAGTACTATAAGGTCAGCAATTGAAACAATTTTTTTACCTGGTTTTTTATCATTAAAATCCTTTTGGATGCCTTCATATATATCCAGCACTTTGGCCAATTGGGCAGGGTTGTTTACTTCCCAGTCTTTCTGTGGTGCCAGTCTAAGGCGGCCACCGTTTGTACCTCCCCGCTTGTCAGAATCCCGGTAAGTAGAGGCCGAGGCCCAGGCTGTAGTAACGAGTTGAGATACTGTCAACCCTGAATCCAGGATCTTAGTTTTTAATTTATCTACATCATCGTCGTTTATCAATTCATGTGTAACGGTCGGAACGGGGTCCTGCCAAATCAGTTCTTCCTTTGGTACTTCGGGGCCAAGGTAGCGCTCAATCGGGCCCATATCCCGGTGCGTTAATTTGAACCAAGCCCTTGCAAATGCATCTGCAAATTGGTCAGGGTTTTCGTGAAAGCGTTTTGAAATCACTGCATAATTCGGATCTACTCTTAGCGCAATATCTGTTGTCAGCATGAATGGAGTATGCTTTTTAGATGGGTCGTGAGCGTCAGGAATGGTACCGGCACCAGCATCATCTTTTGGTTTCCACTGGTGCGCACCTGCTGGGCTCTTGGTGAGTTCCCATTCAAAGCCGTATAAATGATCGAAGTAGTCGTTACTGAATTTTGCAGGTGTCTTTGTCCACGCACCTTCCAGGCCACTGGTTATGGTATCGCTACCATAGCCGCTGCCAAAGCTATTTTTCCAACCCTGGCTTTGTTCTGCTATACCTGCAGCAGCAGGTTCTGCTGCAACGTATTTTGCAGGATCTGCGGCACCATGTGTTTTGCCGAAACTGTGACCGCCTGCAATAAGCGCAACCGTTTCTTCATCATTCATGGCCATGCGTCCAAAAGTTTCCCTGATATCTTTTGCTGACAAAAGCGGATCAGGTATGGCGTTAGGTCCTTCCGGGTTTACGTAGATAAGACCCATCTGTACTGCGGCCAACGGGTTCTCCAGGTTGCGCTCATCAGAATGACGTTTATCGCCAAGCCACTCGCTTTCTGCACCCCAGTAAACATCTTGCTCTGGTTCCCAGATATCTTCTCTTCCGCCACCAAAACCAAAGGTCTTGAAGCCCATGGATTCAAGAGCACAGTTACCGGTTAGGATCATAAGGTCAGCCCAGGATATTTTCTTACCATATTTCTGTTTGATGGTCCAGAGCAGGAGTCGGGCCTTGTCAAGGTTTGCATTGTCTGGCCAACTATTGAGCGGTGCAAATCGCTGGCTGCCGGAGCCACTGCCGCCACGGCCATCGCCAATGCGGTAGGTACCGGCGCTATGCCAGGCCATGCGGATAAAGAATGGTCCGTAGTGACCGAAGTCGGCGGGCCACCACTCCTGTGAATCAGTCATTAGTTTGAAGATATCTTTTTTCACAGCAGCAAAATCAAGGCTGTTAAACTCCTCAACATAATTGAAATCTTTGTCCATTGGATCGGACAAAGGCGATTGTTGACGAAGGATATTCAGCTTCAATTGATTTGGCCACCAATCGCTGTTTTTTCTGCCGCCGCCGGCGCTTCGCTGAAGTGCTCCGCCACTAAAGGGACACTTAACAGCTTCTTTGTTGAGGTCGTGCAGTATGGAATTTTCTGCCGGGGGGGTGCTTTTTTCATTATCCATTATTGATTCATTTTTTTTTTGTTCCATTATAAAAATATTTTAATAAAAGATTTAGTTTTTAAGTTATTTTATTTTGAATTGTTTTTGAAACCTGTCCACCAAAATATACCAATGCATTAAATTCGCTAAGAGTTTGCAAAGGTATTGCAGCATGGGGAAACCCGCTTGCGAATATGAAAAATAAAATAGATCCTCAACCAGCATGCGCATCCCATGATGTTGACAGGGATATGTCTCTACGTAAGACTGTCTGTTTTATTAGATTTTTGGCTTATTACTGGCACCATTTTTATTTAATAGTGCCATAAAACAGTTGTATGAAATATGTACCTGTAATCTTATCTGCCTTCGTATTGTTTAGCTGTAGTCCTAAAATGTCAGCTGATGCCAGCTGGGGAAACCAACACTTCTTTGTTGTGGAAATGAAAGGCGTGCCTGTGCAGCAAAGTGGCGGAAGGAGGGATGCGTTCCTGGCTTTCCGGGTGGCAGAAAAAAAATTCAGCGGCAATGCTGGCTGTAATCAAATAAATGGCAATTATACCATTGATAAAAGCTCCATCCATTTTGGAGAAGTGCTAAGCACAAAAATGAGTTGTGAAGATATTGAATTTGAAAATGTTTTTCTTTCTACTCTTAGCGGCATTGATCACTTTGAAATGCGGGGATCTGATCTCTTACTAAAACATCGTAAGGATGTAATGCTAGTATTACGTCCGAGATAATGTGCAAAATTTAAATATGATAAATAAAATATTTTATTCCCTGTTGATCATTGTTGCTGGATGTAATAGTGATGATAAAAAAAATAGCAGTGATGGAAACACAACTGACACAGTAGTCAGTAAGTCAGCGCCTTCAATATCAATCGACTCCCAACTTCTTAAACCAGGTATTACTGCAACCAATAAAGTATATACTAATGATCGTTTCAAAAATGTGACCTTAGAAAAACAAGCCCCGGGAAAATTTTTGGTGAAAGGGAAAGCCCGTGTCTTTGAAGCGACTTTTAGCTGGGTGGTGGAAGACGGGCATAATGAAATAGTATCAGGTCACGAAATGACAGATGCAGGAGCACCTGCCTGGGGTAATTTTAGTTTTATGGTAGCAGTAGTAAAGTCCCGTCCTAATTCAACTTTACATCTTATTTTGTTTGAAGCCAGTGCTAAGGATGGAAGCCGACAATCTGAATTGCCCATAATCCTTGAGTAGTATCAGGGATACAATAAATATTTTTTACGCATTTGCATGTAGGCACTTAAGCCAGGTTCCCAACTTGCACGTATCTCTTTTTCCGGTTTGCCATCAATGATCTGCTGCCTAAACAGGCCTGAGCCAATAAGCCTTTCTATCACGCCCATTTGTTTACTTAGTTTTGAATCGAAGAATTTTTCTTTGTATGGCGATGCCTTATAAAGATCCATGATCCATTGCAGGTTTATCTGCCTGCTCCGGCGCAACTTTTTTATATTATAGTTTCGCAGGTCGATGCCATAACAAACTTCATTCATGAAGAGCGGGGTTTCTGCCATGCCCTTTATTCCAGTTGGTGTAAATGAAAAATCATATTTGCCTTTCAATTCAGGACTACCGATTACACTGAATGGAAAATAGGTACCTCGGCCATGATTAAGGTAAGTGCCCTCAAACATGCAGGTGGAAGGGTATAGCATAATGGCTTGCTGCGTATTCAGGTTGGGCGAAGGCTTTACGGGCAGTGTGTAGTCCATATCATGATCATAGTTTGCAACAGGTATGATAGTAATCTTACATTGTTCTTTGTTGGCCAGCCATCCTTCACCGTTTGCCATCTTTGCAAATTCGGCAATGGTAAGGCCATGCGACATGGGAATAGGAAACATGCCGATACCTGATTTATATTTCATATCCATTACAGGGCCATCAATTAAATATCCGTTTGGGTTTGGGCGATCCAGTATAATAAGATCTTTATTATTTTCAGCGCAGGCTTCCATTAGCCTTGCCAGTGCATTGATGTTTGTATAAAAACGCACACCTACATCCTGCAGATCATAGATAAGGATATCTACATCGGCCAGGTCTGCTTTTGTAGGTTTGTTTTTAGCACCATATAAAGAAATAACAGGAATTCCGGTTGCAGGATCTTTTTCATCGGCGACTATATCACCTGCACTTGCCTGCCCCCGAAACCCATGCTCGGGGCCAAATACCTTTACGATCTGTACACCCAGTTTTTGTAAGCTGTCTACCAGGTGCGTGTGACCGATCACAGATGTTTGATTTGCCAGGATGGCAACATGTTTACCTTTTAATAGTGGAAGGTATTTCTCAGTTTGCATGGCACCGGTTATTATTTCCTTGCCGAAATTTGCTGCCGTCATTTTATAAGATGAACAAAAGCAACAACAGCAAATAATAACAATGGCGAATAAAAGGTTTTTTATATTTATCATGATAAGGATAAAGCTAAATCATTTACGAGCATAATATAAAGATTACTGGAGGCAATGCAGATAAATTATAGGAAGAGTTTAAGTAAATTCCTTGATGAAAATTAGTTTTATCCACGCAGTTCTTTTTTTATCCGCAGAGGCTTCTTCCCACATCATCAATTGAACAAGAGTATGGAAGAACTGCTGCATTGGCTATTCAAATTCTGCAGCATTCTACGCAATAAAGCTGGAGTTAGCTTTTGCTGTTGTTTCATTGAGCGAAGGGCATGTTCATCAAATAATATTTATTTCCATTCTCTTATCTTTACGCCTTCCATAAATAAATATAAAGGTCTATGAAAAAATTACTCTGCATTATTTGCCTTGCATGCATCTTGCCGGTAACTCATGTACTTGCCCAACAAACTGATTCCCTTATGATCGCTGCGATCATTAAAGAAGCAACAGAGAATTCTTCGCTTAGAAATAATGCACATGAACTTTTTGATGGTATCGGACCAAGGCTTGTGGGATCGCCAAAAATGCAACAGGCAAATGACTGGGCTGTAGCAAAGTATAATAGCCTTGGCATAACAGCACGCAATGAAAAATGGGGAGAATGGCGTGGTTGGCAGCGTGGCATTTCACATATTGATATGGTAGCACCCTGGGTAAAATCACTGGAAGGAACACAACTGGCATGGAGCCCAAGCACAGGTGGCAAGGCTGTTACCGCTGGTCTTGTGATCATTCCTGACCTGGCAGATTCTTTATCATTTACAAAATGGTTCCCTTCGGTAAAAGGAAAATTCGTGATGATCTCCATGATGCAACCAACCGGGAGACCGGATTATAACTGGAAAGAATTTGCAACAGATTCTTCATTTGAAAGAATGAAAAGAGAACGAACTGCACAAACAGATGCATGGCGCAAGCGGCTAAGCAAAACCGGTATGACAAACAAGAACCTGGCACTGGCACTTGAAAATGCAGGAGCTGCAGGAATTGTGGGTTCAAACTGGTCAGCAGGATTTGGTGTAGATAAGATATTTGCAGCCTTCACTAAAAAAATTCCAACAGTAGATATTGCATTGGAAGATTACGGGTTATTATACCGCCTTGTTGAGTCAGGAAAGAATCCTTCAATAGCTATTGTTACAGACTCAAAGGAAACGGGTATGCAGCCAACCAATAATACCATTGCAGAAATAAAAGGAACAGAAAAGCCAAATGAATATGTAATGCTATCTGCTCATTTCGATTCATGGGATGGGGGAACTGGTGCAACAGATAATGGAACCGGCACATTGGTGATGATGGAGGCCATGAGGATCTTAAAGAAGATCTATCCAAATCCAAAGCGTACCATTCTGGTTGGACATTGGTGCAGCGAAGAACAGGGATTGAATGGATCAAGGGCTTTTGTAGAAGATCATCCGGAGATTGTAAATAACCTGCAGACATTGTTTAACCAGGACAATGGCACTGGTCGTGTGGTAAATATTTCAGGCGCTGGTTTCCTGCATTCTTATGATTATATAGGAAGGTGGTTATCAAAAGTTCCGGCTGCATATAAGGTTGCTCTTGAAACTAGTTTTCCAGGATCACCTGCAACAGGAGGATCTGATAATGCATCTTTTGTTGCGGCTGGTGTGCCTGCTTTTAACCTCAGTTCTAATAGTTGGCTATACGGCACATATACCTGGCATACAAACCGTGACACATATGATAAGCTTGTTTTTGATGATGTTCAAAACAATGCGATCCTTACTGCAGTACTGGTGTATATGGCTTGTGAAGACCCGGTAAAAACACAGCGAGATAAAGCTGTTCTACCTACTGATCGTCGTACCGGTGCTCCTGGTAAATGGCCTGAGCAAAAATCGCCTACAAGAAAAGGTGGAGTGGATTAACCTCCCGGCGATAGATAAGTTTTAGGGAAAGTAAAAAAACAACAAGTATACAATCCTAAACTATAAATGTAAATAAGGCTTCTGCAAAAGTAGATAGTACAGCCTAACAGGGCGGGATATATTCCCGTATTGGGATAATATCGATAATATTTTCTCTAACATCCAATGCTAGTAAGTGCGAAAAAGATTTCGTTAGCTGTTCAGGAGTAGCCTATTAGATCGATACTGCTGAACAACACACGAAATAATATTTAATGGTCTGATACTTGGCGCATAGAAGTTATGCATTCGTATGAATGATGATTCCAACAACTCTTCTTCATATCTCTATAAATTATTTCTTTTAAAAATAAAATTGAATAAGAATTTTATGAAGAAAATATTATTAATAGAAAGTAACCAGTCTATTCTTGAAAATTTTACTGAGTACTTTGAGAAGGAAGGCTTTGAGATCATCTCTGCAAGGAATGGTACTACAGGTGTGGCAATGGCACGAAAATGTGAACCTGATCTCATAATCTCTGAGATACAACTTCATGGTATTGATGGCTACGAAGTATTACGACTGATCATAAAAAAATTCAGCACTTCCTGCATACCATTTATTTTTTGTACTACAAAGTGCGAAGCGATAGATAAGACTAACGCAATGGACCTGGGTGCTGATGATTTTATTGTAAAACCTGTGAGCCTTGAATTATTAAATGTAATGGCAAATACCTGGATAACAGCGGGCAGTAGGCGGCCCACCTGCGTACTGGCATAAAATAAAAAAAATTATCCCGCTTTACTCAATATCCAATAAAAATGGTTTAGATCATTTTATCTTCCATTCATTGTCTGATGCATTTGCGTCCATAAAGATGCCTCCATTCAATCTTAGGGATTGAATGGTTTTACTAGTCTTTATTTTAGCTATCGCCAATTGGCCACTCTTTTCCCATACGGCCGGGCTTTGATGGATGATCTCTTTTGTTCCATCGGAATAATTTATTTCGATATTTACCGGGGCTGCCATACCTCCGATATTTTGTATGGAGACTTCATAGCCATTTGATTTTTTAATAACTGATTTTATAGCAAGATCTATGTAATGATTTCCAAAGAACCAGTTATTCCAAAACCAGTTCATGTTCTTGCCTGCCGCATCATTGAATGTATAAAAGAAATCCCAAGGGATAGGATGCTTTCCATTCCAGCGGGTCATATATTCATGCAGACATTTTTTGAATAGTACATCACCAAGCATATCTTTCATAGCAAGATATCCCAACGAGGCTTTGCCGTATTCATTATTGCCAAGACCGCCGCCGGTTAAATTATCACCAGGTGTAATGATCGGCAGATCTTGATCCTGAGAAGGATTGCTGATCCAGCCGTTCACCCTGAATTGCCTATAAAGCTTTTCCGCCTTTTCCTGGCCCATATCTGCCGTGCCGATCAGTAACTCGAAAGTAGTGGCCCAGCCTTCATCCATAAATCCATAACGTGTTTCATTGATACCCATATAAAATGGCATATAAGTATGTGCAATCTCGTGCTCTGCTACAAATCTTGAAAATGTTGTGTCCTCATAAGTTTCATCATTGGCCATCATCGGGTATTCCATACCGGCATAGCCATGAAATATGGTTGTCTTCTCGTAAGGATAAGGAATGCCAGGCCAGTTGCGTGAAAGCCAGGAAAGCGAATGTTTTCCATAATCTACGATGCGCTGGTAATCTTTTGCTGTATCATTGTATGCTGCCTGCACACTCGCCCTGCGATGTGTGGCATCGTCCACTACTACGCTGCCTGCATCCCATACAAAGTGATCGCTTATACCGAAAGCCATGTCAGGAATATTGCTTGCTTTGAATTGCCAGCGATTCATTGCGTTTTGGGTAGTTACTTTTTTAGCAGCCAGTTCATTTTTTGTGGCCACATGAATAGTTTGATCGGAGGTAAATGAATTGGCATATCGCTTTGCATGCTCGGGCTGCAAAAGTTCTGAAGGATTTAATAAAGTGCCCGTGCCCCAAACAATATAATTAGCAGGCACATTTATGTTTACAGTATAGTCATTAAAATCACTGTAAAACTCTTTTCCATCTGTGAAATTCATACGGTCCCAACCATTATAATCATCATACACTGAAACACGTGGATAAAAATATGCAAGAAAATATGTGGTTGAATCGATCATACCTTCCCGGCCACTTTCCAGGGAGATTTCGTAATGCCAGTCGAAGCCAAATGTAACAGTTTCATGAGGGCCAAGAGGCTTAGGCAAGCGAACACCAACATTAGTGAACTGGTTTGGATTTTTGCTCCATTGCATTTGTTGGCCATTCACCCGGTATCCATCTATATGCACACCTGATGTAAGGTAATCAGCTGATGCTCCTCCGTCTCTTGGGGCACCCGGCTTGTGTATGTTTAAAAATAGTTTTATGACCGGGTTACGCAATGTATCCGGGCTGTTATTGATATAGCTTATTTCTTCTGTTCCCTTAATGTTTCTATCGGGTGGGGTAGCCGTTATACTAATATTATATACGCCTTGGTTTTGCCAGTAATTTTTTCCAGGTCTTCCATCAGGTGAACGTGTTCCTTTTGTGTAGGCAGCCGTAACATCTCTTGGCTGGTATAAACTCGCTTGTGAAAAACCTGTTAAGGACAAATTCAATAATACAATGCTAGTAACTATTCTTTTTAACATAGCTATATTTTTTTAGCAAGATATTAATTTGTTAAGGATCTGATGATAGTTTGGTATGGCAGGCAAAATTTCTATACCTCTGGAAAAATAGCCACGAAAGCATAAACATTAATGGCAGATAATTTTCATCAATGTCATGAAATTCTGGCTTGAGTTTTTTGAAGAACTGAAGTTAAATTCATACATGAGTCATTAGTTATTTATGAAATAATACTTTAAGAAAAAACTAAGTTAAAAGCAAAGGTAGAATGGCTTCGTTTAAAATACCTGTACAGTTTTTGCCAATATCTAATTAAAATTAAAAACTATGAAAGCATTAATCATATTATCTATCATCAGCTCAATAGCACTGTCAAGTTGCAGCGTTACACAACCGGGTGAGGAAAGTTATCCTGACTCACGCTATGACAATACGCTCTCTGGCACATACAGTACCTATGACCCGTATTATAATCCATATAGTGATCCTTACTATGCTAACAGGTATGACAGAACAAATACCTATTATTCTAATGGCCGGTATTATACAAGACCTGTTTACACCAGGCCAGCTTATACTCGGCCCGCCTATGCAAGGCCTTCTTATCCACAAAGGCAGTACAGGAATGAGCAAAGGCAAGAGCGTTATGAAAGACCAGCCGCTGAAACAAAGCAGCCTGCTACAGTTCCTCAAAAGTTAGCGCCCTGGCAAAATCATAACTAGGTTTTTTGCTGATATAAAATTGAACTGATCGGTGCCATAAACTATGGTACCGTTTTTTTTGCTATTATGTAAGATGCTAAAAGTGAAAATCGATGGATATTTTTATTTTACCCTGCTAAAATCCAGGTCATGAAAATCATAGCTGAAATCGGTTAAAGGGGACACAGCTTTCAGTTTCATACCCGTTGCTTTGCCATCTTCATCCACCGAGAAATTTACAAATGCATCTGCATCCATACTTCGGTCATTCCATTTTACCACGAACGTATTGCCTTTGTAATGGAACATTTCACCGGTGAGTTTTGGTGATCGTTTTGAATCAAACCATGGTTTACCATTTTTCACAGAGATCACTACATCACCAAACCAGGGGTCCTTATACGTTCCTGTATAAAAACTCAGATCTGTTTTTCCATCCGCAGCTTGAGCGGATTCAATCTTCTTCCATATAGAATCCATTAAATGATTTCCCATGGAAAGCAGGAAATTGCGTTGTGTAGAGTATTCCTTCACTCTGTCTGTGCCGGCTATCCCAAAATATCCATCTTTTACCTGGTTGGTCACTGCACTAAATGCACCGCCTTCCTGTTGGTTTGTAAGAACAATAATTCCTAAGTTTAGCTCGGGTATCATGGTTATCTGTGTTACCATTCCTTCCAGTCCGCCTGTATGTGTTATTTGTTTATAGCCTTTCACATCACTTAAAAAAAACCCGAGGCCGTATGCTGAGAAATGGGTGTTGTAAGTTCCGGCGCCATTTACATTTATGATTGTTTGTGGTGAAGTGATCTCCCGGTAAACATCATTGGAGAATAGTTTTTTATTAAGTCCATCTCCATATTTTCCTTTGTTCAACCATAACATTACCCATTTGCTTAGATCAGTAATATTTGAATTTATTCCACCTGCTGAATGGCCTACTTTCATAGAACTGCGGGCAATGACCTGAACCTTTCCATTTACAGGAGCATGTGCATCTATCACATTGGTTCTGTCTTTAAGCCTGTCGAATGATCCGGCTGTTCTTGTCATGCCAAGTGGTTGTAATATTCTTTCTTCTACAAACTCGTCCCAGCTTTTCCCGCTTACCCTTGCTATTACTTCTCCCGCCACTATGTATAAATTGTTATCATAATCATATTTGGTCCTGAAGCCGGATACTGGTTTTAGAAATCTCAGGTTGTACAAAATGTCTTTTAAAACGAAATTACTGGAGTCAGGAAAGAACATCAGGTCACCTGCGCCAAGCCCAAGGCCACTGCGATGTGTGAGCAAGTCACGGATGGTAAATTCTTCGGTAACATAAGGACTGTATAATTTAAATTCTGGAATGTAATCTCTTACCTTATCATCCCAACTTATCTTTTTTTCATCAACAAGAATTCCCAAAGCAGTTGCTGTAAAGGCTTTGCTATTAGATGCAATTCCGAACAAAGTATTTTCATCTGTGGCCTGCCCGGTATTTATAGATCGCAATCCATATCCCTTTGCATGAATAACTTTCCCATCCTTGATAATACCTACGGCCATGCCTGGTACATTGAATGCTTTCATACTTCGTAATGCAAGGCTGTCAATGGCGCTACTGGTAAGTGGCTGGCTGCTGATAATATTATTACACAGCAAAAAGAGACTGATGAAGATTATTTTATGCATAATATTTATTTGAGGATAAAAGTAGTTTAGTTGAATTGAAAATAAATAAATCATGATTACTGGCAAATGAAAATGCTGGATTAATTCCTATTACCGTAACCGATACTTAACCCGGCGGCTGTAATTTTAGTGATTAACATTACCTAAAAATTAAAAGATGAGTAAAGTTTGGTTTATTACAGGATGCTCCACTGGCTTCGGGAGAAATCTTGCAGAAGCAGCATTAGCCAAGGGTGATAAAGTTGTTGTTACGGCACGTAACGTGGCAGATGTTGAGGACATCATTAGTAAATATCCATCAACTGCTGCTGCTATTCGCCTGGATGTTACGAATGTGGAACAAGTGAAACAAGCAGTGCAACAGGCTATAACAACCTTTAATAAAATAGATGTATTGGTTAATAATGCAGGGATCGGATATTTTGGAGCCATTGAAGAAAGTGAAGAAACTGAAGTACGCAGGATGTTCGAGATAAATTTCTGGGGACTGAATAATGTAACCCATGAAGTGCTTCCGCTGATGCGAAAACAACGCAGTGGTCACATTATAAATATTTCATCCATCGGCGGACTAGTTGCTTTTCCGGGGGTAGGATTTTACAATGCTACCAAGTTTGCAGTAACAGGTTATTCCGAATCATTGGCGAAAGAAGTTGCTGGCATGGGTATTAAAGTAACTGTGGTGGCGCCAAGCGGTTTCAGGACTGATTGGGCAGGAAGGTCTGCAAATAATACTAAGATCGTTATTGAAGATTACAAAAAAACAGCACATGCAAACCAGGAAACAATCCGAGGCTATAGTGGCAATCAACCAGGAGATCCGGCCAGGGCCGCAGCCGCTATCATAAAAGTTGTGGAATCAGAAAACCCACCCGTTCGTTTATTGCTTGGTGCAGGTGCACTGAAAGGTGCACGCAATAAAATAACAGAACTCAATGCAGATATTGATGGCTGGGAAGAAACGACAGTGTGGGCTGATAATCCGAAATCATAGTTTGAAACTTTATAACTAATGATCATTTAATATCAAGTTTGCCCGGTATCCTGAATTTTTTACCGGGCATCACTGTGATACTTGCACCAGCAACAATCATTTGAAAAGGGATATTTAACAAGCATTCTTCATTTCCAATAGGACTGATGACAACCTGGTTGCAACCCCTAAGTATATTAGGTGGCATCATAAAATTATTCCAGTTGCCTTCTACATTCCAGTTGCCGGCTCCAATGAAAGTATATACAGCACAGGCATTTCCGCAGGGACCAGCAAAGGGACAGCGTGGCGTTGTTGCTTTGCCTATATTGAAAGTATAAAGACTGTCATACCCTATATGCATTGCACCAATATTGTAGGTATTGAATTGTGCAGGTAACGCATGGGCACATCCCAGGAGGAAATATAACAAAAACTGTCTTTTCATTAATAGAAAGCTTTAGTCTGGTAATCATATCTCACTGTTATACCGGTAGGAACATCAAAGGTCTCAATTCTGCGGGGATTGAATGCAACCTGGTGCTCCATTTGTATGCACGTTGGGCACTCAGGACTGAGCCAGTAAAAATTAGTTACCAGTGCATTTACCAGGCTTATGCTGAAGTACATGACATTAGCAGCATCATAATATTCCAATATTACGTTTGGAGTAAATACAGCTCCGGTTAATGTTTTCTTATAAAGTTCATGTGAGGAAAGACCTACCGTTTTCTTTATTAAAAGAGGATAAACTTTGATTATTCCCGGAGTTATGCCGTTAGAACTCCATGTTGAACTTCCTTCCATTTTAAAATCAACTGCTTTCACTTCTTCGCCTGCAGCAGCAGTAATGCCACTTATTTTTAATAATATTTTCTGGCCATACAACTGTCCATCAACAATCATAAAAAGCAATGCTACACAGAAGCTATATTTTTTTATACATTTCATATTATTTAGGAATTTTACTTATGTAATATAAAACATTTGGCCGGGGAACCTACAGCCATATAAAAACATTAGACCACCATTTAAAAGATTAATAGGCAAATATCATCTCTGGATAAAAAAAATAGCAGTATTATCGCTAACTAATGCTATGTTTTAATACCAACTTAAAACCTGCTATCGCAATAACCCTAAGGTTTTATCTGGAAATCTTTTGGAGGTTCAGCACCCATCAGGTAACGAACAAAATAATCCCAGCGCCTGCGCATCATATAGTAACTGTCTTCACCATAACCATGTCTTGCATTGGGAAAGATCACGAGATCAAAATCCTTGTTTGCCTTTACCAATGCATCTACTACCAGGTATGTATTGTAAGGGGGCACATTATTATCCATTCCGCCGTGAGCCAGCAATAGCTTACCCTTAAGCCCGGAAGCAAAATTCTGGTTTGCCTGGTTGTCATAATTATATTTTCCTTTATCATCCTTTGTAAGTAAACCAAGGTAACGCTCGCCCCAATCATCTTCATAGTTCCTGTTCTCATGATTGCCAGATTCTGAGATACCCACTTTATAAAAATCAGGATAGCGGAACATTGCTGCAGCTGTTGCATAGCCTCCGCCAGAGTGTCCCCAAATGCCCACACGATCCAGGTCAAGATATGGGTGGGTTACAGCAAGTTGCTTTATGCCTGCGATCTGATCTTCTAATGTGTTATCGGCCATGTTGCCATAACATAGGTCATGAAATGATTTTGAACGACCCGGATTGCATGTTCCATCAATGATCACAACAACAAAACCAAGTTCTGCCAATGCCTGATTGTCGCTTCTTGCGGAAGAAAAGGAACGGCTTCCAAATCCTCCACCCTGTGGCCCGGGATAGATGTAATTTACAACAGGATATTTTTTTGTTTTATCTAATGCAGTTGGTGTGAAAAGTAATCCATACAAATCCCATTTGCCATCTTTTGATTTTACCGTTACCCGTTCAGGTGCTTTCCATCCTTTAGCTGATAAGGCGGAAACATCTGTTTTTTCCAGTGTTGTAATCAGCTTGCCTTTCATGTCTCTTAGCACCGCAACAGGTGGCATATCCGGGGTAGAATAAGTATCAACAAAATATTTCCCATTGGGTGAAAACGAAATATTATGATTACCATTTTCAGGCGTAAGCAACTGAAGGTTTTTGCCGGAAAAATCTATGCGGTAAAAATGGCTAAAATAAGGGTCTTCATTTGCTTCCCTGCCATTGGCATCAAAATATAGGACACGATTCTTTTCATCTGTTTTCAACAAACGGGTGATCACAAAATTGCCTTTGCTGATTTGATTTTTCAACTTTCCAGTAGTTGCATCATAGAGATACAAATGTCCCCAGTCATCTCTTTCGCTATACCAGATAATCTCATTTGATGCAGAGAGATAATGCCAGTTAACGCTGCCCTGGCCGCTTTCAAATTGTGTAGCTACTTTTTCTTCAAATATGTCTTTTACTTCACCTGTTGTCGCATCTGCAATTCTAAATTTTGCTTCTTTATGATCCCTTGATGAAGAAACAAATGCAAGTTTGCCTGCATCTGCACTCCACTCATTATCATCAAAACTGCCGCTGCAGGAGATATCGTCGCAAAGTGTTCCCCGCCTTGGATCTGCGGGCATTTTGAAACGAATAATTTTCGCATTGTCTACTTCTATAACAAGCCTGTGAATGCGGATGATATCCTTATCAACAGGCAGAGGATATTTCCATGCTTCAAGTTTAGGCGTTCCTACGTTTGTAGTTACGAGGTACATATCACTTACATTGCGCTGGTCTTGCTGAAAGGTTGCAATCTTTTTTGAATCGGGTGACCAGAGTACCACCGGCCTGTCAGATTTTTTCCATCCTGCATTATCGGTTGCATATCCAAAATCTTTTACGCCATCGGTTGTAAGCTGTGTTTCTTTTTTAGTTGCAATATCTCTTACCCAAAGGTTCCATTCTTTTATAAAGACAGCTTTCTTTCCATCTGGTGAAGACACGGCATTGGAAAAATTCCTTCTACCGGCAGCGCTTTGTTCCATGGCTGATGTAGAGTCTGGTAAAATTGATTTCTTATCTGCGCCGGTTTTCCTACTGCCATCAGCCGGGTTTATGAGCACAAATTCTTTACCAGCAGGTACATTTACCGAATACCATAGTCTTCCATCTGCAAGCCACATGGGCGACACATTGCTCCTATACACAATCTTATTAGTATTCATACCAAGTGCATTAACAGCTTGCTGGTAATTAGCTGTGGTCAATACTTTTTTGTCCATATTTTGCGACGAAGCAGCATAAAAAACTAAACTGAAAGCCAGTGTTCCTAAAAAGGGATTTTTCATTGTAAACATTTTAAAAATATTTTTTTGAAATACGAGTAGAAAAGAAAGATTGGAATACATAATCTTTTGAAAGTAATTATTCATTTTTAAAAAATAAATATACCTGATTATTGCGAAGAAGTAAGGCTGTAAATGATGAGTAGGAATAATTAAGAGATGGCTGGTTAACTTTATAGAATAATGAAACAAAAGATATACAATCATTTCCTGGGAAAGCTTGATGCTAAGATCATACAGCTGGAAGCGAAACTCGCTGACCTGAAGGAAAGCGGCAGTAATGAAACAAAAAGTACTGCCGGCGATAAACATGAGACGGCCCTTGCCATGCTGCAAATAGAACAGGCTAATGTGAGAAAACAAATGGATGAAGCTTTACAACAAAGAGCAGTGATGTTTAAAATAGATCCTGCTATTGCGGCTGTGCATATTGTAAATGGAAGCCTGGTAAAAACAAATAAGGGTTATTATTTTATATGCATTGCTGCTGGAAAAGGCAAAGTGGATGGCATTGATGTTACGGCAATTTCATCACAATCTCCTTTGGGAAATAAATTAATTGGATCAGGAGTGGGGGATAGGATCACCATAAATGAAAACATTTTTGTAATAGAGAGCTTTCAGTGATATTTAAAATAAATAAATCATTTTACATGGAAAAAATAAATATTGCAGCGAAACTTTCTTTGTTCAACGATTACTGGAATCCCAGGATCGCAGGTGAACTTAATGGTCAGCAAATTAAGTTAGTAAAGTTTAAAGGGGAATTTGCCTGGCACAAACACGATAAAGAAGATGAAATGTTTTTTGTTGTGAAAGGCAGTTTTAATATCGAGTTTCGGGATAAAATAATTGAACTGAACCAAGGGGAATTCCTTATCGTACCCAGGGGAGTGGAGCATAGGCCTGTTGCAGTTGAGGAAGTATCTGTCATGTTATTCGAGCCTGCAACAACCTTGAATACCGGTGACCAGCAAAATGAAATGACAAAACAAACACTTGAAAAAATATAATTATTAGCTGGTTTAATGAAGCAGATTATTTTCTAAAAAAATAAAAAATTAATTAAAGGAAATGTTTGCCGCAACTTTTTGCTTAAAATTATTTTACCGCTAAAAGTTCTTTAAAATATGCAGCATTACATGCCTAAAGAAAATAAAAAAAAGTGTTGGCCTTCCCAGGTTTGCAGGGCAACATTATTTTTTCCCATGATCTCTGAAAAATTCTGTAACCCGTTATCTTTCAGATCCTGTACTCTCTTAGCAGTATTCATCCCGAAATAAGTAACTGCAGGATACGTAAAATGACTTGTTTGATGTAGGCCAATCAGCATCAGCCCATCGCTTAGGATGGCGTGAGGGTAGGGTTCTTTTATGTTTGCCATTACTTTAAATCCTAATTTTTTCCAGAATTCAACAGAAGCATTCAGGTCAGTCACCGGCTGAGCAAATTCACCAAAGGCACCGGCTTGTTTATTAGGATATTTATCTGCTGCACTAAAATCTGCAGGCTTCATTGTAAGAAGGGTGATGCCTGTTGGCTGTTTAAAACTACCGGCGTTGTTCACCAGCGTAATGGTAAAGCCATCAGGGGATTTGATAAAATAGCGTTTCATAACATCGCCTTCTTTTGGTTTCTTGTCAAACACAACTCCTTCTTTTTCCAGTTGTTCAGCAAGTTTATGAGGGTCGGTTGCATAATAGGTTAGTCCTATAAAAGGTTTGTCATCCTGCCTCAGCATGATGTTTAAACTCCCATCACTAAGCAATGACCAACGAAAAGGAGCATCACTATAAGATGATCTTGTAAAACCAAGTTTGCTATATACTACAAGAGATGAATCCATATTTGCAGTGGTAATATATACGGTGGCTACATCACCCAGTTTTGATTGGGAAAAGCTATTCATAGAAAATGATATTGATATTATGGAAAGAAGAAAGATGCGTTTCATACATGAGATTTTGAATTGCAAAGATGTATATTCTAATTCATTTTTTTATTTTCTTTCCTGTAACCCGGCATGGTATTTTGTTTTATCCTTCGATCAAAGAAAGAACAAAAACTTATTTTTGAAAGAATATATAAAACGACAGATGGCAAAAAGCATCAAGACAAAACAGAAGTTTACTCCGTACCAGGTAATGGCAATTTTATTACTGGCACTTACACAATTTTCCGTGGTGCTTGATTTTATGGTGATGTCACCCCTTGGTGACATGCTGATGAAATCAATGTCGCTTACAACTACCCAATTTGGACTAGCAGTTTCCGGATATGCATTTAGTGCTGGTATCTCGGGTTTACTAACGGCTGGTTTTGCAGATCGATTTGATCGTAAGAAATTATTGCTCTTTTTTTATATTGGATTTATAGCTGGCACTTTATTCTGCAGTATTGCAAACACCTATCATTTGTTGGTTGCTGCAAGAATTCTTACAGGCTTGTTTGGTGGTGTTATCGGGTCTATTTCTTTGGCAATAGTGGCCGATCTTTTTGCAATAGAACAACGTGGCAGGGCCATGGGATTTATGCAAATGGGTTTTGGTGCAAGCCAGGTTTTGGGCATACCTATCAGTCTTTACATTGCAAATAAATGGGGCTGGCAATCTCCTTTTGTTATGATAGTGGGCCTGGCTACAATCATCTGGCTGGCATTGATGCTGAAATTGCAACCGATCGTAAAACACCTGATCGCAAAATCTGAAAAGAGTCCCATAATACATCTATGGCATACCATTCGGAAGCGTGATTACCGGGTGGGTTTTTTAGCAACAGCCCTGATGTCATTAGGCGGTTTTATGATAATGCCCTGGGGAAGTGCATTTGCCGTAAACAACCTGGGTGTTTCGTTCGAGCGGCTACCCATCCTGTTTATGGTGGGTGGTGTAGCTACCTTATTTATCATGCCACTGGTAGGCAGGCTTAGCGACCGGATCGATAAGTTTAAAATATTTACAGTTGCTGCCATCTGGATGATGATTGTGGTTGTAATCTATACGAACATGGTGCCTGTGCATTTCGCCATCATTATCCTCATGAATATTTTGATGATGATTGGTATCATGAGCCGGATGGTGCCGGGAATGGCGCTTACTTCAGCACTGCCCCAAATGCAGGACCGGGGCGCCTTCATGAGTATCAATTCATCTTTGCAGCAAATAGCCGGAGGCTTTGCAGCTGCTATTGGTGGCATGATCGTAGTGCAAAAAACAAAGACCAGTCCACTGCAGCATTATAATACTCTTGGTTACCTTATAGTAGGTATTATGATCCTTAATATCTTAATGGTTTACCGGGTAAGTAATATTGTAAAAGCCAGGCAACATGCAGCTAAAGTTTGAAGCGTCAGAAATTAGTGTGCTACTTTAATGTATCCCCATCCAGCACGTTCTTTACTGATGATCTCGTAAATTCCGTCGGGTACAACTGTAACTCCAGGTACAAGTTTAGTTTCATCTACCTGGAAACGTTGCATAGTGAAAGCACAAACCTTAAAAGTAATATTAGGATCAGCAGCTAATTTACTGATGGTTTCAGCCTGTTTGGTTTTTTCTTTTAATACAAGGTTTATGCCCTGGCCATACACTACCACTTCTATTTTGGCTGCTGGGTTATTATCTTTTATCAATTGCACTTCCCTGATAACGGCCAGCTGGCTTAAAGAATCCCTAGTGCTCATATCAAAAACAACTTTATAATCTGTTTGTTGTGCACATACATTTAAAGCCAGCATAGTTAGGAAAGCAAAGATTAGTGATAACTTTTTCATACAATTATTTTTTAGTTTTTATGATGGGGCCAAACGGTCCGTATTTATGTTGTTGCTCCGGGAAATCATCTGCATAAGGAGCAAAGGGGTGATCAAATGGTTTTCGGGAGATATCGGGCCAATCTTTAGTAAATGGTTTTTTAGGCCTGGGCTGTGAAAGTACAAATGCTGAAACATCCCATGCCTCAGTGTCCGTTAAAGGAGCAACATCTTTGTTAAGCTTCATATCAAAGGGCATATTATGTTTTATATAACCAGCAAAGCGGCTAATGCGATAAAGCCCGGCGCCAACATTATAGCTTTTCTTTCCCCACAACGGTGGGTATAAATATTCAGTACTTTCAGGGTTCAGCACCCCTTCCCCATGGGCAGCATGACATCGTTCACATTTTTGTACATACACCAGCCTTCCATTGTTAGTATCTGCAGCTCTTTCCATAAAAGCAATCGCTTGTATTCCGACTCCTTCTGGCTTTACGTTGCGGGGAACATTTTGTCCCAACCATTTTATATATGCATAAATGGCCTTCATTTCCCGGCTATTAGAATCAAGCGCTGTACCGTTAAGGCTTCTTTCTACACAATCATTTATTCGTTTATAAATGGTCTCAATTTTTCCGCTGCGATCTCTGAACTTTGGATATGTAGAATACACTGCACTGTAATTATTTCCCATGAATTCAGTGCCAGCAGAAAGGTGGCAATTCTGGCAATTCATCCCGTTTGTAACTGCTGCTACCTTACCTTTCGGACCCAGGTATAATGATGTATGCGCTACCAGGTTCCTGCCATATTTTATCAGTTCTCCTTCTTCGGTTGCTGGTAGTTTTAATATATCCGGTACCGCCCATACAAACCCGTTAGTATTAACGGGCGCCGGTGGTTTATACCTGCCAAAATCTCCGGGTATTAAAACGATTGCCAGGATTATTGCCAGGAGAATTGCACAAAAGTACATCCAGTACGATTTCAGAAAACGCATACATACATTCTTTAAAATACCATGTGCATTAACGAACGAAACAATATCCACAACCATGTTCCTGCGCCCTTCCTACAGCCCATACGCCTGATGGCATAGCAGGAATATTTGGCAGCAGGTTAGATGTCCACTCTTTTTTTACATCATCTGCTTTCAACTTCATTTTGTCGGCGACTACAGCGCTGAATACAGTCATGGCCATATTGCATACACAAAATAAAACACCGCTATCCTGCAACTCGTTAATGCCAATAGCTACCGGGCCAAGGCCGGGCACAGAAAAATCGCCGGGGCTGGGTTTCCAGAAAGGGTTTCGAACAGAAGGTTTTTGTGTTTTGGGATCATTTATTTTAAACATTTCACCAAAATTGTACTTAGCCCATAAATCATTTGAAAAAGCATAGGGGATAGCATTGTGGCGAAGGACAACTACGGAATTGACATCTTTTTCGGGTGTACCAGTGGCTACATTAGTAAGACTAAAAACCTTTGGCCATGCAAATGGAAATATTTCATGTGGCTCGGTAACATCAAATACCATCCTGTGTTTTCCTTTTAGTTGATTAAACCAGTCATCAGGGCTTGGGTCATTGTTATCTGACTCATAAACAGGGCTTGCATGTATTTTTTGGATTGGAGCCATGACAGTTGCAATTCCCAATGCTGCAGTTCCGGCTCCGATAGTTTGTAGAAATTTGCGACGTGGAGAAACGCCGTCCATGTTGTTACTTTTCATTTGTGTTTTTTTTATTGTTAATTAATGGCTGGTTAGTCAGGGATGGGTGATCCATAAGAAGATTAGGAAAGATAAATAAAGAAATTTTTCATTCCAAGGAAAAAGGCAAACAATTTATCCTCATATTATTTTAAAACGCTGCTTGAATGAAAGCATAGAGTACATATTTCTTTATGGAATCTTACCTTCGGGATACTTAAAAAATTATAAATGATCAGGAGACAGTTCATTCAAAATACCAGCTTGCTTGCCGCAGGTTTTGCATTATCAAAAAACAGTTTTGCATTCTCAACAGAATTCCCGGTGGTAAGAACATCTCTTGCAAACCGTAGGTTTACCAGCACGGCAATAGAGGCTGCCATACAATCATTTTCCAAGGGGGTGAAAAATAAAGAGTTAGCATGGTTGTTTGAAAACTGTTTTCCCAATACGCTGGATACGACCGTAACTTTTACTGACGGAAAGAAACCGGATACTTATGTGATCACCGGGGATATCGATGCCATGTGGCTGCGTGATAGTACGGCACAGGTTTGGCCTTACCTACCATTTATGAAAGATGATCCGAAGCTCCAACAATTGATAGCTGGTGTCATCAATCGCCAGGCAGCTTGTGTAATTAAGGATCCTTATGCAAATGCATTTTATAGAGATGAAACTAAAGTAAGTGAATGGAAGAATGATCTTACTGCTATGCAACCTGGCATTCATGAGCGCAAATGGGAGGTAGATTCACTTTGCTATCCTATCAGGCTTGCATGGAATTACTGGAAGAAGACAGGCGATGTTTCACCATTTGATGCGCACTGGCAGCAAGCTATAAAAGCAACGCTTAAAACATTTAAAGAACAGCAGCGAAAAAATAATGACGGCCCGTATTCCTTCCAGAGAAATACATCCTGGGCAACAGACGGTGTGGCTATGGCTGGTTATGGATACCCAATCAAAACAGTTGGTTTGATCTGTTCCATGTTCAGGCCAAGTGATGATGCAACGATCTTTTCATTTTTAATCCCTTCTAATTTCTTTGCAGTAAAAAGCCTGCGGCAGGCTGCAGAAATGATGAAAGTTATAGCGGGAGATGCTGTTACTTCAACTACATTATCTGCGCTTGCCGATGAAGTAGAAGCAGCTTTAAAAAAATATGCAATTATACATCATCCGCAGTTTGGGAAAGTATACCCTTACGAGGTGAATGGCTATGGAAGTTATAACCTTATGGATGATGCCAATATTCCCAGCCTCTTAACGATGCCCTATCTTGGAACTGTAGGTATTGAAGATAAAATTTACCAGAACACCCGAAGTCTTGTCCTTTCAACTTCCAATCCATTTTTCTTTAAAGGAAAAGCTGCTGAAGGCATTGGTGGGCCTCATGTAGGAAAGGACATGATATGGCCATTAAGCCTTGTTGCCAGGGGCCTTACAAGTCACGAGGAAAAGGAGTTAATCTATTGCATAAAAACATTGAAGGCCACACATGCAAACACCGGTTTTATGCATGAGTCGTTTCATAAAGATGATTCTTCAAAATATACCCGTAAATGGTTTGCCTGGGCCAATACTATTTTTGGTGAATTATTATGGAAAGTGTTTACAACTAATCCAGCGCTGTTGAATCAAGCATAAACAGTTTTTAATAACTTTAAAATAATATTGGAACATCATTTGAAGTAATGCAGTTATGAGATCCTTAATTATAGTCATCATCATTTGTATAAGTAGCTTACCTTTTAGCCTGCAGGCACAACAGCCAGATTCGCTGATACATAAATTAGATAGCCTTCATATAAAGGCAGATAGCGGGAAACAGGTTAATAATATTAATCCTGCCGCTTATAACCAGGAAACTAAACTCACCGTAAAAAGTTATTTTATTTTACTGGGTAGTGATTTCAAGCAGGCATTTACCAAGCCCTTTCATTTAAAGCATAAAGATATAGCGCCGTTGGCCATATTTGCGGGCACTGCCATTGCTGTTGGTCTTGCAGATGAACCGATACAACGGGCAGCCCTGAAATGGCGCAACAATAATCCTTCCGTGGCCAAGGTTGGGAATTTTGTAAGCAGGTTTGGAGGCATGTATGAAACCTATGCCCTTGTAGGCTTTGGCCTGTATGGAGTTATTTTTAAAAGCCAGAAAATGAAGACGACAACGTTGCTTGCTTCCCAGGCATATATCTTAGGGGGTGCGGAAGAAGCCGTCTTGAAAACATTGAGTGGCCGCACACGTCCCAATTTTTATAGCAGTACAGGCGAAGCAGAACCTAAGTTCCTGGGGCCCTTTGGCAATACTTCCCGTGATGCCCTGAGAAATAAGTCGAACAGTTCCTTTCCGTCAGGACACACTACGGTTGCTTTTGCTGCAGCAACCGTTTTTGCTATGGAATACAAGGAACACTGGTATATTCCTGTCATCTCTTATACCGCCGCCACTTTAATTGGTATGAGCAGGATAACGGAAAATAAACATTGGTCTACCGATGTATTAGTTGGTGCTGCCCTGGGATGGGTTACTGGGAGGCAGGTGGTGAACAATTACCACCGCTATGCAAAAATAAAAGCGCCTGAACAGAAAAAGAATAACGTTACCTGGCACCTTAATTATGAACAAAGACATTTGGGTGCAGGACTTGTTTATCATGTAGGATAAAGGAAAAAGTACTGAGATGCCTCGCAATATCTTCAAACAACTTTAATAAAGATTGATTTGTTTATCCTTAGGATATTTTACGCTATAGCTGATCCTAAGCTTCTCACTTTTACCTGGATCAATGGTTAGTTGCCAGGTTAAAACGGCAATTTGGTTACGAAAAATGTTTAGATTAGATTTGATTGCACCAGGTTATCATCGTTTATGAAACTAATTCTTTTTACTTTCCTGTTTGCTCTCGCCTCTGTAGCTTTTTCTCAGGTTACTATTGATATGAATGTTATTAAAAAATTCAATGCAGTTTACACTAAACTAGACCATGGAGTTAAGAATATGCTAGATCATGAAACTTCATTAGCAGATGGTATCCGGATTTTCACCGAATATAAAATTGACACCTTAAATAAAAATGAATTGATCCGGTACGGAGGGACGATATTATTGAAAGATGCAAATGGAAATAACTTAATAGAAAACAATGAGGATATGACCAACCAGCCTTTGCCATTCACTGGCACTTTCTATAATGACAGCCTGGTACTACATGACATTTGGAGTACGGATAGGTATACACTATTTAAAGGCAAACAAACGTCAAATTATGAAGTCTATCAAAAAGGGGATAGCATATATAGGCTGCATCTAACTGATCAAAAAGTCTCAGACCTTTTCATTCCCATCAATGCATCAAAATTTGTATTGAGTTCTTCAACATTTGCCGAAGGAAAAATAATGTATGGGGAAATTGTATTTGTCACCCAGCCTTTTTACGCAGAAGACCCTTCCTTTAAAAATAATTATATAAAGACCAGATTGAGATGTGCCTTTGTTTTCAGGATCTTGACAAAAAAATATAATAACAGACCTGAATAGTTCCGGATGCTAATAACAAATGGCAAACCCTTGTTATTGGTTATCGACGTTTTAAATCATTTATGTACCAACAAGCTATTCATTCTTACAAACCATTGGTATAAGAAATTTGTTTCCTCTTCCATATTTGTTTATGTTGCCTTGTAATCAAAACAGCTGTTATTTATCTATTTATTTTAATATTTTATGCTGATGACAAGATCATTTTTGCTGATTGCCCTCATATGCATGGGCACCATTCATTCATTTGCACAACCATTGCTTCTTCGCCAGCCCACCATTAACAATGATGGCTCCCTGGTGGCGTTCTCTTTCCAGGGAGATATTTGGACAGTACCTGCAAGCGGCGGAAAAGCTACCAGGCTAACGATACATGAGGCTTACGAAGCTAGTCCCATCTTCAGCCCTAATGGCAAGCAGATCGCTTTTTCGGGTGCCCGTTTTGGCAACAATGATATTTTTGTGATGCCAACAGGCGGCGGCATGCCCAAAAGACTAACTTATCATTCCGCTGCGGATAATATCTCCAGTTGGACAGAGCCGGATAAAATAATATTCTCCACTTCAAGAGAATTTAAACAAATAGAAAGGCCCTCAGAGGTATACAGCATCAGTCCGAAGGGTGGCACAGAAAGCCGTATCCTGGATGCAGTAGGTTTTGATCCTGTGCTTTCTCCCGATGGAAGATTTTTAGCATTTGTTCGTGGCGATATAAATCCTGTTGCCCGTTATGCATACAAAGGCAGCAGCGACCGGGATATTTGGCTATATGACACAAAGAACAAAACATATTCACAGTTGCCTGGCTTCGAAACCAATGATATACTGCCACAATGGGGCCTCAACGGATCACTATATTTCCTGAGCAGCAGCGATGGTGCTTATAACTTGTACAAATTAAAAATAGATGCTAACGGTAAGGTAGGCGGGCCACCAGAAAAGCTTACGGAATACAAAGATGAATCTATCCGCTCTTACAGTATTTCGGCAGATGGCGGTTCTATCGTATTTGAAAAGGATATGAATCTTTATACTATGAAAACAGATAAAGGCCCGGCAATTAAATTAGACATACAAATAAATGCGGATGAGCGCCTGGATGCAACAGAACAAAAAACCCTCGCTACCGGCGCAACAGATTATGCACTATCGCCTAATGGAAAAATGCTTGCCTTTACCTTGCGTGGTGAAGTTTTTATAAAGGAAGCAGATAAGGAAAAATCAAGGAGTGTAAATGTTTCAAACCATCCCTACCGTGATCTTGATCCTGTATGGCTCAATGATTCCACCTTGATATTCTGCAGCGACAGGGCTGATGGAAATTTTGATATGTACTTATATCGTTCATCTGATACTACCGAACGCAGCATGTACAAAAGCCTGAAGCACGAACTAAAGCAGTTGACGAAAACCGAAGGTGATGAAACCGGGCCCGTTGTTTCTCCAGATGGAAAAAAAATAGCCTATGTGCGTGGCCGTGGAACTTTTGTAGTTGCTAATATTGCTGCGGATGGAAAATTATCCAATGAAAAGATTTTGAGCGATACCTGGGCTGAGCCATCTGACATAGCCTGGAGTCCTGATAGCAGATGGCTGGCTTATGCACAGAATGATCTCTATACTAATGTAGAGGTGTTTATACAGGCGGCAGACAATACTACCAAGCCGGTAAATGTGTCTATGCATCCCCGAACAGACAGGAGCCCGGTATGGAGTGCTGATGGATCAAAGCTTGGATTTATTTCGGAGCGTGGTGTAGGCCGCAGTGCTGATATCTGGTTTGTATGGCTGAAAAAAGAAGACTGGGAAAAAGAAGCACCGGACTGGCAGGACAGGGAAATGCC
>JBDSEE010000111.1:0-3646 GCA_039920245.1 Ferruginibacter sp.
CGAGCTGATACCAACTGCAATGTGAATACCTTGTCGAAAACTTACAATAATATTCATCACTCACTTTTTAAGCCCGGAACAAATGCTGATTGAAAAACTTTTGATGAAGATAACAACTAAAAGCAAAATTATAAACCTCCAGCCCGAACAACTGTTGATTGTGCCCATAGCTGACGTTTGATTGTCCAGCCACACTTGCCGAAATACTCTTGTTAGCGGGTCGTTGTTCTATTTCTTCGTCAGTTTGTATCTCAAATGTGTTGTCAAGTCTGAGGGTATTACTTCTACAATTTGAAAGTCATATTTGTCTTTATCAATACCGTCAAACAGTCGGATGCCAGTCTGTAAAAAAACAGGTGCAATGTGAATGAAAAATTCATCCACAAGTCCTGCATTGAGAAATTGTTGAATAGTATTAGCACCGCCTTGAATTCTAATATCTTTTCCTTTAGCCGACTGTATTGCTTTTTCTAATGCGCTTTCTATTCCTTCATTGACGAAATAAAAAGTTGTTGTTCCTTTTTGAACCCAAGGTTCTCTTTTTTCGTGTGTCAGCACATAAACATCTGCTTCATATAAATCTTCTACCCAAGCCACTTCGCCTTCTTCAAACATTCTCTTCCCCATAATGTAAGCTCCTGTTCTTGCAAACGCTTCTTCAATTAATTTACTGTCTGCACCGTATTCTTCACCGCCTTCCATTTTGATATGTTTCCAAAATGCTTTTTGTTTAAACATCCACTGGTGTATTTGTCCTGAAACTCCACCCATTGGATTACTTGGACTTCTATTGTCGCCTGCAAAAAAGCCATCAAGTGATATTCCGCAGTCAAAGATTATTTTGCTCATTATTATTATTATATGTCAAAATTAATTTATGTCCGTTTGGATGATATAATTGTCACTCTACAATTACCGCTAACCTGAGTTTGTGAAAAAACCGCCGTCCATCAAATATACACACTATGTGAGTAGAGCAGATTGCATTGGTTTTATGTGATTATAAATATGAATTTTATAACTGGAACTTCACGACATCAAACTTATTTTGCTATGAGATGAGGAAAAAAATCTGGCGAAGGGGAAAGATTTATTAAACCAATAAATCTTTCTCTTTCAAAAGAAATTATAATCTACCATATTAGCGCTCTCCGGAAAACTTAAGGTACATAGGAACCTTTTGTTGTGCGTTCGTGCTTTTAGTCTAACTGATATTCTTTTTGAAGAAACTTAAGTAACCTCTCAGCCTTTTCTTTGTATACTTGATTAACTTTTGGAACAGACTCTAACTCAATTTTTTCAATTTTTATTAAACTATATAGCTGCTCCAGCAATGGTTTATCATATTGTGTAAAAACTTCTGTTTGATTAAGAATACCTGGAAGAATTGGATAGCCATTATCATCAGTTGGTATTACAGGAACTTTTATGACCTTGCTTGTAAAGTCTTCAACTCTTAGAAAATCATTATGATAAAAGCCATTATTAGCCTTAAGGAAATCATAGTAATTATTTAATGCGATAACAGAGTCCGCAACGCCTTCATGCTTAATAACATTAAAACCGTTTTCATTTTTTAGTTGAACCAAAGTATTATCATTTCGCTGAAACTCCCAATAATAAATTAAAATATGAAGGAAATGATAATAAAAAGTATCCTGTACGTTTATGTCCTGTAATTTTTCTGTTGGAATTTGCAATGCACTTCTCATGTCAGACAATAAATCATTTTCTAACTTTATCGTCGAGGAAGCACTGGCAGTGTCTAATTTTAAGTCCCTTATAATACCAATGATAATTTTTTTCTCTTTTTCTTTATTTCCAATATGCTCCCTCAAACTCTCAGCAAAAAATCCCATCGTTACTGCTAGGAATATCATTAAAAATTCAAGAAAATATTCTTTCCATTTTTTAGGTTTATGATGTAAGTCAGGATGGTGATGTACTTCCATATTTTCATTTACTTTTTTTTGGTTTGTACTTTCATTGTCTCCCATAGGAATAACTTCCTCTGCAAGGTTGTCTGATTGATTGTTCGTTAGTCCATCTAAATGTTCTTCGCCTTTATTTTCTTCCATTTATTTTAAATTATTTGAGAGTTCGATTGAATGACGCACAACCTTTTGTATTTACGTATAACACGAACCAAAGGCCAAGTATAACTCACTGTTTCTCATCACTTGCCTTGTTCGTTTTTTTAATATCTATGGTGCGTCAATGAAACTCATTAGGCCAAATCTACCGTTTTATTTAACTCATCAAGGATGTTTGGAAAATTTACAAACGTTACCGGGTTATCTTGTATCTAATCATACTTTCGATAAAAACAGCAGGCTTAAATAACTCAATAGGTAATGGGTTACGTTCCACAGTTGTATACCCTATCCTTTGTATCAACTTTAAATTCTTTAATCAATTCAAGGTTGATTCTCTGCAGATCGTATTTTATTTTCTGGGCAGTGTATTTCATAAAACCAGGTTGCACATGTCTTTTTTGCGTAAAAGGTAGTTGCTGCCATACAGTAGGAATATGGTTTTGGCAAGTTGAAGAATTCCCTCAAAATTGTCTGGTCTTTTACAGCAGCAAAATGCGCACACATTCCGAACCTGACGATGCGTCACGAAATACCTTCTATCGCACCACGTATATTTTGCCAATCAAGCATCCGCTCGTATTAGCTATTATAAGATCACAAACTCCAGGCACAGATTTTTAAGCTAATATTTCAGGCCCCATCTTTGCCCAACTATTGCAGCGTATATGGCTGCCACAGCCAAACAGGCAAAGTTCCCGACATCTCGTCATTATTTATTTACCATCATCTTACATCAACTTTCCATCAGATCCACCTATACTCCGTAGTGAGTCTATAGAGAGCCCATGGTGACCTTATGGAGACCTCATGGTGATCTTATGAGAACCTTATGAAAACCAATTGTTGATTATTTAATGGCTATTCTGTCTTCTCTTATTATAGATTATTGAAACAGGTAATTATAATGACCTTTAAACTCTAAGCTACCCTATCATTTTGTTTTGTCGTTTAGTTATTATTCGTCCTTGCTATAAAGTCGAGTAAACTTCTCCTTGCAGTATTTTTTATTTTCTGTTGATAAAAACGATTCCATCCCAACAACCAACCACTGAAACCCAGGGCCTGCGCCGACCATCTGTGCAGGCTGAATGCATCGCTATGCTCTTTTATTTTTCCATCCTTAATGAGCATGAACGCTTTTACTTTATTAATAACCTTGCGGCCCGTTTTCGAAAAGGTATAAGTTGCCGTCCAGTTACAGGTATAATATTCGTTGTCATCAGTAATTATATTGCCATATTCCACGGAAAAATCTTTTGCATTGTTGCAAAGCATTTCCCACATTTTCTTTACTTCATCACCCTTTAGCAATCCAAATACCGGGTCTGAAAAAACAATATCATCGCTATAGCAATTATTCATACGATTATGATCAAGTTGCTGAAACGCTGCATAAAAGTTGCTCACAAGTGCTGTATTTGCATCCATGTTATCCCGGTTTGTTTCGCTAAATTTAGCACCTCTAAAACAATTATACATGCAAAAGTTTTTTAAGCTTATTCTTATTCTTATTTATGCATACCCTGCAACAGCACAGAATGCTGACAGCG
>JBDSEE010000112.1:0-13189 GCA_039920245.1 Ferruginibacter sp.
TTGGAGAAGGCGGGGGCCGAGGTTATTATTACAGATGAAGTGGTAATGGAAATTGCGCAGCAACGGGTTGCGCTTTATGACAAGAAAGGTGAACAACACTATGATATAATTTCTGCATTCATTAAAAGTATGCGTGGGAGCGATCCTAATGCTGCGGTTTATTGGCTTGCAAGAATGATAGAAGCAGGAGAGGATGTAAAATTTATTGCAAGACGAATGCTCATTTTTGCCAGTGAAGATATTGGCAATGCAAATCCTAATGCACTGTTGCTGGCCAATAATGCTTTCCAGGCAGTGAATGTGATTGGCTGGCCGGAAAGCCGTATCATCCTTTCGCAGTGTGCCATTTACCTGGCTACTTCTGTAAAAAGTAATTCATCATATCTTGCAATTAATGCTGCGCAGGATGTTGTAAGAAAGCATGGAGATTTGGCTGTGCCTTTACATTTAAGAAATGCCCCTACGAACCTGATGAAAAAAATGGACTATGGAAAAAATTATAAGTATGCACATGATTATGATAATAATTTTGCCATACAACAATTTTTACCTGATAACCTGGAAGGCATAGCATTATACAATCCACAACAAAATGCCAGGGAAGAAGAAATAAGAAAATTTTTAAAGCAACGCTGGAAAGAAAAATATGGGTACTAATAATTTAACCGAAAAAACGCAAAGAAAATACACGCAAAAAAACACAAAACCCTTTTCGTTCTTTTAGAAAAAATTTGCGCATCTGTGAGGAAGAAATAAAACATTATTAAAGCAATGCTGGACTAAAATATGGATATTAAAAGAGACATAGGGTCGAGAGCAGACATTGAAAATTTCTTGTTGGCTTTTTATGAAAAGGTAAAAACAGATGAGCATATTGGAATTATTTTCACTAAAATTGTTCCAATAAACTGGGCGCATCATATCCCAATTATCACAGATTTTTGGGAAAGTATTTTGCTAGGTAATCCTGTTTATAAAAAAAATGCGATGGAAGTACATTTCCAGCTAAACAAAATTTTCCCTTTGAAGGAAAAACATTTTAATTCATGGCTACACATTTTTAATGATACCATAAATGCTTTGTATGAAGGCCCGGTTACAGAACTTGCAAAAAAAAGAGCTGCATCCATTGCGGCATTAATGCTATATAAAATGACCAGCCCTGAAATAAATAAAATATAATGCATGCAATTGGAATGGAAATGCAAACACTTTGATGAACTAACTGCTAAAGAATTATACAAAATTCTGCGATTAAGATCGGAGGTTTTTGTTGTGGAGCAAAATTGTGTTTACCTGGACATTGACAATAAGGACCTGGAAAGTTATCATTTAGCCGGCTATGACGGAAAAGACCTTGTTGCCTATGCAAGACTCTTGGCTCCAGGAGTTGCTTTTAAAGAAGCAAGTATTGGCAGGGTAGCTACGCATCCGACGTTTCGCAAAACTGGTGCAGGCAAGCAATTATTAACGCAAGCTATTGATGCCTGCCTGATACTTTTTCCAACAAAAGAAATAAAAATAGGCGCACAACTTTATTTAAAAAAATTTTATACAGACTTCGGTTTCACTCAAAGCAGTGAATTATACCTGGAAGATGGAATTCCCCATATAGAAATGATACTCCGGAAATAATTTGAATTTAATAAACAATAATTGTTAATATTTCCCGTTTTTAACAGGCAGGCAAGGGCCGTTGTATATCCAATTTATCTATTGAAAGACCAAAATTGAGTCCTCATGAAATCAACTTTACCAAATCAGGTGCGCAAAATATTTTGCATACTGATGCTCACTGCACTCATTTCTCCTAAATTATTTTCTCAGCACTTAATTCTTGGAAACGAAAAGTTTCATATTGAAGCCGGCGTCAATTTTGGCCCAACATTCTTTTTAGGAGATCTTGGTGGACATCATGGCGAAGGAACAAGGTTTATAAAAGACCTAAACCTGCCGTTAACAAAAATGATGAAAGGTGCATTCGTAAGTGTTTATCCCACAAATTGGATCGGGCTGCGTGTGGCTGCACAAGTGACTTATGTATCAGGAGATGATGCTATAATCTCAACGAAAGGTGAAGATGAATTATGGAGAAAACAACGGAACCTCGATTTTAGAAGTAAAATGTGGGAAGTCTATGGTGCCATAGAAGTAATGCCTACAATGCTTTTCAATAAGTACGATGATTATGATCCACGCATTAAACCTTATGGATTTATTGGAGTGGGCATTTTTCATTTTGATCCTGAAGGCTCTATCACTGATGCAAATGGTGTAAAGAGGTGGTATAAATTACATCCGCTTCGTACAGAAGGCGAGGGGATGGCAGAATACCCGGACCGTAAGCCTTATAAACTAACACAAATAAATATCCCGATGGGCGGCGGTATTAAAGTGGCACTAACGCCAAGAGTGAGCACTGCTTTCGAACTGTTATACCGAAAAACTTTTACTGATTATATTGATGACGTAAGTACAAATGTTATTGATCCTATATATTTCGATACTTATTTAAGTCCACAGGATGCGATCATTGCTAAAAAAATTCATGATAAAACAATCGGCATCTTAACACCTGGAGTTACCCGTTATGCTCCGGGAACGCAAAGAGGAAATCCAAAACAGGATGATGCATATTTTTCGTTTGTTGTAAAAATAGGTTTCCGCTTAGGTTCTGTTTACGGAAGCATGCAGGAGCGTAATGCAGCAAAGCAAACAAGGTGCCCTCATTTTTATTAAAATATTTTAAACGTTTTATGCGGAAGACAAATTCTTATCAATCAGCTTTTATTAAAATTGCTTTCATTGTATTCTGTGCCCTGTTGGTGCTGGTTTACAATTCCACCAGGGCTGCTTCGGGCCGGATGTTTTCAAAAACGCATATCATCTTCAGGCAAATGCCCAATAGTGATATAAGCATGAAAGTAAAAGCTTCTGAGGCAGTACAATTACAATTTTACTTGTTCACATCGGAAGGGAAACTTCTTAAAAAAATTGAAACCGCTGGTTCAGCTATTTCTGTAATTAAGAACCCGGGTTCAGGAATTTACCTCTACCAATGTTTTGAAAATGATCATGAATTAAAATCAGGAAAACTTATTCTTAAAAACAATAAACTGAACTACGACTGAAGATATGTGCAAGGTATATAACTGAAGTAATCCCTGGAAACAACGTGTATTCCTATACGATGATACCCCTGAAACCACAATTTTAACTTCGTTACCATGCTTTGCCTTGTATTCTAAATCCATGCTAGTCATGGATTTTTTAATTTAACTCCTGTTGTAGATATTTTGCCGTAAAGCTTTCTTTTACATTGACCATTTCTTCAGGTGTTCCTTCAAATAATATTCTTCCACCACCATCACCTCCTTCTGGTCCAATATCAATAATATGATCAGCTACTTTTATCATATCCAGGTTATGTTCTATCACTAAAACAGTATTACCCCTGTCTACAAGTTTATTTAATACATCCAGCAAATGTTGTATATCCTGGAAGTGTAATCCAGTAGTTGGTTCGTCTAGTATATAAATTGTTTTTCCTGTATCTCTCTTGCTTAGTTCTGTTGCCAGCTTTACCCGCTGGGCTTCTCCACCACTTAATGTCACGGCGCTTTGGCCAAGCGTTATGTAGCCAAGGCCAACTTCCTGTAATACTTTTATTTTGCGGTAGATATAAGGCACGGCATTGAAAAATTCAACTGCTTCATTCACGGTCAAATTAAGAACATCGCTGATTGATTTTCCTTTGTAACGGATCTCAAGTGTTTCCCGGTTGTATCTTTTACCATTACATTTTTCGCAATGCACAAATACATCGGGTAGAAAATTCATTTCTATTACACGCATGCCACCGCCTTCACAAACATCACAGCGGCCACTTTTTACATTGAAAGAAAATCTCCCGGCTGCATAACCCCTGATCTTTGCTTCAGGAACAGATGCAAATAATGTTCGGATATCAGTAAAAAATCCACAATAAGTAGCTGGATTGCTACGTGGTGTTCTCCCTATTGGGCTTTGATCTATCTCAATTACTTTATCAATATTTTCAAGACCCTTAATGCTTTTGTAAGGCAAAGCATCTCCCTTTGAGTTGTAGCAAAATTTGCTAAGCAAAGGATACAGCGTTTCATTTATAAGCGTAGATTTTCCACTGCCACTCACGCCAGTTACCAGGATCATTTTTCCCAAAGGAAATTTTAAGGACAGCTCCTTAAGATTATTTCCGGCGGCTCCTTTCAATTCTATATTTTTTCCATTACCTTTTCTTCTTTCAGAAGGAACTGCAATATTTTTTTTACCACTCAGGTATTGAGAAGTTTCTGATCCCGATTTGAGAACTTCTGCAGGAGTTCCTGAGGCTACAATTTTTCCACCGTGCATACCGGCACCAGGGCCAATATCTACAAGATGATCAGAGGCAAGCATGATGTCTTTATCATGCTCTACTACCAATACACTGTTACCAATATCTCTTAATTCCTGTAAAGCTTTTATGAGGCGTTGGTTGTCCCGTTGGTGAAGGCCAATGCTGGGTTCATCCAAAATATAAGTTATGCCCTGCAATTGCGAACCAATTTGTGTAGCAAGCCTTATGCGCTGGTATTCTCCGCCACTAAGACTTTTGCTGGGACGGTATAAACTTAAATAGGTAAGACCAACATTCAATAAAAAACCAAGCCGCTCTCGTATTTCTTTCAATACATCTTTAGCAATCAGGTTTTGTTTTGTTGATAATTTTTTTTCCAGGTCTTTAAACCAATCTGCTAATTTATCCAGATCCATACTGCTTAACTCCGCTATATTTTTTTCACCTACTTTAAACCATAGACTTTCTTTTTTAAGCCTTGTTCCGCCACAGGTATCGCATGGCCTAAGCTGCATGAATTTTTCTGCCCAGTCTCTTACAGATTCACTTGTACTGGCAGATGAGAACCAGCGTTTCACCATATTAATTACGCCTTCATATTCTGTAGCATAATAACCTTCTGATTCATTCTCTATTTTCATATCCACATCGGTATTGCTATCTTCATCTATATCTTCTTTTCCATACAGCAATACATTCATAGCCTTTGGCGAAAGGCTTTTGACTGGTTTATCTAAATTTAGTTTATATTTTTTTGCAACCTGCTGCACCTGTTTATATACATATGCTTCTCTTTCTTCACCAAGTGGGGCAATGGCACCTTCTTTAATGCTAAGGCTATCATCAGGAATAATGGCATCCATATCTATTTGATACACCGTTCCCAATCCCTTGCATGCCGGGCATGCGCCATAAGGGGAGTTGAAAGAAAATGCATTGGGGGAAGGTTCTTCGTAACTGATGCCTGTATCTATACACATAAGTTGCTTACTATATTGCACTACCTGGTTACTTTCATTCACGAGCAGGAACAATAGGTCTTTACCCATCTGCAGGGTTTTCTGAACGCTCTGGCTGAGCCGCAGTTTCATTTCAGTACTTACTTGCAAACGGTCCACTACTACTTCAATGTCATGAATTTTATAACGGTCCACCTGCATTTTTGGAGTAAGATCCATCACTTCTCCATCTACCCTCACTTTTACAAATCCCTTTTTCCTAATGTCTTCAAACAACTCACGGTAATGACCTTTTCGCCCACGAACAAGCGGAGCAAGCAAACTTATTTTTTTATTCTTTTGTTTTTCAAAAATGGAATTCACGATTTCTTCTTCGCTAAACTTTACCATTTTTTTGCCAGTGTTATAACTGTATGCTTCACCAGCACGGGCATACAAGAGCCTGAGAAAATCATAAATCTCTGTAATAGTTCCAACTGTGCTCCTGGGGTTTTTGTTCGTCGTTTTTTGTTCTATGGAAATTACAGGAGAGAGTCCCGTGATCTTGTCTACATCAGGCCTTTCCATATCGCCCATAAATTGCCGTGCATATGCAGAAAAACTTTCCATATAGCGGCGTTGACCTTCGTTATAGATCGTATCAAAAGCGAGCGAAGATTTTCCGCTGCCACTCACGCCTGTAAAAACAACCAGTTTATTTTTTGGAATTTTAATATCAATGTTTTTGAGGTTGTGTTCCCTTGCTCCAAAAACTTCTATAAACTCATCATCCTGCAATGCCACAGGTTCTACTACTTTTTTTTTCGCCATTTTATGCTCCTTATTCGCAAAGGTACAAACAAAAAAAAGCCCAAAAAGTTACTGCCTTCGTAAAACTTAAAAGCCATTTCTTGTTTGTTTTTCAATACCCACATTAGTTTTTCATAGCATCATAGTTGCAGCTTGTTCCGCTTCAGCCGGATCGCAAGCACTTCAATGGCTTACCTTCAGCTTCATTTTGCGAAATATTTTATCAGGCTACATCCTAATGCTGGCAAGAGTTTTAGCAATTTATAAATCCCTGCCAAGGGCTCGGATTTAAATTTTTTTTTCAAATTGTCAATTTTCCGCCTATATCTTTGCAGTAGTTCTTTTACATCTCTCCGCCGTGGCGGGGGGAACTTATCAAGAAAGGCAGAGGGTAATGGCCCGATGAAGCCTTGACAACCTGTCCCGATAATATCGGGATAAGGTGCCAATTCCATCCTTACAGTACTGTAAGGACAGATAAGACAGAAGCTATTTAATTTTTTTCTTCAACATATTAAATGCTCACCTGTTTTATCGGGTGAGCTTTTTTATTTTACGATAAGCTCCCCGGCTGTGCACCTGCCTTTTCTTGATAAAATTTTTTAATCATTTTTTAAAAAACAAGAAATCATGAGCAACGCAACACAACTAATTCACAGCATCCCGGTAGATCCACTTACAGGTTCCATCAGCGTACCTATTTATCAAACAAGCACTTTTGTACAAGATGCACCAGGTGTAAATAAAGGATACGATTATGCCCGTTCCAACAATCCCACCAGGGCAACCCTGGAAACAATTATTGCCGGCCTAGAAGAAGGCAGTACTGGGATAGCATTTGCCAGCGGCCTGGCTGCCATTGATGCTGTGCTGAAATTATTGAAATCAGGAGATGAGATTGTAGCCGTAGATGACATTTATGGTGGTGCCTTCCGGTTGTTTACACATGTGTATGAAAAGTTTGGAATAAAAGTTCATTATACAGATACCACAGATGCTGCAAATGTTTTTAATAATCTTACGCCCAACACAAAACTTATCTGGATTGAAACACCTACAAATCCAACGCTAAAAATTAGTGATATACAGGCCATTGCCAAAGCAGCTAAGGCTCATGGATGCTGGCTTTGCGTGGATAATACTTTTGCATCACCTGCCTTGCAGCAACCTCTCACGTTGGGAGCTGATATTGTAGTGCATAGTGCAACTAAATACCTCGGCGGTCACAGTGATTTAATCGCTGGTCTTGTTGTTACTAAAGATGCAGCTTTAGGAGCACAGATCAAATTTTTGCAAAATGCAAGTGGTGCAATCCTTTCACCTTTTGATAGCTGGCTGGTTATTCGTGGTATAGAAACGCTTCATCTTCGTGTTCAGCAGCATTGCCGTAATGCGGAAGCTATTGCAGCATATTTGCAGGAACAACCCCTGGTTGATAAACTGTTTTACCCTGGCCTTACAACGCACCCTAATCATGAAATTGCAAAAAAGCAATGCACCGGTTTTGGAGGAATTGTTTCGTTCAGTTTGAAAACAGATACGGAAAAAGCAGCTACTGAATTTGTAACCAGCACAAAATATTTCAAACTTGCAGAAAGCCTGGGCGGTGTGAAAAGCTTGCTTTGCCTGCCTGCCGCCATGACCCACAAATCTATTCCGGCGGAGAAAAGAAGAAGTGCAGGAGTTGCCGATAGCCTTATCAGGTTAAGCGTGGGGCTTGAAGATGTAAAGGATTTAATAGAAGACCTGGACCAGGCATTTAATAAATTGAGTACCGAAAAGCTTATGGTGAATTCCGACAGGAAAATTTCAACGAGCGTGAGCATTTAAAATTTAAAAAATGAAAAAAATAAATATTGGACTATTTGGATTTGGCGTTGTAGGTACAGGACTTTATGAAGTGCTGCAGAGAACACCCGGGCTAAATGCAACGATCCAAAAAATTTGTATAAAAGATCCTTTAAAAAAAAGAAGCATACAGAAGGAGCTGATAACAACTGACAAATATGACCTGCTGTTTGATGAAAATATAAAAGTTATTGTGGAATTGATAGATGATGCGGAAGCAGCTTTTGAAATTGTAAAAATAGCAATGCAACAAGGTAAATCCGTTGTGAGTGCAAATAAGAAAATGATAGCAGTGCATTTCAAAGAATTGCAGGCTTTGCAAAAACAATTCAATGTATCTTTTCTGTATGAGGCATCCTGTTGTGCAAGTATTCCAATCATCAGGAACCTGGAGGAATATTATGATACTGATCTATTGAATTCCATCACAGGAATAATAAATGGTTCTACCAATTTCATTTTATCTGATCTGTTTGCAAGGACTGTTAGTTTTAGAGATGCTTTGCTGGAAGCGCAACAGCTCGGTTTCGCCGAAAGCAATCCATCCCTGGACATCGAAGGACATGATGCTGCAAACAAATTATCTATATTAACTGCCCACGCCTTTGGTACCCGGATAAACCCTTCTGATATTTTATACCAGGGAATTACTTCAATTAGTAAAAATGATATCAGGAGGGCAAAAGAAAAAAACCAAAGAATAAAATTACTTGCGCATACAAAAAGGTTGAAGCATAACAAGCTTGCAGTTTATGTGTTGCCAACTTTTATAAATGCCACAAATGAATTTTATCATGTTGACAATGAATTTAATGCCATCATTACTGAAAGTGTATTTGCCGACAAACATTTTTTTAAAGGCAAAGGGGCTGGTTCTTATCCTACAGCAGCTGCTGTGCTAAGCGACATTGCTGCCCTGCGTCACGGCTATAAATATGAATATAAGAAACAGGGTAAACAGGAACCTTTACTTAGTTATGATTATTACCTTCAGGTGTATGTAAGTGCAGATGAATCATCAAAAATCAATAAACAGGATTTTGAAACCATAGATAGTTATTACTCAGAAAAGGGAGGTGTACAGTTGACCGGTCTGATTCATGCGGAAAAATTATATACTGGTTCATGGTGGCGGGAAATGGGAGTTTCATTGATATGTCAGCACGATTATCTGCAGGAGTCTATTGAATATAAAAGCATTTCTGAAAGAAGTTTAAAATTGGCTGGCGTGGGATTGTAAATGAATGATTAATACTTGGCGCATTTGTTGAATTAGTTCCAGATATGTTTTTTCATTAACCTTAAAAATATCATCATGAACTTCAACATGCAAAAATTTTCACTACTATTTAGTAGCCTGATCTTATCTATTATTGCATTTGCGCAGGACAGTGCAGTTTCTGCCAGCAGCAGCAGTACATCTACTACTACAACCACGCAAACATGGTACACACAACCTTGGGCCTGGATTGTAGGCGGAGCCATATTTTTAATAATTATCATTGCACTCGTAAGAGGAAACAGTAGCAGCAATTCTACAACTGATAGGGTAACTGTAACCAAGACAAGGGATACAGATATATAATGGTAGCTTAAATCATAAAAAAATCGTTCAGCAAAAACTGAACGATTTTTTTTATGCGTGGTTAAAAAATTACTTATTGCTGTTGTTGCGAAGCAGGGCAACAATTATTATCAGGAAAACAGCACCGCCTACTATCCATACCCAAGGTTGCATTAAAACATTATCATTGCCAGACTTAGTATTAATATTTACATCTACTTTTTTGTCCTGGGCAATACTTAGCATACTCACAAGTAAACCTGTAAGGAAAACTGTGAACGATTTGTACGATTTTAGAATAGTTTGTTTCATGTTTATGTTTTATAGGTTATAATAAAAATGCATGCCAAAGCTCTGCCATAGGAATTTATTGGCTTTAAAAACACCATTGTGGATTTTTTTCCACAGGCTATATGCTACTGAATTTTTCTTCAAAAATCTTCACAGGATTACATTTCTCCCATTAATCGAGACGACTTAATTATGGCTTAGTAGTTGTTTATATTTTAATAACTCAACTTATTATTATGAAAGATATTTTTCTGAAACGTTTTAGCCTAATCATTTTTTTGTCAAGTACATTCTGGTCTTATGCGATGTCACAAGACACTACTACGACTAAAGAAAATATCAAGGAAGTACTTACAAACAATGAAACTGTATGGTACATGCAACCTTGGGTATGGATTGTAGGGGGTATAGCGATCCTTTTATTATTGATTGCCATGTTTAGTGGCGGGCGGAAAAGAGATAAAGCCACAAGCCGGACAGATAAAGTGATCATTACTAAAACGGTGAGAACTGAAACGGATGTGGACGAGTGATAAATTTTTTTAAAAAACATTTCTAATCTATAAACAAAAACATCATGTCAACAAATTCAGAATTAACAGGGGTATTAAATGACCTCATTGAAATCAATAACGACCGCATTGTAGGATATGAAAAAGCTGCTGATGAAACTAAAGATCTGGATATTGATCTTAAGGCGATTTTTTATAAGATGGCCGATGAGAGCCGTAAGTACAAATCTGAACTTACGCTTGAAGTGAACCGCTTAGGTGGAGACCCGGTTGAAGAAGGTACAACCAATTCTGGGAAAATCTACAGGGTTTGGATGGACTTAAAAGCAACTTTTGCCGGGCATAACAGGCAGGCTGTTTTGGAGTCATGTGAATTTGGTGAGGATGCGGCTCAAAAAGCTTACAAGGCTGCGTTGTCTTCAGATGCTGAGATGGATGCAGATACAAGGCAGTTGATCACATCGCAACAGTCTTCATTGAAAACATCTCATGATATAATAAAAAAATATAGGGATATGCATAAAGCAGTTAATGCTTAGTGTATATCTTCTCTATGAAGAACCCGGATTACTTCCGGGTTTTTTTTATGCTTTGTCGGAAACAAAATGCATTGCTGCCTGGCAATGAATGAATGTAGTATCAAATAATTGTACTGCTATATGTTCAGGCTTTATAAGAATCGGTAACTCCGTACATCCAAGAATAGCTCCCGCAGCACCTTCATGCTGAAGGTCAGTAATAATTTCGATTATTTTTTTCCTTGTGTCATCATTAAAAATGCCTTTACCCATTTCGTTATAAATAGCATCATTTAAATATTCAATGTCATCAGCTGATGGCACAAGGAATTTTATACCTGCTGCCTCTAATTTATTTCTGTAAAATGGTAACAGCATTGTATATTTTGTACCCAACAATGCTACGGTGTGAATGTCTTTCTTTTTAATTTCCTCAACAACGGTATCAGCAATATGGATTAAAGGAATGTTTACAGCAGCCTGTACTTCTTCGGCTCTATGATGCATGGTATTCGCACATAACAAAACGCAATCGGCGCCGGCAAGTTCTATATTTCTTGCAGATTTAGTCATAATAGCAGCGATACTATTCCAATCGCCTGCCTTTGTCAATGGCACTATTTCGCCATAGTCCACGGAATTCAAAATGATCTTTGCAGAATGGTCAGATCCATATTTTATGTTCGTTAATTCGTTCAGGTATCTGTAATAGTCAATTGTTGAATGCCAGGTAGTACCACCAATTAATCCAATCGTTTTCATATTTCAATTTTGTTTTAAAAAATATAACCTGCAAATTTAATTCTATGAATTTCAGTTACGGGAAGACCTGAATGATTTTTACAAATCGCTCCATAAAATAGCTTTGCATAGGAGATATAATAACCCCGCTGTTTTCGCCAGAAGCTGAATGAATAAATTTCAAGATACCATTATTGTTTTCAGTGATAATGCCAAGGTGGCCAACTACGCCCGACTTTGGATCTGAGCCGGTGAATAAAATAATGTCTCCCCGCTTACATTCAAGTGAGCTTACAGTTGCGCCAGCATTTGTAAAATCTTTAGATACCCTTGGAGTATTGATGTTGAATTTTTTGAAACAATAAAACACAAGGCCAGAACAATCAAATCCTTTTTCTGGCGAAGTTCCCGCCCATAAGTAAGGATATCCCAGCAATGTTTCTGCAAAGCTTACCACATCGTTAGGATTTACATTTTTTGTGTTGATCTTTCTTGCCGGAATTTTTTCTGTTAGCACTACGGTGCTTTTTATTTCAGTACCGGGCTTTATGGAATAGCTTGTAGTTTTCCTGGAACTGCTGCAACTTATTACAAACGCTGAAAGAAAAATGAACAGAACGAGGTAAAGGTTTTTCATTTGTTTGTCTTACTATTACCGATTTGCTATTTGGAATTTGATGATCATGATCAATGTTCAGGACCTATCATGACTATTTTACATGAAATAAAAATAATTGAAAAACGCTATTAATAAATGTTAAGATAGAGATTGCTTAGATGATCTTTTAAATTGTAGTACAAAAATCTTTCAGCGTGCTGATCGTTTTATCCAGGTCTTCATAACTCAATGCATTATTGAGGAACCAGCTTTCATAGGCAGATGGAGGAAGATAAATCCCATTGTCGAGCATAAAATGAAACAGCTTATTGAATAAAGGAATATCTGCGTTAGATGCAGTTGTAAAATCTATAACAGGATGAACGCTGAAATGCAAACTTATCATAGAGCCAAGTTGATTGATCACAAAGGGTCTTTTGCTTTGTATCAATACTGCTTCCATTCCTTTGTGCAGGTAAGTAGTTTTATCTTCCAATTCTTTATAAATGCCAGGGTTTGCTTTTAATTCTTTTAATAGAGTGAAACCTGCAATCATTGCAATCGGATTGCCGCTTAGGGTGCCTGCCTGGTAAACATTTCCCAGCGGTGCAATATGTTCCATAATTTTTCTTTTGCCCCCAAAAGCACCCACAGGCATTCCTGCGCCAATAACTTTTCCATAGGTAACCAGGTCAGCATCGATGCCCAGAACTTGTTGTGCTCCGCCAGCCGCCAACCTAAATCCTGTCATCACTTCATCAAAAATAAATATGATGTTTTCTTCATTGCATATATTTCTAAGCCCTTGTAAAAAACCTTCGGCAGGAAGAATGCAGCCCATATTGCCTGCAACAGGTTCAATTATGATGGCTGCAATTTCATTTTTGTTTTCTGCCACTAATTTTTTTACAGCGCCCAGGTCATTGTAGGGAGCATTCAGGGTATCATGACTTACACCAGCAGTTATGCCGGGCACAGTTTGAATATTTAA
>JBDSEE010000113.1:0-29687 GCA_039920245.1 Ferruginibacter sp.
GACAGCCGCCACATTTCACAGCATATATTTTATTACCAGCCTCAGCTTTAGTGGCATCCAGCGAAGCGCCTATTGCAACCTCTTTAAATTTGCCTTCTCCCCTGTGTGGATCATAAGATGGATTTTCATTTGTTGCAGTTGCCTCACCGGATTTTGGTGGATCTGTGCTAACAGGTTTATTGCTGCTGCCATCTGTATCGTAGCTTTTATTGTCTCCGCAAGAATAAATAGCAGTAAACAACACTAAAATTGCAATCAATCGTTTCATAAAAAATTTATTTGGTGATGAGTGAAAATTTGATAATACAACATTAGCATCTTTCTGTGCGGTGTTTTATGCGTTTAATCATAAAGGCCCGTAAAATATTACGTGGACTGATTATTGTTACATTCACACTGTCCCCCGTTCATTTCTCTCAATTCATGATTAAGATCATACTTTAAAAGAACCAGGATCAGCAAAAACAATTACTTCTTTGGATAGTTTTGAAATCAATTGTCAACTAATTTATTTGTATGATCGATATAGATTTATTATTAGCCTGGGGTGCAGCCTATAAAAAGGTACAGGCAGGTGAAATCATTTTTACTGAAGGCCAATCCTGTTCTTTTTATAATCAATTAGTAAGTGGAAAAGTAAGATGGGCGAATGTAAACGAAGCCGGAAGAGATTGTATTCATTACATTATTGAGCCCGGTGAGTCTTTTGGAGAAATGCCTTTATTTGATGAGGGACTTTACGCAGCCAGTGCTATAGCTGAGGAGGATAGTATTATCATAAGATTACATAACCCCGTCTTTCATGAGCTATTAAGTGAAAACTCCTATATACATTTTGCATTTACTAAAATACTGGCCAAAAGATTACGAAATAAACTGGCAATCATACAATCATTATCATCTCATTGCCCCGAACTTATGATCGCTACAGTTTTGAACCAGTTTAAATCGGAGAATAAAAACTTTTGTAATAACTGCAACCAATTAAATTTAACCCGGCAGCAAATTGCAGATATGACCGGGCTAAGGGTTGAAACAGTTATAAGGACTATGAGAACTATGCATGATAAAGGTGAACTTGTAATTTCAAAAGGCAAGGTGTTCTGCAATGATATGATTGAAGTCATAACAGCATAGAATTATTTTATTTTATTTTGGTCAAAAACAAATGGAGTTTTCGCTTCGTAAATGGCTTACAGTTTCATTCCTCAATCTACTACTGGTTTCCACCCTGGGCATAATCCTCAGGTATAAGATTGCTTTTTACCTTCCTTTTATCGAACAAAAATTTGTGTTGCATAGTCATTCGCATTTTGCATTTGCGGGCTGGATCACACAAACATTAATGCTGTTGCTTGTCCATAATCTTAGCATTGTAAAAGGCGAATCTATGTTTAAAAAATATCGATGGCTTCTATATGCTAACCTGGTTACTGCCTATGGGATGCTGATCAGTTTTTTTTTCCAGGGATATGCATTCTTCTCTATTAGTTTTTCCACACTATCCATTTTCGTTTCCTACTTGTTTGCAATTTATTACTGGAAAGATCTGAACAACCTTGGTAAAAAATTAGTTAGCCATTACTGGTACAAGGCAGCACTTGTATTTAGTGTTATCTCTTCTCTTGGTGCTTTTGGCCTGGCTTTTATGATGGCAAATAAAATGTCATACCAGCACTGGTACCTGGGACTTATTTACTTTTTCTTACACTTTCAATATAATGGCTGGTTCTTTTTTGCTGGTATGGGTTTACTCAGCTCCCGCCTGGAAAAAAACACCGATGTAAATAAAAAACTAAAAGCGGCTTTCATGCTTTTTTGTTTTGCATGTATCCCGGCTTACTTTTTATCAGCACTCTGGCTTCCTTTTCCACGCATAATCTATTATGTAATTATTGCCGCAGTAGTTGCCCAGTTATATGGATGGATATTATTACTGAAAGTTTTTAAACAAAGCCAAGCTTTTATAAAAACAGAATTTTCGAAGTATGGAAAAATACTTTTCATCCTTGCTGCAATTGCATTTACAATTAAGTTATTGCTGCAGTCTGGTTCTATTCATCCTGCCCTTAGCCAGTTGTCGTACAGTTTCAGACCCATCATCATTGGATATCTTCATCTTGTATTACTGGCTGTTACAAGTATTTTTATTATAGCCTATATCGTTTCATTCAATTTAATTCCGGTTACCAAATTATTATTATCGGGCATAGCCATATTTGTTACAGGCATTATTATAAATGAGCTGCTGCTCATGCTACAGGGAATTACTTCCATAACTTATAATAACATTCCAGCTATCAATATATTTTTATTAATAGCCGCAATGATCATGTTTACTGGCATTGCTTTGATGCTAATAAGCCGAACAAAAAAATTAAATAGCCTGGCTGAATTTAAGGACTGAGGAAGCGCCAGACTGCAAAAGTTTAATATCAAAAGCGCTACAGATATTTCTTAAAAAATGAACTCCTTTCGAAGTCAGCTCAGCATCTTCATAATTCCAGCATACAAGGCCATCCTCTTCCAGCACTGATAGCATAGGGAAACTATATTTCATTAAAAGCGGAAGATCCTTCGGGTCAAAAACTGTTTTAAAATTACAACTGATATCAAGAATATACCGGCGAAACCGCACATCTTCATCAGACAAAAAATATCCTTTCCTGGTAGCCATTTCATTTTTGGCAATAGCCCTGTAATAATCGCTCAGCGTTTTGCTGTTTTGTGCAAATGCATTACCAGTATCACTTATAGCTGATACACCCAGGCCAATGAGCATAGAATTATTGCTTGTAGTATAGCCCATAAAATTCCGGTTCAATGTACCTTCTTTACGGGCAATATTAAGATCGTCATTTGGCAAAGCAAAATGATCCATTCCAACATCTTCATAACCATGTTCCAACAAAATTTTTTTGCCGAGCAGGTACAGGCTTATTTTTTCAGGTGCAGATGGCAGATCATTTTCATCGAAAAGCCTTTGACCACGGCTTGTCCAGGGCACATGAGCATAACTGTAAAAAGCTATCCGGTCAGGTTTTATTTCACAACATTGTAAAATTGTTTTCTCAATGCTGCTGATAGTTTGTTTTGGCAAGCCATATATCAAATCGAAATTAATGGAGCGGTATCCTATTTTCCTGGCAGCTTCCGTAACTGCTATTACATTTTCAATTGGTTGTATCCTGTTTATGATCCGCTGTACTTCAGGATCATTATCCTGTACCCCAAAACTCACTCTCCTGAAACCGAGATCATATAATGTCTGCAAATGTTCAAAGGTTGTATTATTGGGATGGCCCTCAAAACTAAATTCATGTTTTGGATGAACTGTACAATTATTAAGTATTCCCGTAATGAGGCGAAAAAGATTCTGTGATGAAAAAAAGGTAGGTGTACCACCGCCAAGATGCAATTCTTTAATAACAGGAACTCCGTTCATCATAGATTTATACAATGTCCATTCCTTTAAAACAGCATCAATGTACTCATCTTCTACGCTATGGTTCGTTGTGATCTTTTTATTACAACCACAATAGGTACATAATTTTTCACAGAAAGGGAGATGAATGTAAAGACTAATACCTTCTGAATTATGTGCAATAAATTGCTTGCTCACATTTGCCTTCCAGTTACTATTATCAATAGTTTCGTCCCAATAAGGAACTGTTGGGTAACTCGTATACCTCGGTACAGGTACATTGTATTTTAGTAAAAGTTCTTTTTCAATAATCATATGCAATAAAAAATCAAAACTACACTGCCACATAACAGCATTTGATAATAGCTGTTAGGGAACAATATGATTTTTATCATAACACTATAAATGGATATTAAAAGCATGGTAGAGAATAGAATGGCAAAACGGGAAGGGTTGTTTAATTCTCTGATCTTTAATCCTATTAAATGTAGAAATCCTATTAATCTTATAAAAAAAAAATTTAGCTTTATTATTTTTTGTGCCCTATTCATACTGATCTTTAGCCATTTATAGATATAAAATTTAAGGTGGTTTTAAAAGTCTTGCATTTGTACGCCAATTGCTTGCATAATTGGAACCTTAATTGTATGTTTATACCTGCTTACACAACCTTACTACCACATTCCTCTGAAACGCTTCCACTATTTCCAATTATTATCCTTCGAAATGCTAAGGCATTGAACGTCTGTAAAAAGATGCCCTTATCAATCGCCTCACCTTAATCTATTAATCTTATTAAAGGCCGTGAAGCCAATTTAATCGTATATCAAATTATACAATTATGGCAATCATTATTATTACCTCTTTTAATAAGTAAACTAAAGATTATGGAAACTTTTTACAAAGCCTACAGCAAAACAGTACAAAACAAGAAGTATTATTTTGTAAAGAAGATTGCACATTTTCCAGAATATAAGGAACTGGATGACTTGCTGATCGGGTACGGTATGCATGTAAATTTCAATACAGCATGCAGTATTGCAAACGTTGATAGCAAAAAGATAAGAGAACGATTGCTGGCTGAAGCTGAATATGTACCAGCAGTTGGTAAATTGATTAATCTTTATCGCCCTGCAGTGCAATCAAAAAACATGATGCAGATTTTGCAAAACTCCATTTCATTATTACAGGTAAAATTTATGAGCCTGTATTCAAGAGCAGCAGTATAAATTGGATAACTTGCCGGCAAATTTATTTAAATAGTTATGCCGCAAAAAAAAGTACTTGCATTTAGTAGCTCAAGAGAAGGTGATTCAAATTTCCTGGAGTCCGCAGCTCCTTTAATAAAAGATTTTTTAGGAGAGAAACATCTCAATGTGGGCTTCATTCCATTCGCTGATGTAAATAATGATTATGATGCTTACGCTAACAAAGTATCGGAGGCATTAATTAATTTTCCATACACGATCCAAAGCCTCACTCCTGCAAATGCTCAATCATTGGTTGAAACAGTTGATATTATTATGGTAGGTGGAGGAAATACTTTCAAACTTCTTCACGATATTTATTCACTTAATATTTTCGAACTTATAAAAACTAAAGTATCGGCGGGCACACCTTATATTGGCTGGAGTGCCGGAAGCAATCTTACATCGCCAGGTATCTACACGAGCAATGATATGCCCATCATAGAACCTGCAAGCTTTAAAGCATTTGGTTTTTTCCCGTTCCAGTTAAATCCACATTATTATAATTTCTCTCCGCCCGGATTTAACGGAGAGACCAGGGATCAACGCCTGGAAGAATTTCTATTACTTAATCAACATACAAAAGTTTTAGGCCTGCCGGAGGGCACCGCTCTCCTGCTGGACAAAGGAATGCTTTCATTAAAAGGCTCATCTACGGCTACATTATTTAATTATAATAAAACCACCGGAGTAGTGAGAAAAGAAATTAACCCTGGTGAAGATCTGACAAATTTATTGCAGGCAGTTTAGGTGACTAATTGAAATACTAAAAGAATTTAAATGAAAATTCAATTCTGTAGCATTGGCAAATCACACGAAGCTTACGTAAGAGACGGAATAAATGATTTTACTAAAAGGATTTCCAGGTATTACCCAGTGGAATGGAACATTATTCTAACTCCGAAAAATGCGGGGATGATGAGTGAAATGGACCTTAAAATAAAAGAAGGCGAAATGATCCTTAATTTTTTATCAGATGATGACTACCTCATATTGCTTGATGAGCGAGGTAAACAATTAGCCAGCGAAGGCCTTGCAGATTTTATTCAACAGCGGGCAAATGCATCAGAAAAAAAAATTATTTTTCTTATAGGCGGCGCTTTTGGAATTGATAAAAAAATAATGCAAAGGGCTGACTTCACCTGGGCACTCTCCCCACTCGTATTTCCCCATCAATTAGTAAGGCTGATACTGGCAGAACAAGTTTACCGTGCCTGCTCCATTCTCCGAAATGAAAAATATCATCATTCCTGATCATTGCATAGTTATGCTTAGTTTTGAAAAAAATCAAGCATGATATTTCAGCAATACCCTGTTACCATAATCCTTATCGCAGCCAATGTCATCTCATCTCTTATAGGCTTTTACAATACAACCTATATGGACAAAGCCATCATGTGGCCGTATGTTGTTAAACGTAAAAATCAATACCATCGTTTTGTAAGTTCAGGTTTTCTACATGCAGATTTTATGCACCTCTTCTTTAATATGTTCACCTTATTTTTCTTTGGTGCAAGTGTTGAAAGACATTTTATGGCCCATGGACTGGGGGGCAATGCAGCATATCTCCTGCTTTATTTTACTGCATTGATTGTATCCGATATCCCTACTTACATCAAGCATAAAGACAATTACAATTACAAAGCGCTGGGTGCATCTGGTGCAGTATCCGCCATCGTTTTTGCATCCATTGTTTTTGATCCCTGGAGCAGCTTATACCTGTATGGAGCTATTAAACTTTCAGCCCTTGTTTTTGCCGTTTTGTACATAGTTTATTGTGTGTACATGGGCAGGAAAAGTAACGACAATGTAAATCATGATGCACATCTCTGGGGTGCTATATATGGCTTAGTATTCACACTGCTGCTAATTTGGTTACTACAACCTTCTTTATTTGGCGGCATCATGTATGAGTTGCAACATCCCAGTTTTTTCGGCAATTAATTAGCAACGAGGGTTATCTTCAAAACATTCTTCGTGGAAGGCTTTATTGCAAAACGTTCGTCAATGCGGTGACCAACAACCCACACGATTTTTTTATTGCTTTCTATAACCCAAACATTTTCTTTTTCAATAAGAGATAACTTTTTATCCATAAAAAAACGGCTCAATTTTTTTTTCGACGGCTGGCCGGAAGGCTTGTATAATCCAAATGGATAAAAATAATCGCCGGTCTTATATTTACGTAACAGCAAGGGGAACCCCAGCATTTTTTTATCAATAAATGCTATATGTGCACGATCGCTCATCTTTACAGGCTGCTGCTTATTTTCTAAGAAAAGTTTTCCGCCTGAAAAATTAATATCATTATTATTCTCATCGATCAGTACATAATTATTTTGTTCTGTTTTCAATGCTGAAATGATCAACCATTTCCTGTTTTTTAGTATCCGGTGCGAATGGGATTTTATATATTTTCCTGAATCTGCATGAAGCAGTTTGATCACCTCGCCTGCCTGGCTTGATTGAAAACCGTAGTCTTTAAAGATCTCAAAAATAATTGTATGTAATGATGTTGTGTTCAAAAGTTTTAATACCGGGATATGCACTTCTTCATTTTTATACAGCAGCATTTTTTTCTTTGTTCTTTCCACTGAATCCAGGTATAAATCCTGTATTTCCCTGAACCGCTCTGCATTGTCAAGGAGGTTGTTCCTTACTTCCGGAAAAACTTTTTCAATACCAGGAATGAGTTGGTTTCTAAAATAATTTCTGGTGTATTTATCACTCGCATTACTTGCATCTTCGCGGTATGCAAGCTTTTTTTTATTTGCATATTCAACGATGTCATTCTTAAAAGCAAATAACAACGGGCGAACCAGGTGTTGTTGTTTGGGCACTATTGATTTCAATCCATTGATACCGGAGCCCTTGAAAAAATTCATCAGCATCGTCTCTATATTATCATCCGCATGATGCGCTGTTAAAAGAATTTGTTTAACAGTCTTTTCCGAATTAATGGAAAGGTCTTTTATAATTTCATTAAACCATTCGTAGCGAAGATTTCGTGCAGCCACTTGTATTGACAATTTATTTTCTTCAGCATAAGTAGCCGTGTCAAATTTTTTAGAGAAGAATTTTACTTTATACCGGGCGGCCAGTTCTTTCACAAATATTTCATCTGCATCACTTTCCTTTTCCCGCAACTGAAAATTGCAATGCGCTATAAAAAACTTAAATCCTGCCGACGCACACAGGTCACAGAGAACAACAGAATCAACTCCTCCACTTACCGCTATCAACAGATCATCTTCTTTACGAAATAATTTTTCCGTTTGTATGAATTCCCTAAATTTTTTCTCTAATTCCATAATCTGTTTGCTATGACTACAAAGTGAGTTCCTCGTATGCTGCCCTTAATTCATTGTATGTATGCTTGTCCTGCTCTTTGCTAACCTCCATACCGGACTTATATATTTTAATGGCATCTTCCTCCTTTCCATTTCTTTCATACAATTTCGCAAGATGATAATAGCTGCCAATGTAGGCCGGGTTTCTCTTTAAAATTTCAAGGAACAATTTTTCCGCTTCATTATCATCACCTGCTTTGATATATTCTAATGCTAGGGCATGCTGTATAAAATCATCATGTGCATTTTGTCGTAAAAATTCCTTTAATTTTTCTATCCTCTCCATTCAACAAAGTTTTTTTAGCGTTCCATTCAATTTATCTTTGCATCGCTTATATTTGCATTTAGTTGCATAAACAACTTTTTATTTACTCCTGCTTTTTTAAAGGGCAATTCTAAAGTTTAAAAGATATGAAAATACTTGTATGCATTAGCAAGACACCGGATACCACGGCAAAAATAGCCTTCACAGATAACAATACGAAATTTGCAGCAGATGGCGTACAATGGATCATCAATCCGTACGATGAATGGTATGCATTGGTGAGAGCAATAGAATTAAAAGAAGCAGACGCATCAACGGTTTTGCATTTAATAAATGTGGGGGATGTAAGTGCAGAGCCCATCATTCGCAAGTCGCTTGCACTCGGTGGCGATGAAGCCATAAGGGTAAATATAGATAGTGCCGATAGTTTTGTTATTGCCTCACAAATAGCAGCTGTTGCAAAAGACGGTGGCTACGATTTGATCTTCACCGGCAAAGAAACGATTGACTATAACGGATCGTCCATTGGCGGCATGGTAGCGGAGTTACTTGATCTTCCATATATTTCACATGCAATAAAATTTGATCTGAAAGAAGGTAAGGCAATTGTTACCCGTGAGATTGAAGCTGGTGAAGAAGTGGACAGTACTTCATTGCCGCTCGTTGTAAGTTGTCAGAAAGGAATTGCAGAACAACGCATTCCTAATATGAAAGGAATTATGGGTGCCCGTTCCAAACCCTTAAGGGTTGTTGAACCGGTTGCCGCTGAAAGCCTTACAAGCGTATCGTCTTATGAATTGCCACCAGCAAAGGCCGGCGTGAAAATGGTTTCTGCAGAAAACCCTGAAGAACTTGTCAGGCTTTTACATGAAGAAGCGAGGGTGATTTAATGGAAAATGGATTAATGGATAATGGATAATATTTGATACTTTAATCAAAATTTATTTTTCCAACATTATTTAAATTATTATGAAAGAGAATATTTTAAAAGACAAAAGTTTTTTGTTTGCAATCAGGATAGTAAACCTGTATAGATATTTGAAAAAAGAACATGGAGAATATATTATATCACAACAATTAATCAGAAGTGGAACTTCGATTGGAGCAACAATTAGAGAAGCGGAACATGCAGAAAGTACAAAAGATTTTATCCATAAGTTAAGCATTGGTTTAAAGGAAGCAAACGAAGCAAAATATTGGCTTGATTTGTTAGTGGCAACTGAATTCATTAAGAAGAATATGTATGACTCATTAAACCAGGATTGTGAAGAACTATTAAAACTGCTTATTTCCAGCGTGAAAACGAGCAAGCTTAAACAGAATAAAACAATTCCGAAGAATTAAGAACAATATCAATTATTAAATTATCAATTATCAATTACCATGAGCGTATTAGTTTTCCTCGACCAGGCTGATGGTCACATAAAAAAATCATCTTTTGAAGCAGCCAACTATGCAGCTAAAACAGCATCACTTCTTGGCACTGATGCACAGGCAGTTGTTCTTGGTACAGTAGCAGACGACCTTTCTGCACTTGGAAATTATGGAATAACAAAAGTGCATAGTATTGCCGATGCATCATTAAACAATGTAGATGCACAGGTATATACAAAGGTCTTGCAACAAGTTGTGGAAGCAACGGGAGCTGATGTGATCGTATTTACAAACAATAGTACTGCAAAAGCTGTATCGCCTAGACTTAGTGTTGCATTAAAAGCTGGTCTTGTTCCGGGTGCTATTGCTCTACCTGCTACCACAAACGGCTTTACGGTTCGTAAAACAGTTTTCAGCGGAAAGGCATTTGCTAACATAACTGTTACAACACCCAAAAAAATAATTTCTTTAAATCCTAATTCATTTCAAATTGTAATTGGCAGCGGCACAGCAGAAGTAGTACCAATGAGTGTAAATATTCCTGCTGCAAAAGTGGAAATGGTAAGCGTGGAAAAGGTCTCTGGTGAAGTTTCCCTAAGTGAAGCAGATATTGTTGTAAGTGGTGGCCGGGGACTGAAAGGACCGGAAAACTGGGGAATGGTAACAGAGCTTGCCGGTTTGCTGGGAGCTGCAACCGCATGTAGCCGTCCCGTTGCGGATATCAACTGGAGACCTCATCATGAGCATGTAGGGCAAACAGGTCTTGCTATTGCTCCAAACCTTTATATCGCCATAGGAATATCCGGTGCGATCCAACACCTTGCTGGTGTAAACCGCAGTAAAACAATCGTGGTAATCAATAAAGATCCTGAAGCGCCTTTTTTTAAAGCAGCTGATTATGGCATAGTTGGTGACGCTTTTGAAGTAGTTCCTAAAATTATTGAAGCAGTTAAGAAGCTGAAAGGAGTTGCATAATATCTTACTGATTTATTAAAAATGAGCCTTCAGCAAAATTGAAAGGCTTATTTTTATATTTGTAAAAAAAGAGAGGCCTGATGAAAAAAATTGAACTGGAAATTGTAGCCTTATCACATAGCATAACACAAACGCACTCCTATGCAGTGGTGCTGGGAGAAATTAATGGCCTACGCCGGTTACCAATTGTTATTGGCGGCTTTGAAGCACAGGCCATTGCCGTGGCGCTTGAGCGAATGAATCCAAGCCGTCCGCTCACACATGACCTGATGAAAAATTTTATGATGGCATTCAATGTGGAATTGCATGAAATCATCATTAACGACCTGCAGGAAGGAATATTTTTTTCAAAACTTATCTGTAGTTCTGCAAATGATACGGTTGAAATTGACTCCAGGACCAGCGATGCACTTGCATTAGCAGTTCGTTTTGGTTGCCCTATTTATACTTTAGAAAATATTCTTGACCAGGCTGGCGTATTAATGGAAGACGACAACAAAAAGACATCTACTAGTTCTCCTGTGACAACTGAAACCGGCGGCAGTGATAACTTGAAAGCCATGAGCATTCAGGAGTTGGAAACGCTACTAACAGAAGTGCTGGAACATGAAGATTATATTAAAGCCATTGCTATCCGGGATGAAATAAAAGCCAGGAAAAAATAATCGATGGTTGTATTTCCCCATTGTAAAATAAATATTGGTTTACAGGTTTTAGATAAAAGGCCGGATGGCTATCATAATATCAAAACCTTATTTTACCCTTTACCACTTAAAGACGTACTGGAAATTATTGAAGTTCCTTACCAGCAAAATCAAATTTCATTCAGCTCCACAGGCCTTAACATTAGCACCCCGGCAACAAAAAATATTTGCGTGAAAGCCTATGAAGCATTCAGGGCAGTTTATCCCGATATCCCCAAAGTAAAAATGCATTTACATAAAGTAATTCCAATGGGTGCCGGCCTGGGCGGTGGGTCATCTGATGCAGCTTTTGTTCTAAAGCTATTAAATAAAAAATTTTCAGCAGGTATCAATGAGGAACAAATTATTCAGCTGGCAGCAAGCTTAGGAAGTGATTGTGCATTCTTTACCCAAAATGATCCTTGCTTAGGTGAAGGCCGTGGTGAAATTTTGACACCAGTAAAACTTGATTTATCTACTTATAAAATCCTATTGATTTATTCTGCAATTCAAATAAATACTGCAGATGCTTTTAAAAATATTCACAAGAGTGAAAATATCGCTGACCTTAGCGATGTAATCAATTTACCTATAGCAGAATGGAAAGATCATATCACTAATGATTTTGAAAAAACTATATTTCCCTTATATCCACAATTAAAAATATTAAAAGAAAAGCTATACAACGAAGGAGCATTATTTGCATCCATGAGCGGAAGCGGAAGCAGCATCTATGGAATTTTTAATGCAAACTCAAATCCTGTTTTTAATTTTCCCCCCGAATATTTTTATAAGTGGATATAAAAATTTAGTTTTGCTTATCAGCAAATCAAAGACGATACTACTTTTTCTTTCTGCAAACCTCGACCTGCTCAATCATCGAGGATAAGCTCAGCATTACTTCCAACGGAAGTATGTGATCATTTTTTTCTCTTTATTTTAATAAGTTATTTATGAACAGTGCAATCAATATGTTAACCGATACATCATATTATTTGGAACTTGAAGAGCAACATGGCGCTCATAATTATCACCCGCTTCCTGTTGTATTAAAAAAAGGAAAAGGTGTATTTGTGTGGGACATCAATGATAAAAAATATTTCGATTTTCTTAGCGGATATTCTGCTGTGAACCAAGGGCATTGTCATCCCGCTATTATAAAAGCATTGGCGGAGCAAGCGCAGGAACTTACACTTACATCACGTGCCTTTCACAATAATATGCTTGGCAAGTATGAAGCATATATCACGAAATTTTTTGGATACGATAAAGTGCTTCCTATGAACACGGGAGTAGAAGCTGTGGAGACGGCTTTAAAACTAAGTCGAAAATGGGGTTACATAGTAAAAGGCATACCTGAAAACAAAGCAAAAATTATTGTATGTGCTTCCAATTTTCACGGACGTACATTGGGAGTGATCTCTTATAGCACCGATCCATCCGCTACAAAAAACTATGGTCCTTTCCTTCCGGGATTTGAAGTAATTCCATTCAACGATTTGAAAGCTTTAGAAACCGCTCTGCAGGATAAGAATGTAGCCGCATTTTTATTTGAACCCATCCAAGGCGAAGCTGGCGTAGTAGTTCCGGATGAAGGTTACTACTCCGGCATAAGAAATCTGAGTAATAAATACAATGTACTCATGGTAGCGGATGAAATTCAAACTGGCCTTAGCCGCACAGGAAAAATGCTTGCATGTGATCATGAAAATGTGAGACCAGATATCCTGGTACTTGGCAAAGCATTGAGCGGTGGAACCTTGCCAGTGAGTGCAGTATTAGCAGATGATGAAGTAATGCTGACTATAAAACCAAATGAACATGGTAGTACTTATGGTGGCAACCCACTTGCATGTGCAGTGGGGATTGCCTCATTGGAAGTTTTAAATACAGAACGCCTGGCAGAGAATGCGGAAGCTATGGGAAATATTTTCAGGGCTGAATTGAAAAAAATAAATTCTCTATTTATAAAAACTATCCGGGGCCGGGGTTTATTAAATGCTATTGTGATTCAACATCAAAATAAAGATGCAGCATGGGAACTTTGCATTGAATTAATGAAAAATGGATTGCTTGCAAAACCCACACATGGGGACAAAATTCGTTTCGCTCCTCCCCTTGCTATAAATGAAAAACAAATAAAGGAAGCTGTAAAGATTATTGAGCAATGCCTGAATCAGTTATCGTAAAAGATTTTGCAAGACATATCTTCGTTCACAAATAAATTAAATGGATACACATCTTCATCACGACCACGTAGAAACTCACCTTAAAAGTTCTGACCTGTTAAGGGATGTTGTGATAGGTATGAGTGATGGACTTACAGTTCCGTTTGCCCTGGCTGCAGGATTGAGTGGTGCCGTAGATAGCAGCAGCATTATCGTTATTGCCGGCATTGCAGAAATTGCTGCAGGTAGTATTGCTATGGGACTTGGTGGATATCTTGCCGGCAAAACAGAACAGGACCATTATGTAAGTGAGGTGAAAAGGGAACATTATGAAGTGGAAAACCTGCGGCATAAAGAACTGGAAGAAACCAAAGAATTTTTTGCGAACATTGGCCTTAGTGAAGCCGTGCAGCAACAGGCTACTGAAGAAATAGCCCAGGATAAAGATCGCTGGGTTGACTTTATGATGAAGTATGAATTAGGGCTTGACAAGCCTGATCCTAAAAGAGCTACAAAAAGCGCATTGAATATTGGTATCTCCTATATCGCCGGTGGTATCATTCCGTTAAGCCCATATTTTTTTATTAGTAGTTCCAGCGAAGCGTTGAAATATTCTGTGGTTGCTACGTTGATATGCTTGTTTGTATTTGGATATTTTAAAAGCAGGGTTACTGGTGTAAATGCCTGGGGGGGAGCCATTCGGGTTACTATGATCGGTGCATTAGCTGCCGCTGCTGCATTCGGTGTGGCCCGCTTATTTGAGCATGGCTAATTCATTTAGTTTCTAACGTATGTTTTGAATTGCTTGAAATATTATCAATTGTCCATTCGATCTTTTTTACAAACTCATGCTGCCTTACCGGGCAATCAAACTTATCACAGATGGGACAGGATGGCGGAAGGCAACCATCAGAGTGTACAAAGAGTTCTACTGATTCACCATAATTTTCTCTTACAATCCCCGAAAGTTTATCTATTTCTTTATGTGCTTCATGTACATTGAAATACCAGGGCACTGTAAGATGGCAGTCTAAGTGCAACGTGGGTCCATATTTAATGATGCGAAGATTATGTAGATCCATCCAATTGATACTGCGATTCTTGTTCAAAGTGCTTACCATTTTATCAATCAGGATCAGGTCTGCTTCATCCATTATACCTGCTATGCTGCTTCGCAGGATACGATAGCCTGTTATTAAAATGATTAGGGCAAATAAAATAGCTACGGCACTATCCATCCATGTAATTCCGGTAAAATATAAAAGGATCAACCCAGCGATGATACCAGCCGTGGTATAAGTATCTGACTTTAAATGCCGGCCACTTGCAATCAACGCAAGACTATTATTTTTCTTCCCAATCCTTTCACAAACCTGGCCAGCACCATAATTTACTAAAGCAGTTACGGCGACAAGTGCAATGCCATAATCCAGCTTTCCTATATGATGGGGATCATTAAGATTTTGAATGGCTTCATAAATAATAAAGCTCCCGGCCACAAAGATGAGTGTACCTTCTATGGCTGCAGAAATGAATTCAACCTTTCCATGCCCATAAGGATGATCAATATCTTTTGGTTTTGCAGAAACAGTAAGGCTGTATAATCCGATCAGGCCAGCAATTACATTTACGATACTTTCCAATGCGTCTGTAAGAATTGCTACAGACTGAGTAATATACCATGCTATTATTTTTATGCAAAACAATACAATAGAAATAATTGCTATTGTTCGCTGTATCCTTATATTTTGAGAAGATGCCTTCAATAGTTAGAAATTGATGCCCAAAGATAGCGTAGTACAAGTGTGCGACGCAACGATGCCGAATAGAAATCCTGCTGCCGGTTACAAAAAATAAAATCCTTCTGTTTACTTACCACCCAAAGCTTATTTTTGTGCCTCAAAAAATAGATTATGGATTTTCAATTTTCAGAGGAGCATTTAATGATACAAAAGGCAGCAAGGGATTTTGCAATGAACGAATGCCTGCCGGGTGTTATTGAAAGAGATGAGTTACAGAAATTTCCTAAAGAACAAATTGAGAAACTGGCCGACCTTGGTTTTATGGGTATGATGGTGAAGCCTGAATATGGCGGCAGCGGCATGGATACTATTAGCTATGTATTGGCTATGGAAGAAATAAGTAAAGTGGATGCAAGTGTGAGTGTTTGCATGAGCGTAAACAATAGCCTTGTATGTTATGGCCTGCAGGAGTATTGCAATGAAGAACAAAAACAAAAATATTTAACGCCACTGGCAAAAGGGAAAAAAGAAGGGCAACTTTACATTGGTGCTTTTTTATTAAGTGAGCCGGAAGCAGGCAGCGATGCCACATCACAGCGAACAACAGCCGAAGATAAAGGAGACCATTATTTACTGAATGGAACAAAGAACTGGATCACTAATGGAAACAGCGCAAGTGTTTATTTAGTGATTGCCCAAACAGATTTGAGCAAAGGCAGCCGGGGAATAAATGCATTTATTGTAGAAAAGAACTGGCCCGGTGTGGCTGTGGGTGCCAAAGAAAATAAACTGGGGATTCGTGGTAGCGATACGCACAGCATATTATTTACTGATGTAAAAGTGCCGAAAGAAAACCTCATAGGTAAAGATGGGTTCGGATTTAAGTTTGCAATGAAGACACTTGCCGGTGGACGGATTGGAATTGCATCACAGGCTTTAGGTATTGCCAGCGGCGCATACGAACTTTCACTTGCCTATAGCAAGCAACGCAAAGCATTTGGGACCGAGATAATGAACCACCAGATCATACAATTTAAACTGGCAGATATGGCGACCCGGATAGAAGCCAGCCGCCTGCTATGTCTCAAAGCTGCCTGGGAAAAGGATGAAAAAATTGACTACACTTTAAGTAGTTCTATTGCAAAAGTTTTCAGCAGTGAAACAGCTATGTGGACGGCAACAGAGGCAGTTCAGATACATGGTGGATATGGTTTTGTAAAAGAATACCATGTAGAACGAATGATGCGAGACGCAAAGATCACCCAGATCTACGAAGGCACAAGTGAAGTACAACGTATTGTGATAAGCCGTACTATTTTGAAATCATGAAGTGAAGGGTAATAGTAAAGGGTCAATAGTGAATATTGAAATCTTCTAAAGTCTTTTGTCTATGGCGTATAGTGAATTCTTCGAAAGGTCACAGAACTTTTCGCATTTTCACCGTTTACCATTCACTTTTCACTTTTACACCTATTATATTCATCAATGATATTCATTAGCGTTTCAATTCTTTTTTCAGACACGAGTGAAATTTTTGCATAGAAATATCCCTTGTCTTTACGCTTTATCTTTTCTGCAAGTTCCGCACAATCTTTCACGTATTCACTCATCTTGTTTTCAAAATTTGGTGTAAAATGTTTTCCCTCTACGTTCCATGCCTGGTAAGGATCCTGGTTTGGAAGGGTTACATAGTAGCTGTATTCATCAACCAATTGTGAATAGTTATTAGATCCGTAACGACTGTAGCTATTGTTACTCCTGTTCTGCTGCTCGTGCAGCTCATACAATTGTATTTTAGAGCCGTCTTTGGTAATTCTTTTTACAAACAACATCTGGTCTTTACTTCCAAATCCCTGGTCAATTAATTTAGGCTCATAGTAATCGTTACGAACCCTCACTGCCTTTATATCTGCAACTTGGATTTTTTGTTTGCTTTTATTGTTTTCCGTAAACTGGATGTAACTATTGCTGCTAAATGTTGAAGCAAGTGTAGAAGTAAGTTGTCCATTACGTTCAGTTCCGTCTTTCATATAAACAGTTCCATTTATATTCCGCATATTATTTACGGTATTAAATGATGGACCTGAACAGGATGCAAGAAATAAGATGAAAACCAAACTGGAAAAAATATAGAGGGTTTGTCGCATGTTTTATAAATTTAGATTTAATGCAAGTTCAGCAATAAATCAATTTTGCAATCAACCGTTGATTTCTTTTAATTTTACTTTCACAAACTCATGGCATTTATAACAGATAATTATATAAAAATCTCGGGGCAATTACAAAAAACCGGCGTACAACTAGTCGCTGTTTCCAAGATACGAACCGATGCTGAAATTTTAGAGGCATACAATAGCGGCATCAGGGATTTTGGCGAAAACTATGTGCAGGAATTAGTTGCCAAAGCCGGAAGCTTACCAGCAGATGTCCGGTGGCACTTTATTGGTCATTTGCAAACCAATAAAGTAAAATATATCGCTCCTTTTGTTTACCTGGTACAAGGCGTGGATAGCTTTAAATTATTACAGGAAATAAATAAGGAAGCAAAGAAAAACGACCGTGTCATCAATTGCCTTTTACAGTTTCATATTGCAGGTGAAGAAACCAAGTTTGGTTTAGATGAAGATGAACTGGATGATATCATTGGCAATAATGAATTGAAAAATTTAAAAAATATAATGATTCTTGGCCTGATGGGTATGGCTTCTTTTTCAGACGATGAAAAAACGATCGTGAATGAATTCGGCTATCTAAAATCTCTCTACAATAGTTATAACCACTTATCATCAAGCAATTGCCAGTTTAAAATTCTTTCTATGGGCATGAGTGGCGATTACGAAACAGCCATTAAAGAAGGAAGTAATATGGTGAGAATAGGAAGCCTCTTATTTGGCGAAAGGAAAAAGCAGTTATAATTTGTTAAAATTCTTTAGCAATTATTGATTCTCTATCATGTTATCATCTTTACCAAAATAATTAAAATAACTTTATCCCAATTAAATTTATCCCAATCACTGCAGCATGTTAAGGCATTCAGATAGCGAATCAGAAAGAAAAAAGAAAGCATTGATGTACACCGCAATTATTTGTGGTAGCTTATTGCTTTTATTTATCATTATCAGCTGGAAGGTTATGCCTGTAAGTGAGCCAGTAGTGCAGGATCTGATGGAAATAAACCTGGGCAATAATGAAGAAGGATTTGGTGAAGTACAGCCACTTATTAAAGGACAAAAATCTCCATCACAAGAAGCAGTAGTGCTGCCAAAACCAGCCGCAGCAAAAGCAACGGAAGAAGAAAAAGTTACACCGGATGATAACGCAGAACCTGATGCGGCAGTTGTAAATAAGCCTATAAAATCTTCTCCTAAAATAAAAAAAGAAACCGCACCTGCACCAGTTGTAGCACCGGTACCTAAGCCGCAAAAACCAAAGATAACTTACAATGGCCCCGGAAATGGTAATGGCAATGGAGCTAAAGAAGATAATGGCTATAAGTACCAGGGCAATAACCCTAATGGAAAAGGAGATGCCGGTGATCCCAATGGCCATCCTGATTCTTATGGTAAAACGCCTGGTGGCAAAATAGGCGGCCCAAGAGTAACAAGTGGTAACCGGAAGATCGTTCGGTATTATTCTTTCACCGGCGAACTTCCCAAAGCAACAATTTATGCAATCATAAATGTTGCCCCTTCAGGCCAGGGATCTTTTGTTGGTTTTGATAAAGGTTCAACAAGCCGCAGCCAGGCTTATGCTACTGCTATCAGCAACTATCTTCGCAACATGTTATTCGATAAATCTGCTGACCAATCAAGAGTTACAGTGCAGTTTAATTTTAATGTGAATTAATTCATTCCTTCTTACACATTTCCATTTTGCTTTTTGTTTTGCAGCATCTTTGCATAAAATTATTTGCATGGTCAACTGCTCCATCATTACCATAGGAGATGAATTACTTATCGGACAGGTTATAGATACAAACAGCGCCTGGATGGCACAACAACTGAACAAGATTGGTATCCCTGTGACTCGCCGGGTAGCGGTGGGCGATAATGTAGATGCAATCTGGAAGGCCCTGGATGAAGAATCTTTACATGCTGAGATCATCCTGCTGACTGGCGGCCTTGGGCCTACCGCAGATGATATAACTAAGCCGCTGTTATGCAAATATTTTGGCGGGACAATGATCATGAATAAAGATGTTCTTGACCATGTTACCAATCTTTTTGAAATGATTTTTAAACGACCGTTATCTGAAGTAAATAGAAAGCAAGCAGAAGTGCCTGACTGCTGCACGGTTATTCCGAATCAACGAGGCTCTGCACCAGGAATGCTTTTTGAAAAAGCAGGAAAAATATTTATCAGCCTTCCTGGTGTGCCGCATGAAATGAAAGGCATCATGGATACAGGTGTACTGCCCATGCTGGCAAAAAAATATAACCTTGCGCCGATACAGCATCGCACTTTACTTACAGCAGGGATCGGTGAAAGTATGCTGGCAGCCATGATAAAAGATTTTGAAGAGAACCTTCCTTCGCACATTTCGCTTGCATATCTCCCAAATTTCGGAATGGTTCGCCTCAGGCTTAGCGCCGCCGTTAGCAATGATACCGTGGGAAATGAAATAGATGAATTATTTACCCGGCTACAATTTGAGGTAAAAGAATTTCTTGTAACGAATGTTGATGAACCTATGCAGGAAGTGGTTGGAAAATTATTAATCGAGCGCAAAAAAACCATTGCCACAGCCGAAAGCTGCACTGGTGGATTTATTTCACATTTGCTTACAACTATACCTGGTTCATCCTCCTTTTATAACGGTAGTATAATTTCTTATTCCAATAAAACAAAACAAGATTTATTGGAGGTTAATGAAATGACACTTGAAAAGATGGGTGCAGTAAGCGAGGACGTAGTAAAAGAGATGCTAACAGGTATTTTAAAAAAAATCCCTTCAGATTATGCCATTGCCGTTTCAGGTATTATGGGCCCTGGTGGTGGCAGTGAAGAAAAGCCTGTTGGAACCGTTTGGATTGCTGTTGGAAACAATAGCAGGATAGAAACCCAAAAGGTTCATTTTCGTTTTGAAAGAAACAGGAATATTGAACTGACGGCCATTCATGCATTAAATATGTTGAGAAAATTTGTGTTGGAAACAATACGTAAAGAATAACTCAAATAACTTAGCAGTAATCTTCAAAATGGTCTTTTTACCTTCAAAGCCTGCATAACATTAAGGGCGATTTTTTACTTACATTTGCCCTATAATAATTTCTAACTTTTATTTGCAGCTATATGAATTTAGTTGACCTGGTAATGCCCAAGCTTGGTGAAAGTATAATGGAAGCTACCATATTAAAATGGCATAAAAATCCAGGCGATTCAGTAGCCCAGGATGAAACACTTTTAGACATTGCCACAGATAAAGTTGATAGTGAAGTTCCTTCTACAGCTGAAGGAGTGCTGGAAGAAATTTTATTTAAAGAAAATGATGTGGTACCCATCGGGGCAGTGATAGCTCGTATTAAAACGAGTGCATCAGAAACTGTTAGCGCTCCCCAACAGCCAAAACAAGTATACGAAGAGGCAAGAATAGTGGAAGATATCCCATACCAACCCGTTACATCACCTGCTGCATCTACCGGAAACAACAACGGCATTCGATTTTATTCTCCCCTGGTTTTAAACATTGCACAGAGTGAAGGAATTTCCATGAGTGAGTTGGAGAATATTCCCGGCACCGGGCAGGATGGAAGAGTAAGCAAAAAAGATATTTTGACTTTTGTCGCTAACCGTGGAAATAAAAATACTACAGCACCGCAACAGGCGCCCCGCAATGAACAGGTAACTGTTATCTCTCCACAAACAAAACAAGCAGATCAAAATGCAATGCCTGTTTTATACCAGGGAAATGTAGAGGTCATCGAAATGGATCGTATGCGTAAGCTTATAGCAAAGCATATGGTAGATAGTATACACACAAGTGCACATGTTACAAGTTTTGCTGAGTGTGATGTTACCGGGCTTGTACAATGGAGGGAAAGAATAAAGAAAGAATTTGAAAGACGTGAAGGGGAAAAAATTACATACACTCCCCTGTTCATTGAAGCTATTGTAAAGTGTATAAAAAAATATCCATTGCTTAGCAGTTCGGTAGATGGCGATAAGATCATAATAAAAAAAGATCTTAACATTGGCATGGCAACAGCTTTGCCAAGCGGTAATTTAATTGTACCCGTTATTAAAAATGCCGATCAACTAAATCTTGTGGGACTTACCAAGCAGGTAAACAATCTGGCTAATGCTGCAAGAACAGGTAAGTTAAGGCCGGATGATACAAATGCTGGCACATTTACACTAACCAACGTAGGCACATTCGGATCTATAATGGGAACGCCTATCATAAATCAGCCGCAAGTAGCAATTATGGCGGTAGGTGCCATAAAAAAACGTCCAATGGTTATTGAAACTTCACAGGGTGATAGTATTGCCATAAGGCATATGATGTATATTTCATTAAGCTATGATCACCGAATAATAGATGGTGCGTTGGGATCTACCTTTCTAAATGCTGTGAGTAAAGAGCTTGAAAATTTTGATACGAACAGGAGTATTTGATGATGCTACCACAAGCGTATCATTTAAACTGCAGATTAGAATTATGAATATCATTACTACCCATCCTGCCAGCATACTTGGATACAATTTTATTGCTAAAAAATATCTTCCCGAAAATGCTGATGAATATTACCTGCGCAATATTCAGAATAAATCAGGCATTGCATATCGTCCTTTAACTACCGCAGAATTAGACATCCTTATTCATAACCGGAATACTTCTGACAATTGGAACATGGTGCAGGTATCCGATCAATTTGATGCCAGGCTTGTTCGTAATTGCAAGTTTTATGGATTAGTTAGGATTGGAAAACTGGAGCCAGTATTCAAAGAATTTCATAAAATAAAAATGGCGGTGGGCCTTTATAACAGTACCATTATCAGTTGCGACCTTGGTAACAATGTTTGCATTGATAATGTGAACTACATGAGTCACTATATTATTGAAGATGACGTCATCATTGTAAACGTGAATGAAATGGCTACGACGGATTATTCAAAATTTGGAAACGGTATTATTAAAGATGGTGAAGATGAAAAAGTAAGAACCTGGATGGAAGTAAGAAATGAAAATGGTGGACGAAGCATTTTGCCTTTTAATGGGATGCTGCCGGGTGATGCATTTCTATGGAGCAAGTACAGGGATGACGAAAAACTACAGGAGCAATTTAAAAAATTCACTGGCGATAAATTTGATTCGAAGCGTGGATATTATGGCAAGGTTGGAACCCGGACTGTAATCAAAAATTGTAAAATAATTAAAGATGTATGGATAGGCAGTGATGCCTATTTAAAGGGCGCAAATAAATTAAAGAACCTGACCATCAACAGCGATGAAGACCGCACCAGCCAGATTGGAGAAGGATGTGAATTGGTAAATGGAATTGTAGGATTTGGCTGTAGAATTTTTTATGGCGCAAAAGCAGTTCGTTTTGTTTTGTCGTCGCATTCACAATTGAAATATGGTGCAAGGCTTATCAATTCTTTTCTTGGAAATAATTCTACCATATCCTGCTGTGAGGTTTTGAATTCACTGATTTTTCCTTCACACGAACAACATCATAATAATTCTTTTTTATGTGCAGCAATGGTAATGGGGCAAAGTAATATTGCTGCAGGTGCAACCATTGGCAGCAATCATAATAGCCGCAGTGCAGATGGCGAACTTGAGGCAGGGCGTGGCTTCTGGCCTGGCTTATGTGTGAGCCTTAAACATAATACCCGGTTTGCTTCATTTACTTTACTTGCCAAAGGCGATTATCCGGCAGAATTAAATATACCTATTCCATTTTGTCTTGTGAGTAATGATGTAGCTAATGACCAGTTGATCGTAATGCCTGCATACTGGTTTATGTACAACATGTATGCACTTGCACGCAATGCATGGAAATATAATGACCGTGACAGGAGAACCAATAAAACTCAGCTAATTGAATATGATTACCTGGCGCCGGACACAATCAATGAGATATTTGATGCGTTGAAAATATTAAAATCATTTACATCTAACGAAGATGGTGAGACAACTATTGAGGGCTGGGAAAACAGTAAGAGAAAAGTGGTAATTGTAAAAGTCGCAGAAGCTATCGGCATCTTTGAAGAGATGATTACTTTGTATGCATGTAACCAGTTTATATACCAGGTCAATGAGTATAATTTGACATCTTTTGATGCCCTAAAAGAAAAACTACATGCTGATATTCACCGAACCCAATGGCTTAACATCGGGGGACAACTCATTAAGAGGACTGAAGTAGAAGCATGTCGTAAATCTATCAGGAATAATGAAATAAATAGTTGGGATGTGTTACATAATTTTTATAAAACGCAAGGCATTAATTATGAAAATGACAAACTCCAACATTCCTATAACAGTTTACTGGAGCTTGAAAATATTACTGGTAAGCAATTTGACAAAATTCTTTTTAAAGAATATTTAAATAAAGTGCTTTCCACCAAGGGTTGGATGAGCAAAGGAATTTACCATTCAAGAGAAAAAGATTATACCAATCCTTTTAGAAAAATGGTTTATGAAACCCAGCAAGAGATGAATGCGGTAATAGGAAAGCTGGAAGACAATAGTTTTATCCAATCAGAATACGAAGCTTTTGAAAAATTGAAACAAGACATAGAAAGAATCAGCAAACTGTTTAATTTATAATATCTTTATAAGGATCTAAGACTTCCGATTGATTTGATTACCTAATATTCCTGCAATACAATTGCACCCTAAATGAGAAAGAATGTTCTACATATCCTCATTGCCTTTGTTACTTTATTCACTCCACAATTATTGCATTCCCAGGATATAAAAGTTCAACTAAAATGGTGGCATCAATTTCAATTTGCCGGGTTTTATGCAGCAGAATTAAAAGGTTTCTACAAAGCTGAAGGGTTAAATGTGAAGCTGATACCAGGCAATGCTATGACCTCCCAGGTATCAGAAATTATGAATGGTCACGCCGACTTTGCAGTTGGAGGTTCTGATGTATTACTAGACTACATGGATGGAAAGCCTTTGCAGGTAATAGGCGTTATATTCCAGCATTCTCCCTATGTATTGATATCCCTGAAAAAAAATAATATTTACACTCCCGCAGATCTTATCGGAAAAAAGATCATGCTTTCCGACAAGCAGGGATGGGTACAATTAAAAGCTGTTTTAAATAAACAAGGCATTGATACAAATCAAATAAAGGTGGTTCCTCACACATGGAATAATAATGACCTTATTAATGGTAATGTTGACGCAATGACTGGGTACAGTTCGGTAGAAGTAGAACAACTTGAGGAAAAAGGGATAGAAGTAAATACAATCAAACCTTCAGCGTTTGGTGTGGATTTCTATGGTGATGTGATCTTTGCATTGCGAAAAACAGTAAGAAAAAAAGAAAAAATAACAAACAAATTTAGTTCTGCAACATTCAAAGGATGGGAATATGCAATGGCACATCCACATGAAATTGCCAATTATATTTTAACGCTCCCTGGAGTAAAGGAACGAGGCGTAACGCTTAAAGATCTTTTAAAGGAGGCAGCAAAAATGGAGGACCTTGTTGTGCCTACCTTAGTTGAAGTGGGCCACATGAATGAAGGAAGGTGGCAGCATATGCTTGATATTTATAAATCGCTTCACATGGTTTCATCGAATAGATCTTTAAGCAACTTTATTTACAATAAAGAAAAATCTGAAACAAGTTTCTATTTACGGTCCGGTTTGTATGCGCTTATTGTAGGGCTCTGTATTTTACTATTACTTTTCGTTTATAGTAATAATATGAAAAGAGCAGTATTAAAACGAACCAAAGAATTAGAAAGCGAGGTGAAAAGGAGGAAAGAAAATGAAGATGTTCTTAAAACTATTTCTGATGAATTGCAGGTAAGTAATAACGAGCTTAAGCAATATGCATATATAACGTCGCATAATTTACGAGCACCAGTTACAAATCTCATCAGCCTTACAAATTTGTTTAATGAAAGTGAGCTAACAGAGAAAAATAAATTGTTTTTTGAAAAAATAAAAACCTGTACAGTAAGTGTAAACAATTTGCTTATTGACCTGAATGAAGTTTTATCAGTAAGGAAAGACAGAGCAAAGGACGACCTGCAGAACCTTGATTTTGAAACTGAACTATTGAAAGTACAGGAAACAATATCTGAGCAAATAATAGAAAGCTGCGCTATTATTACATACAATTTTTCAGAGGCAGCAAACATATATTTTGAAATAAAAGCATTGCAAAGCATTTTTCAGAATCTTTTGACCAATGCAATTAAATATAGGAAGCCGGGTATTGAGCCCTGCATTTTTATTTCAACAAAAAAAGAAAATGATACTATAAAGTTTACATTTTCTGATAATGGTATAGGCATTGACCTGGACAAGCATAGTACCGATATTTTTGGTATACACCAACGTTTTAATTTCAATACGGAAGGAAGCGGGCTGGGATTGTACATTGTAAAATCGCAGGTGGAAAAATATGGCGGAACTATTAAAGTGGAAAGTAAGGAAAATGAAGGCGCAATATTCATCATTACATTTGATACTGTAGGTAGGCCAATTTAAATGAACGAACCCTTACATATCTGGCTGATTGATGATGATCACATCAATAATTTTCTTACCAAAGAATTGATAAATCTATATTGCCCGGAAAATATTTTTGTAGAAGTACACTATGCTGAGGCTGGAATACAAATGTTACAAGATCTAATTGATATGAAAAAACAGGTACCGGAAATCATTTTATTGGATTTAAATATGCCAGTGAATGATGGATGGTATTTTATTGACAAATTTGAAAAGCTGGATGACAGTTTTACCCAAAAAATAAACTTGTATGTTTATACATCATCACTTTATTTTGAGGATATAAATAGAGCGAACTCATACCATTCTGTAAAAAAACTATTCTCGAAACCACTAACCCAGGAAAATATTACAGAAATATTTAGCAGGCATTAATGTTTACGTTGTAATAAAAACTGAACAGCAAGTTCATATCCTTTCAAACCCAGGCCACTGATAACACCTACAGCCGCAGCACTAACAAAAGAATGTTTTCTAAATTCTTCCCTTGCGAAAATATTAGAGATATGTACTTCCACAATCGGTGCTTTTACTGCTGCCACTGCATCGCCAATTGAAATAGAAGTGTGACTATAACCTGCAGGATTTAAAACTATACCATCATAGGAAAAACCTACTCTCTGGATTTCATCAATCAACTCTCCTTCTATATTGCTTTGAAAATAAGTGAAGCTAACATCAGTAAATAATGTTTTTAATTTTTCCAGGTATGACTCAAAAGGTTCATTACCATAAATATCTATTTCTCTTTTACCAAGAAGATTAAGGTTCGGTCCATTGATGATTGCGATAGTCATAAAAACAAATGTGAAACACGAATTTATGGCACGAATTTCACGAATAAAAACAAATAGAACCAAACGATAAAAATAATTCGTGTAATTCGTGTTGGAAATTCCTGTTATCCGTTCATCATCTCCACGAATTCATCAAACAAATACCTGCTGTCATGTGGTCCGGGAGTGGACTCAGGATGATATTGAACAGAGAATGCTTTCTTATTTTTTATGCGGATACCTTCTATGCTGTTGTCGTTGAGATTTACATGGGTTATTTCAATCTGATCATTTTTCTTCACAGTTTCCGGATCAATGCCAAAACCATGATTTTGTGTAGTGATCTCACACTTATCGGTGATAATATTTTTTACCGGGTGATTCAATCCTCGGTGTCCATGCTTCATTTTAAAAGTTGGAATATTATTGGCCAAGGCTAGTAACTGGTGCCCGAGGCAAATACCGAATAAAGGCTTATCCGCGGCTAAAATTTGTTTTACCGTTTTTACGGCATAATCCATTGGCGCCGGATCGCCGGGCCCATTGCTGATGAAATAACCATCCGGGTTAAATTTCTCCATTTCCTCAAAAGAAGATTTTGCATTAAACACTTTTACATGCACACCTCTTTCCACCAGGCAGTTTAAAATATTTTTCTTCACCCCGCAATCCAATACAGCTACTTTTAATTTGCTTCCACTATCTCCTAACTCATAAATTTCTTCAGTACTAACAACAGAAGCAAGTTCAAGCCCATTCATATCCGGCACTGCATATAATTGCTTCTTCAAAAATTCTATATCGCTGGTTTCAGAAGATATGATACAATTCATCGCTCCTTTGGTACGTACATGGCTAACAAGTGCTCTTGTATCTACGCCAGTAATGGCCACAACATTTTCTTTTTCAAAATATTCCTGCAAAGAGTTTTCCGCCTGGAAGCGGCTGAACTTTTCTTCCAGGTTTCTACCTATTACAGCTTTTACTTTTACGCTGCTGCTTTCTACATCTTCTTGCTTCACACCATAGTTGCCCGTATGAACACTGTTCATAATCAACACCTGCCCATAATAACTTGGGTCAGTAAACACTTCCTGGTAACCCGTCATCCCGGTATTAAAACAAATTTCTCCAACAGCAATTCCTTTTATCCCAAAGGCTTTCCCATACATGATTGTTCCATCCTGTAAAAGTAAAACCGCCTTGTTATTTTCTAAATTATTCATCAGCTTTCGGTCAAATTTATTGCAAAGAAAATGCAAACTGGTTTCTTATCAATCATAAAAAATATAAAAGCAATTTTTAATTTTTAAAAGCTAAAAAACAACAATTATGAATTGCATTTCCCCTCTCCTTTTGGAGAGGGTCAGGGGTGAGGTCTGCATTTCTCCCCTCTCTTTCGGAGAGGGTTTGGGGTAAGGCCAAAAAAAGCTCCGGTAAAAATACCGGAGCTTTTAATTAGACTATGATTTAAATTAAGCTTCTGCTTTATCGTCTGCTTTTATCTCTGTTGCTGGAGCATCAGTTTCAGTTGCAGTTGTTTCTTCAGGGGCTGAGTCAGCTTTTTTCTTAGCACCACCAGCTCTACGAGTCTTCTTAGCTGGTTCAGTTGCTTTATCTACTGATTTACCATAAACATCATTAAAGTCCACTAATTCAATCATAGCTATTTCAGCATTATCACCCACCCTTGCTCCCAGCTTGATGATACGTGTATATCCACCCGGACGACCAGCAACCTTTGGACCTACAACTGTGAACAATTCTTTCACAGCGGCTTTATCATTCAGGTAACTGAATACAATCCTATGATTGTGCATGATAAGCTCTTTCGTTTCTGTTGCTTTTGTTTTGGTAATGATTGGTTCGATGTAAACACGCAGCGCTTTTGCTTTAGCAAGTGTTGTGGTGATCCTTTTGTAAGTAATCAACTGGCAACCGAGGTTCATTAGCAATGCCCTTCTGTGCGAAGCCGTACGGCTTAAGTTATTCTTTTTGTTTCCGTGATTCATGACGTTATTGTTTTATTCAGCTACACCGTGTCAGGAATTGCAGCCTACTTATAAAAATAAAAAATGCATCTTAAAGTCCCCCTTGGGGGATTTAGGGGGCCTACTCATCATCCAGCTTCAACTTGCTCAAATCCATTCCGAAGCTAAGGCCTCTTTCATGTAATACCTGGTCAATTTCACTCAATGATTTTTGTCCGAAGTTCCTGAACTTCATAAGGTCTTCCTGCTCGTACTGTACCAGTTCGCTAAGTGAATTAATTTTAGCTGCTTTTAGGCAGTTAAATGCACGAACGGAAAGGTCAAGATCTTCCAATGGCGTTTTCAGCATTTTGCGTAATTGCAAAGTTTGCTCATCTACCATATCTTCCTTCTTATCTTCTTTAGTATCAAAAGTGATATTCTCGTCAGTGATGATCATCAAATGCTGAATCAGGATACGGCTAGCTTGTTTTACTGCTTCTTCTGGCTGAATAGTACCATCGGTAACTACATCCATTATCAGTTTTTCAAAATCCGTACGCTGCTCCACACGAGTATTTTCAATCAGGTATTTTACATTCTTGATTGGTGTGTAGATTGAATCAACCGGGATATATCCAAAATGATTGCTTTTTTCTTTATGCTCTTCTGCAGGCACATAACCACGGCCACGGCCAATGGTGATTTCGATATCCAGCTTAGCACTGTTATCCAAGGTGCAAATAAGCAATTCAGGATTCATCACTTCAAATGCAGGTGAAGCATCACCAATCATTCCTGCAGTGAACTCTGTCTTATTTTTAATAGAAAGGGTAACTTTTTCGTTATGAACATCATGGTCCACTTTAGCTTTAAAGCGCACCTGCTTCAGGTTAAGAATAATTTCGGTCACATCCTCTGTGATGCCTTTTATAGTTGCAAATTCGTGATCTGCACCTGCTATGTTGATACCAATGATCGCATAACCTTCCAGTGAATTTAATA